>NZ_JBMDII010000008.1:0-159297 GCF_057808605.1 Comamonas sp. FG99
CCCCGCCCCCCCCCCCCTCGGCCAGCTTCAGCCAATCGTCCACCTGCAGCCGAGCCAGGCGCAGGCGCGCCGCGACTCCCTGGGCCGGCAGTGGCAGCGCAGGGCCCTCGCCCACCCGGATCGCGCCCTGCAGCACCTGCCCGGCGCCCGCCTGCGCGCCGCCCTGGCCGGCCGCCAGCACATAGGCAACCGCGCCGTGCGCGCCCAGATCCAGCTCGATGCGCTCGCGCTGCCCGGTCTCGCCCTCGCTGCGCTGCACGAAGCGCAGCGGCCAGGCTTCGGCCGCGGGCTTGGCCAGCGGCGCGGGCAGCCGCCAGGCCAGGCCCTGCATGTCGCTGTTCACCTGGATCTGCGCACGGCCGTGCGCCACCCCCAGCTGCAGCTCGTAGCGGGCCTGGCCGTCGGCCCACTGCGCCAGCTGCGTCAGCGGCGCCAGCTGCGGCGTCTGCCGCAGGCCCTGGGCGGTGGCCAGGCCGGTGGCGCGCAGATCCAGCCTGTCGGCCGGCGGCCTGGATACATCCATGCCGCCGCTGAGCAGCACTTCGCCGCCCATCGCCTGCCCTTTCAGGTTCTGCAGCGCAAAGCCTTTTTCCGAGAAGCGCACCGCGCCGCTGACCGCCGCCACCGCCGGCGCATCCGGATGGAAATGGATGTCGTTGCCGGCCAGCTGCACCGTGCCATCGACCTTGGCGTCGTGCATGCGGTGCACCGGCAGGTCCAGGCGCAGCTGCAGCTGGGCGTTGCCGGTGGCAACCGTCTGCGCCATGGCATCCTCGGTGAGCGCCGCGATCTCCGAGCGCTTGACCGTGGCCAGCATGTCGGGCAGCGGCCCGCGCGCCTGGGCCGAGACGATCACCCGCGTGTCCTCCAGATCGGCGATGCGCGCCTGGGTCTGCTCCACGCGGATCTTGTCGTTGCCGTCCAGGATGCCGCGGGCATTCTTCACCTCCATCGAGGCCCCCTCGAACAGCAGCTCGCCCGAGAGCTGGGACAGCGCCGGCCAGGGCTTTTCGCCTGGCAGGAGCAGCGCTGCCGGCACATAGGCGTAGTGCACGCCCTGCACCTGCGCCGCAATGCGGAACCCCCCCGAGCCGGGCTTGCGAAACGGCATGTCGTGCAGGTCGCCCTTGAGCTGGAAGCGCACCGCGCTGGCGTCGCCGGCGCTGATGGCATCGCGCACATAGTGGCGCGCATCGGCCGGGATGGTGAGTGGCAGGTAGCGGTGCACCCGGTTGCCCTTGGCGCGGCTGAGCTGGCCGGACAGGTCGAGCACGCCCGGAAAGCGCGAGCCGCTGGACGAGCGCTTCTCGTCCGCGGTATGCCAGGCAAAGCGCGCCTGGCCCGCCGCATCGGCGTTGGCGAAGCTGAGCTTGTCCGATTCGAGCCGGATGGCATCGCCCGCCACCGTCCAGCGCAGCTCGCCATCGAGCTGGTCGAGCGGCAGCACCGCCTCTTCGAACACCGTGGGCAGGTACAGCGCCCCGGCCGCGCCGCCCGAGCCCATGCGCAGCCGCGCCTGCCCACCGGCCGCCGAGGCTTCTAGCGTGGCATCGAGCCCCTGCAGGCCCCACTGTGCAGGCGTTGGCGTGGAGCTTGGCGCCGACGGCGCGGGCCTGGCCCTGGCATGGCCCGCGCCCATGCCCATGGCGAGCTGCGCGACCTCGGCCTTGGCGCGCCAGTCCTGCGGCGCATCCATGTCGCCGCGCCAGTGCGCCGCCGCCTGCCGCACGGTGCCCGAGGGGGTGTAGTCCGCCAGCCAGCGCCGCAGCGCGGCCGGCAGCGGCAGGCCGCGGGCCAGCGCGCTCACCGCGGCGATGTCGATGCCGCTCAGCTGCACATCGGTCTCGCTGGGCAGCTTGCCCTGCGTATCCTGGGCATAGGCATGCTCCACCTGCAGCCGCCCGCCCGGCCAGTGGCGGCCATCGCCCATCTCCAGCGCCAGGTGTTCGGTGAAGAAGCGAAAGCCCTGGTCGCTGGTCTGCCCGCCCAGCCGCCCCTGCACCGAGCGCAGCGCCAGCGGCTCCTGCGGCAGCCAGGCTGCCTGCGACTTGGCATCCACGCAGGCCTCGACGGCGGCGGCATCCGGCCGGCTGCCTTTCTGCGCGCCCCGGGCACCCGGCTGGCCTGCGCCGCCTGCACCGCCACAGGACTTCTTCAGTATCTGCTGCGTGGGCCACTGGGCCAGCACGTCGCGCAGCGCCAGGTCGACCGTGCCGTCCTTGAGCTGCGCCTGGGCGATGTCGAGCCAGATGCGGGCCGAGCCCTGGCCCTGCTTGAGCGGCACCCATTCGGACAGGTAGGGCGCCATGCCGGCCGCATCGAGCCGCGTGGCCTCGGCAAAGAGCTGGCCCGACCAGCGCCGCACATCGCCGCCATGCAGCGCCAGCAGCGGCTGGCGAAAGCGCCCGCGCAGCACCATCTGCTCGCCCCAGGCCGCAGGCGGCGTGACGGAGACCTGCCATTCATGGCGCAGGCCGCTGTTGCGCAGCAGCAGCTGCAGCTGGCTGAAATCCACCGGCGGCAGCTGGCGCTGCGCGTCGGTCCAGGTGAGCTGCCCGCCCTCGATCACGATCTCGCGCTGGCGGAACAGCCAGTCGGCGGCGGCGCTGCCGCCGCCATCGGGGGCGGCAACCAGCGGTATGCCCGCCACGCGGATGCCGCCGTCGGCCTCGCGCCGCAGCTGCAGCCGGGGGGCGCTGATCGCGATCTGCTCGGCGCGCAGCGCCAGCAGCGAGCGCACCGACAGCGCGATCTGCACCCGGTCGAGCTGCAGGCCGGGATCGCCCTCGGGCCCCAGGCTCACCCCATGCGCCTGCAGCAGCGGCACCAGGCCGTTGCTGCTGCTGGCCTCGAGCCGCGCGATGCGCACCGGCACCTGCAGCGCCGCGGACAGCCGAGATTCCACACCCGGGCGAAAGTCATTGATACGGGGCACAATGCCCCAATGCAGCACCGCCACCAATGCCGCCAGAATCACGGCCCCTGCCGCCAACAGGCGCAGGGCCCAGGGCATCAGCCAGGCCAAAAGCTTGAGCGGGCGGGGCAGATGCACAGTCGATTCGAGCCTACAGCGTAAAAACAAAAAGATTATGACCCGCGGCCCCGGCGGAAGTTTGCCATCGGCCCTGGTGCAAATGTGACGATTTGAATGATGACCGGATCCAACGATACCACCCTGGCCGAACATTCCCGCTTCTTCCAGCGCCTGCATCGCCGCTATGAGGACCAGTTCGCGCTGCTGCCGCCCGGCGAGCCCAGCCGCGCCAGCATGCAGCAGACGCTGCAGGCGCTGCTGCAAAAGGGCCAGCCGCTGCCGGCGGCGCTGCGCATCCTGCGCCAGCTGGTGATGGAGCGGCTGATCCGCCTGGACTGCGACGCACAGGCGCCGCTGGCCGCCATCACCCGCGGCGTGACCGAGCTGGGCGAGCTGGCGCTGTCGGCCGCCTGCGACGCCGCCCGCGCCGAGCTGGACCAGCGCCACGGCGCACCGCAGGACGCGGATGGCCAGCCGGTGCAGCTGTGGGTCGTCGGCATGGGCAAGTTCGGCGCGCGCGAGCTCAATGTCTCCAGCGACATCGACCTGATCTACGTCTACGAGCACGACGGCGAGACCGCCGGCCTGCCCGACGGGCGCGGCCGCATCTCCAACCATGAGTACTTCTCGCGCGCGGTCAAGCTCATCTACCAGCTGATCGGCGAGACCACCGAGCACGGCTTCGTGTTCCGGGTCGACCTGATGCTGCGGCCCAACGGCAGCTCGGGCCCGGCCGCGATCTCGCTGCCGGCGCTGGAGGAGTACCTGCAGATCCACGGCCGCGAATGGGAGCGCTTTGCCTGGCTCAAGAGCCGCGTGGTCGCGCCGCGCGACTGCATCGCGCAGCCGCAGGTGCAGGCGCTGCGCGGCGTGGTGCTGCCCTTCGTGTTCCGCCGCTACCTGGACTACAGCGTGTTCGACTCGCTGCGCTCGCTGCACCGGCAGATCCGCGAGCATGCCTCCAAGCGCAGCGCCGGCCACCCGGAGCGCGCCAACGACGTCAAGCTCTCGCGCGGCGGCATCCGCGAGGTCGAGTTCACGGTGCAGCTGCTGCAGGTGGTGCGCGGCGGACAGTTCCCCGAGCTGCGCTGCCGCCCCACGCTGGAGGCGCTGGAGCGCCTCGCCCGCGCCAACCTGATGCCGCAGGACACCGCCCAGGCGCTGGCCGAGGCCTATACCTTCCTGCGCCGCGTGGAGCACCGCATCCAGTACCTGGACGACCAGCAGACCCATGTGCTGCCCACGCGCGACGACGACCTGCGCTGGATGGCGCAGACGCTGGGCTATGCCGACTGCTGCGCCTTCCTGCACCAGCTCGACGCCCACCGCGAATTCGTGGCCCAGGAGTTCGACAAGCTGCTGGGCGGCAAGCCCGGCTGCAAGCATGGCCAGTGCGGCGGCCCCAAGGCCAGCGCGGCCGCGGCGCCCGATTTCGACGGCGTGCTCAGCCGCCTGCCCGAGGCGGTGCGCGAACGCGTGCTGCAGTGGCAGAGCAACCCGCGCTTTTCCTACCTGAGCGAGTCGGGCCGCAACCGGCTGATCCTGCTGGTGCAGCGCACCGGCCAATGGCTGGAGCAGGGGCAGGTGAGCGAGATCGCCGCGCTGCGCCTGGCCGACTGGATGGAGCCGCTGTTGCGCCGCGAAAGCTATCTGGCGCTGCTGCTGGAGCGCCCGGCGGTGCACGAGAAGCTGCTGCACCTGCTGGGCGCCGCCAAATGGCCGGCGCGCTACATGCTGCAGCACCCCGGCGTGATCGACGAGCTGGCCAGCGACGCGCTGATGCACGAGCGCTTCAGCGCCGCGGATTTCGAGACCGAGCTGGAGCGCCGCCGCGAATCGCTGCAATCCACCGGCGAGGACGATGACGAGAACCTGCTGAACCTGCTGCGCCGCGCCCACCATGCCGAGACCTTCCGCACGCTGGCGCGCGACGTGGAGCGGCAGATCAGCGTCGAGCAGGTGGCCGACGACCTCTCGGCGCTGGCCGACGCGGTGCTGCGCATCACCTCGCGCTGGTGCTGGCAGCGGCTGAAGAGCCGCCACCGTGAAGAGCCGCAGTTCGCCATCATCGGCTATGGCAAGCTCGGCGGCAAGGAGCTGGGCTACGGCAGCGACCTGGATATCGTCTTCGTGTTCGACGACGAAGACGAGCGCGCGCCCGAGGCCTACTCCGCCTTCGTGCGCAAGCTCATCAGCTGGCTCACCGTCAAGACCGGCGAGGGCGACCTGTTCGAGATCGATACCGCGCTGCGGCCCAATGGCAATTCGGGCCTGCTGATCACCAGCTTCGAGTCGTATGCCAACTACCAGCAGCAGCGCGGCAGCAACACCGCCTGGACCTGGGAGCACCAGGCGATGACGCGGGCCCGCTGCGTGCTCGGCGCGCCGGGGCTGGCGCAGCGCTTTGACACCGTGCGCGAGGCGGTGATCACCGCGCCGCGCGATGCCGCCGCGCTCAAGAGCGAGATCGTCGCCATGCGCGAGCGCGTGCGCGCCGGCCACCCCATCGCCGCCGGGCGCTTCGATGTGAAGCACAGCGTGGGCGGCATGATGGATGCCGAATTCGCGGTGCAGTACCTGGTGCTGCTGCACTCCGGCCAGCACCCGGAGCTGATCGCCAACCTGGGCAATATCGCGCTGCTGCAGCGCGCCGAAGGCGCCGGCCTGCTGCCCGCGGGCATGGGCCACGCCGCCGCCGACGCCTACCGCGAACTGCGCCGGGTGCAGCACATGGCCCGGCTCAACGAAATGCCCACCCAGGTGCCCAATACCGAGCTGCTGGCGCAGCAGCAGGCCATCCAGGCGCTATGGAAACAGGTGTTCGGGCAAGCATAGGCGCAGGAGTTGCCTTGTGGCACAATACTCTCAATAACTCACAAATCCAAAAATTCGTAGCATGCGACACTTGTAGAGCAAGCCATTCCAGCCAGCACCACGGCCAGATTTTACAATTCTTCATAGTGCAGGCGGTGGAACTTTCGAGAAATGGACCTACTCTACTCGCAACGAATGCATGGCTTTGAAGGATTTTGAAGGAACCGAAACCGCCGCATTGCCGAATCAGTTTATTGCTGCGAAGCCTTTCACTGCGTGACTGCAAGCCTGAAGTGCTTCTCCTCCCTCCCTCTCTATCATTCGCTTCGGGACGCTTCGCAGCATTTTTCCACCCCAGACCCAGCCTTGCGCTGGGTTTTCTTTTGCCGGCAGCGCTCCGGGGCGGGCGTGGGCGCAGCGGCCCGCGCTCAGTCCGGACGGGTGGAGGCGAAGCTCGGCCGCTCTTGCAGCCGGTGCAGCAGCTGCTCCAGGTTGGGATAGGGGCTGCGCCAGTCGAGCTCGGGAAAGCGGAAGTCCAGCCAAGCCAGGGTGCAGCCCACCGCCAGGTCGGCCAGGCTGATGTGGATGCCATTGCCCACGCAGTACGGCTTCTTGCCCAGGCCGTTACCCATGAACTCCAGCCCGGCGCGGATCTTGCCGGTCTGCCGCTCTATCCATGCCGGGCTGCGCTGCTCGGGCGCGCGGCCGTCGAAGGTGTTCTCCAGGCGCACCAGCACCGCGGCATCGAGCACGCCGTCGGCCAGCGCCTCCCAGGTCTTGACCTCGGCGCGCTCGCGGCCCACGCCGGGAATCAGCCTGCCCACGGGCGACAAGGTGTCGAGGTATTCGACGATCACGCGCGAATCGAACAGCGCCTCGCCGTCGTCCAGCACCAGGCAGGGCACCTGGCCCAGCGGATTGACCTGGCCGACCCGGGCATCGGCCGACCATACGTTGTCCAGCACCATCTGGTAGTCGAGTTTCTTTTCCGCCATCACCACGCGCACCTTGCGCACATAAGGGCTGGCCTTGCTTCCAATCAGTTTCATGATCTGGGGGCTGGATCGTAGGGCTTGGCAGTCGCTGCTCCAAAGGCGACGGCCTGGATGACGATTCTACCGATGGATGGCCGTGCGCCTGCGTCAACCTGGGGTCAGCACCTACAATAGCGGGCCATGAGCCTCACGTCCCTTACCGCCCTTTCCCCGCTGGACGGCCGATATGCCGCCAAACTCGCCGATCTGCGCCCCATCATGAGCGAATTTGGCTACATGCATCGCCGCGTGCAGGTGGAGATCACCTGGTTCATCGCGCTGTCCGATGCCGGTTTCGCCGAGTTCCCGCCGCTCTCCGAAGGCGCTCGCAGCTACCTGCAAGGGCTGGTGAGCCATTTCTCGGAGGCCGACGCCCAGGCCATCAAGGACATCGAGAAGACCACCAACCACGACGTGAAGGCGGTGGAGTACTGGATCAAAGCCAAGTTCGACGCCCGCCCCGAGCTGCTCAAGGCCGCCGAGTTCGTGCACTTCGCCTGCACCAGCGAGGACATCAACAACACCAGCCATGCGCTGCAGATCCGCGCCGGGCGCGACCAGGTCGTGCTGCCGGGGCTGGACCGCATCAGCCTCAAGCTGCGCGAGATGGCGCACCAGTACGCCGCCGTGCCCATGCTCAGCCGCACCCACGGCCAGACCGCCAGCCCCACCACCGTGGGCAAGGAGGTGGCCAACGTGATCGCCCGCCTGCAGGGCGCGATGGACCGCATCGCCGGCGTGAAGATCCTGGCCAAGATGAACGGCGCGGTGGGCAACTACAACGCCCACCTGTCCGCCTGGCCCGAGTTCGACTGGGAGGCGTTCAGCCAGCGCGTGGTCGAGACCCATGAGCCCGCGGGCCTGGGCCTGGGCTTTCAGCCCTACTCCATCCAGATCGAGCCGCACGACTACATGGCCGAGCTGTTCGACGCGGTGGCCCGCGCCAACACCATCCTGATCGACCTGTCGCGCGATATCTGGGGCTATGTGAGCCTGGGCTACTTCAAGCAGCGGCTGAAGGCCGGCGAGATCGGCTCGTCCACCATGCCGCACAAGGTCAACCCCATCGACTTCGAGAACGCCGAGGGCAACCTGGGCCTGGCCAACGCGCTGCTGCGCCACCTGGCCGAGAAGCTGCCGCTCAGCCGCTGGCAGCGCGACCTGACCGACTCCACCGTGCTGCGCAACATCGGTGTGGCGCTGGGCTACGCCGCGCTGGCCTACCACTCGCTGATGACCGGCCTGAACAAGCTCGAACTCAACGAAGAGCGTCTGGCCGAAGACCTGGACCACGCCTGGGAAGTGCTGGCCGAGCCGATCCAGACGGTGATGCGCCGCTACGGTGTCTCCGGCGCCTACGAAAAGCTCAAGGAAGTCACCCGCGGCAAGAGCGTGCGCGCCGAAGACCTGCACCGCCTGATCCAGAGCCTGGAGATCCCCCAGGCCGACAAGGAGCGCCTGCTCGCCATGACACCCGCGAGCTACACCGGCAAGGCCGCCGAGCTGGCCCGCCGCATATAAAAGCATAGCTGCCAGCGCTTGCTGGCAAACAACCCTAGATATAAAGAGCTGCCAAAACAAGCAATGGCTTGCGCGGGCAGCTCTTGTTTTTGAGAACACCGCATGGCGCTCAAGTCCACCATCTTCAAGGCGAACCTCGCGATCGCCGACATCGACCACGGCTACTACGCCGACCACGCGCTCACGCTGGCGCGCCACCCCAGCGAAACCGACGAGCGCATGATGGTGCGGCTGGTGGCGCTGGCCTTCAACGCCCACCAGCTCAGCGACATGTGCAACGGCGACGGCACGCTGGCCTTTGGCGCCGGCCTGTCCGACCCGGACGACCCGGACGTCTCGCTCACCGACTTCACCGGCGCCAAGCGCCTGTGGATCGAGGTGGGCCAGCCCGAGGAAAAGCCGCTGGCCAAGGCCTGCGGCAAGGCCGACAGCGTGGTGGCCTATGCCTTCCACCATGCGGCCGAGGTCTGGTGGAAAGGGCTGGAGAACAAGGTCAGCCGGCTGGACAAGCTGCAGGTCTGGCGCATTCCCGCCGAAACCTCGCAGGCCCTGGCGCAGCTGGCCGAGCGCAGCATGCAGCTGCAGGCCACGGTGCAGGACGGCGCGCTGCTGCTCAGCAGCACCCGGGGCGACGTGCACATCGAGCCCCTGCGCTGGAAGTGACTACCGGCCCAGCTCCCGCGCCCGCTCCGCATAGCGGTTGAAGCGCCAGGCCGTGCCTGATTCGGTGATGCGCCGCCACACCATGCGCTTTTGCACCGGCGTGTAGGCCAGCCAGTGCTGCACCTCCTCGAAGCTGCGCCCGCAGCCCTTGCAGTCGGCGTCCCCCTGGCTGGTGGAGCAGATCGCGATGCAGGGCGTATCGGGCGTGGTCTCGTACCAGGCCAGCCAGGCCCACATGGCCTCATCCGGCATCCCGGACTCGGGCCAGGCATCGAGCCGCAGATGGACCATGCGGGCATACACCTCGGCCAGCGCGCCGACCTCGGGCGCCAGCGCCAGGCCCGCGCCGGTGGGCGCGCGCGCGCGCCAGTGGTTGATGGCGGCCTCGATATCGGTGATGTGGATGCTGGGCATGGCGAAGCCCTTGATCATAACCACGCCGCCATGCCAGCCCTGGAACACCTAGGGGTTTTTACCAGCGGCCAAACGCCCGTTGTGTGTTCCAATCCTGACTTGCGAAGGGGAGTAGTTCTCGCTTGGCAGCGCCAGCCACCTGGCTCCGCCAAGATGTCATGGGTCGTCAATCCGTAGCCTTGATGGCTTCCGGCCCATGAAGTCCGCCGCCCGGCGAGCTGAACAAGACCTTCGAAAACCCGTTGTGCTGAATGCAGGGTCTTTCGAAGCCGCTCCTCCACGGCCTGTTTGCTATGCGATACAGGCGTGTCCGCAGCCTCCACAGCCCCTCGTCCAGCCCTGCATACATAGCATTGGTTTCGAGGTGTTTCGATGGACCTGGATTTCTTGACGCATGCCCCCTTCTGGATCGCACTGGGGCAGATCATCATCATTGACATTCTGCTCGGCGGCGACAACGCGGTCGTGATTGCGCTGGCCTGCCGCAGGCTGCCGCCAGACCTGCGCAAGCGCGGCATCATCTACGGCACCGCGGGCGCCATCGTGCTGCGCATCATCCTGATCGCATTCGCCATGTACCTGCTGGCGCTGCCCTTCCTCAAGTTCGTCGGCGCCATCTTGCTGATCTGGATCGGCGTCAAGCTGCTGGTGCCCGAGGAAGACGGCCACGGCAACATCGAGGGCAGCGAGAAGCTGCTGGCGGCGATCAAGACCATCATCGTCGCCGACCTGGTGATGAGCGTGGACAACGTGATCGCCATCGCCGGCGCCGCGCAGACCGCCGGCCAGGACCACCAGATGCTGCTCGTGGTGCTGGGCCTGCTGATCAGCATCCCGATCATCGTCTGGGGCAGCCAGCTGGTCATCAAGCTGATGGAGCGCTACCCCCTCGTCATCACCGCCGGCGGCATGCTGCTGGGCTGGATCGCGGGCGGCATGCTGGTGACCGACCCGGTCTTCGCCAACCCCGACAAGTGGACCTGGATGTTCAAGCTCGACCAGAGCAAGGCCCTGCACTACGGCGCGGCGATCGCCGGTGCGCTGCTGGTGCTGGCCCTGGGCAAATTCGCCGCTGCGCGCAAGGCCCGGGAACTCCCGGCCGGCGGCGGCGCCTAAGGCTACTGGGGAAAACCGGTTCGACCCGAATGGGCCGAACCGTTATCCTCTCTACACCCCGCTCCAGGATTGGACCCATGCAAGTAAAAATTGTCTTCGTCGACGACTCGGCCCACGCCCTCCAGCACTGGAGCGCGCTGCCCGCGCAAGCAGACACCCACTGGGTCCTGGTGGCCTGCGCCCCCAAGATCACCCGGCGCGCCAGTCGCTGGGGCAACCGCAGCACGCTGGACAAATGGCGCAACAAATGGGCCAAGAACCTGTTCGATGACCTGCTCGGCCGCAGCCAGCACCTGCAGCGCGGCCGCGTCACCACCCAGGTGGCCGAGGCCGCGCTGCAGCAGATCGTCATGCAGCTGCATGCCGACTACCCCGATGCCGAGCTGCTCGACTGGCGCCGCCCCAAGGCGATCTCGGCCCCGCCGGACGCCACGCCCCAGGGTGGGGGCCGCCTGGCCTCCGCCCTGGCAGGCCTGTTCGGCCTGTGCCTGACGCTGGGCTGGGATGGCTAGGGCCTGTTCACACCAATACGGGGTCGCGCAAGCCCGACAGGGCTGTCAATGCTAGGCACGCGACGCCGTGCGTGTGCCCACCCACACAAGGAGCGCAACGACGCAGTGGCGGCCCTGCCGCACTTGCCCGAAGGGTTGCCGTCTGCTGCGTTGCTGCCCCTCCCAAGAGGACTCAACGCGATCCCCGTGCTTTGTGTGAACAGGCCCTAGAATGGCTCGCATCACCAACCAAGATTGACTGCGCTGGCACCCTGGCGCAGTCTCGCTGCACCATGAACCTGCTCATCAAATGGCTGCTTTCCGCGGTGGCGCTGCTGTGCGTTGCTTACCTGTACAACGGCGTCGAAGTGCACAGCTTTGGCGCGGCGCTGCTGGCCGCGCTGGTCATCGGCCTGTGCAATGCCATCGTGCGGCCGGTGCTGGTGGTGCTGACGCTGCCGGTCACGCTGATCACGCTCGGGCTGTTCCTGTTCGTCATCAACGCGCTGATGTTCTGGGCCGCCGCCTCGCTGCTGGGCAGCGGCTTCCAGGTGCACGGCTTCTGGGCCGCGCTGATCGGCTCCATCCTGTACTCGCTGATCTCGCTGGTGATCGAATCACTTCTCGGCCGCCTGCTCCTTCGCCAGTAGCTGCATCTCGCGCAGCCGCGTGTCGATGATCGAGGCCTCGAAATAGTCCCCCGGCCCGCCCTTGCGGGCCAGATCCTGCCCGGCCTTGAGCCGGTCCACCGCCGCCGCGTAGTCGTACTGCGCGGCCCGGGCCTCGGCATCGGCGCGTATCGCGCGCAGCGGCTGGCCCTGCAATTGCCACAGCGCCGCGAGCGCCTGCCAGGCCGGCGCATCGCGCTGCTGCGTGGCGGTGATGGTCTGCAGCCCGCTGGTCAGCGACTTGAGCAGCGCCTCGTGCTGCGCCGCAGCGCCAGGCCCGATCCGCACCAGTGCCTGGGTGGCCAGCAGCCAGTCGGTGCGGCGCTGGCCGCCGCCTGCGGCCGGAGCCGAAGCGGCCGCCGCAGCCGTCGGCGCCCTGGGATCGGTGTCGGAGATCGACAGCGACTGGTCCGCCCCGCGTGAAATCACCGCGGAAGACACCGTGCCGGTCATCGCGTTTTCCACCGCCGTCACCTGCACCCCCGCCACGGCCGGGCTGGCCGCATCGGCCTGCACCATGGACTCCAGCGCCTGCAGCGCGTTGGCCGGCTGGCCGGCGGCCAATGCAATATCGGCCTGCAGCAGCTGCACCTGGCGCAGCGCCGCCGGCTGCGCCTGCACCAGCGGCTGCAGCCGCGCCCAGCTGGCCTGGGCCTGCAGGTGCTGCCCCAGCTGGCTGTAGGACAGCGTGGCCGCATACAGCTCGGCTGCCTGCTGGGCCGGTGGCTTGCCGGCAAAGCCGATCGAGCCCGGCAGGGCCGTCCATTGCCGCAGCACATCCGGCCCGGGACGCGAGAGCACGCGCGCCCGCGCGCCCATCATCTGCGCCACCATGCCGATGTCCTGCCCCTGCATCGTCGCCCGCACGCCCGGCGGCAGGCGCGACTGCATGTCGGCGATGCGCTGCGTGGTCAGCGGGTGGCTGCGCAGGTAGGGCCAGCTGCCGTTGTCATTGATGCGGTTGGCCTGCTCCAGCTTCTGGAACATGGTCACGAAGCCACTGGGCGCGAAGCCGCCGGGCTGCATCAGGCCGAAGCCGGTGCGGTCGGCCTCGCGCTCCATGTCGCGCGAGAAATTGAGCTGCGACTGCACCACCGCCGCCGAGCCGCCAATGGCCAGCGCCTGCGCGGCGGCCGGATTCCTGCTGGCCGCCAGCGCGCCCAGGATCATGCTGCCGATCATCAGCGGCGTCATGCGCTTTTCCTGCGCGATCATGCGCGCGATATGGCGCTGGGTGATGTGGCTGAGCTCGTGCGCCAGCACCGAGGCCAGCTCGTCGCGGCTGCCCACCACGCCGATCAGCCCGGTCTGCACTCCCATGAAGCCGCCGGGCAGCGCAAACGCATTCACCGTCGGGTCGCGGATCAGCAGCACCTGCCAGGCAAAGCGCTCGGCCTGCTCCTCGCCCAGGTTGCCGCGCTGCTTGGCCGCCGCCACCAGGTGCTGCCAGACGCCGTTGACATACTCGTACAGGATCGGATCGTCGATATAGTCCGGATCGCGGTAGATCTGCTGCATGATGCGGTTGCCCAGGCGGCGCTCGTCGCTGGTCGTCATCTCCGCCCCCTCGCCCATGGCCGGCAGATTGGCCTGCGCATGCGCGGGCCACACGCCAACCGCCGCACACGCTCCTAGAAAGAGAGCTGCAAGTGATTTCTGCAATTGGGTTTGATGGCGCTTTTTCATCATATCCATAAGAATCGGGATGCTCCCTTATGATGCACCGCACCGGCAACAGTTTCGCAGTGGATACACATGAACACCCTTACCCATTTTGATGCCCAGGGCCAGGCCCACATGGTCGACATCGGCGCCAAGGCCGCCACCCACCGCATTGCCGTCGCCCAGGGCCGCATCGAGATGCAGCGTACCACCCTGGACATCATCGCCGGCGGCTCCGCCAAGAAAGGCGATGTGCTCGGCATTGCCCGCGTCGCCGGCATCATGGCCGCCAAGAAGACGAGCGAGCTCATTCCACTGTGCCATCCGCTGGCGCTCAGCAAGGTGTCGGTCGAGTTCGAACTGCTGCCCGAAGCCTGTGCCGTGCAATGCACCGTGCGCACCGAAACCACCGGCCAGACCGGCGTGGAAATGGAGGCGCTGACCGCAGTGCAGGTCGCGCTGCTCACCATCTACGACATGTGCAAGGCGGTCGACAAGGCGATGGCGATGACCGGCGTGCGGCTGCTGGAGAAGCACGGCGGGAAGTCGGGGAGCTTTGTGGCGGAATGAGCAGGCCTTGAACCCAGCTTGAGCGCCCGGGACGGCCGCTCAGCCTCGCCCCGATAGCAAAGTCCTCGCGGGCACAAAGCCCTGATACGGCCTCTGCTCACGCCATTCTCACCATCTGCTTTGCAACAAACTCACAAAAATATACGCTTTCATTCGAGTTTGCTCGCATAATTCGCTCGCTCTAACACTACCTCACCGAGAGTGGGCGACACATGCATGTGCTTGTGACCGGAGGGGCTGGCTATATCGGCTCGCACACCAGCCTGCATCTCCTGGAAAACGGGATCGACGTCAGCGTCATCGACAATTTCTGCAATAGCTCGCCCCAGGCGCTGCGGCGCGTGCAGGAGCTTGCCGGCCGCAAGCTGCGCGTGATCGAGGGCGATGTGCGTGATGCGGCTGCGCTTGACGGCGCTTTTTCCGGGCCGGCCCCCATCGATGCGGTACTGCATTTCGCCGGCTTGAAAGCCGTGGGTGAATCGACTGCCGCGCCCATGCGCTATTACGACAACAACCTGGGGGGCACGCTCAGCCTCATCCAGGCCATGCAGCGGGCCCAGGTGCATACCTTGGTGTTTTCCTCCACCGCCACCGTCTATGGCGATCCGGTGCCAGAGCACCTGCCGCTAACGGAAGCCGCCCCTTGCGGCCACACCCGCAGCCCCTACGCCACCAGCAAATGGATAGTGGAGCGCTGCCTGGCCGACCTGCATGCAGCCCACCCCCACTGGCGCATAGCCCGCCTGCGCTACTTCAATCCGGTGGGCGCCCACTCCAGCGGCCGCATCGGAGAGGACCCGCGCGGCACACCGAACAACCTGATGCCCTTCGTCAGCCAGGTGGCATGTGGCGCCCGCCCCATGCTGTCGATTTTCGGCGGGGACTACCCCACGCATGATGGCACCGGTGTACGCGACTACATCCACGTCATGGACCTTGCCGCAGGCCATGCGGCCACGCTGCAATACCTGGCACGCAAAGACAATGGCGAACTGCTCACGCTGAACCTTGGCACCGGGCAGGGCCACTCGGTGCTGGATGTGGTGCGCAGCTTCGAAGCCGCCAGCGGCCGGGCCGTGCCCTACCAGATCGTGGCCCGCCGCGCCGGCGACGTGCCGGCCTACTACGCCGACGCCACCCTGGCCAGGAAATTGCTTGCATGGCAAGCCACCCGCACCCTGCAAGACATGTGCGCAGACACCTGGCGTTGGCAATCAGCCAACCCCTGGGGCTATGCGCAGTGAACATGTCCAGCAGCTCCGCGCCCGCGCCAAACCGACCCTTGCCTCGCCCATGCCCTCAGACACCGTACCCAACGATCCGCTTGCCGCACTGGAGGAACGCATCGCCAGCCGCCAGGCCACCGTGGGCATCTATGGCCTGGGCTATGTGGGCCTGCCGCTGGCGCTGCGCTTTGCCGAAGCGGGCGTAAAGGCCCTGGGCTTTGATATCGACCCGCGCAAGGTGGAACTGCTCAACGCAGGGCAAAGCTACATAGAGCGGCTGACGCCCGCACGAATCCAGGCGGCCGCCGGCCAGGGCTTTGAAGCCACCGGCGACTTTGCCCGCAGCCGCGAGGTGGATGCGCTCATCATCTGCGTGCCCACGCCACTCGATGCCCACCGCGAGCCCGACCTGAGCTTCATCATCAACACCATCGAGGCCGCGCTGCCCCACATGCGCGCCGGCCAGCTCGTCAGCCTGGAAAGCACCACCTGGCCCGGCACCACCGATGAGGTACTGGCCCCGCGGCTGCGGGCACGCGGGCTGGAGCCGGGCAAGAGCTGCGCACTGGTCTTCTCGCCCGAGCGCGAAGATCCCGGCAACCCCCACTACGGCACAGAGAATATTCCCAAGGTCATCGGCGGCACCACGCCACGCTGCCTGGGGCTGGGCCTGGCGCTGTACCGCCACGCCATACAGACCATGGTACCGGTCAGCAGCACCCGGGCAGCAGAGATGACCAAGCTGCTGGAGAACATCCACCGCAGCGTCAATATCGGCCTGGTCAACGAGATGAAGATCGTGGCCGACAAAATGGGGATCAACATCCATGAGGTGATCGATGCCGCCGCGACCAAGCCCTTCGGCTTCACGCCCTATAGGCCAGGCCCAGGCCTGGGCGGGCACTGCATTCCCATCGACCCGTTCTACCTGGCCTGGAAAGCCCGCGAATTCGGCGTGAACACCCGCTTCATCGAGCTGGCCGGCGAAATCAACCACTACATGCCCCACTGGGTCGCGGGCAAGGTGGCCGACGCGCTCAACGACCGGGGACGGGCGGTCAAAGGCAGCCGCATCCTGGTGCTGGGGCTGGCCTACAAGAAGAACATCGACGACACGCGCGAGTCTCCGGCCGTCGAGATCATGGACCTGCTGCAGGCCAAGGGCGCGCACATCGACTACAGCGACCCGCATGTGCCGGTGTTCCCGCGCAAGCGCAACTACCACTTTGAGCTGCAATCGGTGCCGCTGAATGCGCAAACACTGGCAGCTTACGACTGCGTGGTGCTGGCCACCGACCATGATGGATTCGACTATGGCCTGCTGCAGGCGCATGCAAGATTGCTGGTGGATGCACGGGGACGCATGGCGCCCGGACCAGGCATCGTCGCCGCCTGAGTGCGCATGGCAGGCTCAATGCCCCGCAAACGCATGCACGATCCCGGCTCGCCGTGGCGCAAGGGCCGGGTTTCGATGCCCAGCTGACATTTGCCTGCCCGCGGGGCGGTGCGGGGCATCCGGCAGGGGAAAGCAAAAAAAGCCCCCCACGCTTGCTCACTGCGTGTAGCCGCTGCCCCCCCCAGGGGGGCGCTTTTTGCCTTGGGGCGGCCCGGCGGCAAAAAAAGACCCCCACGCTTGCTCACTGCGTGTAGCCGCTGCCCCCCAGGGGGGCGCTTTTTGCCTTGGGGCGGCCCGGCGGCAAAAAAAGACCCCCACGCTTGCTCACTGCGTGTAGCCGCTGCCCCCCAGGGGGGCGCTTTTTGCCTTGAGGCGGCCCGGCGGCAAAAAAAGCGCCCGAAGGCGCTTCCCCACTGGAGAGTGAAGGCTTTGCGCTAGGCGGGCTGGGCGTGGCGCTTCTTGAGCATATTGCCCACGACGATCACCAGGATGGCGCCCACGGCCGCGGCCACGTAGTGCAGTATCGGGTAGGACTGCAGCGTGCCCTGCAGCAGCCGGTCGCTCATGATGGTTTCGCCGGCCACCCAGCCGATCAGCGCCGCGCCCAGCGTGACGATGACGGGGAAGCGCTCCATCAGCTTGATCATCAGCGTGGAGCCGAAGATCACCAGCGGGATGCTGATGGCCAGGCCCAGGATGAGCAGCACCATGTTGCCTTGGGCCGCGGCGGCCACGGCGATCACGTTGTCCAGGCTCATCACCAGGTCGGCGATCAGGATGGTGCGGATGGCGACCATCATGCTGCTCTGGCCCTTGGAGGCGCCTTCGTCCTCCTCGTCGCCGGTAAGCAGCTGCAGGCCGATCCACAGCAGCAGGCAGCCGCCCACGATCTGCAGGAAGGGCAGCTCCATGAGCTTGGCGGCCACGACGGTGAGCACGATCCGCAGCACCACCGCCGCGCCCGAGCCGAACATGATGGCCTTCTTCTGCTGCTCGGGCGGCAGCGAGCGCGCGGCCAGGGCGATGACCACGGCGTTGTCGCCCGAAAGAATGATGTTGATCCAGATGATCTTGACCAACCCGATCCAGAAGTCGGGAGTACTCAGAAACTCCATATTTGCTCTCCGCTGTTATCAGAATACAAAGACGCCAGCATCCGAAGACCTGGCGTCTTTTTTTATGCAGATCCGCAGTGTAGCGAGGCGGCCTGCCTCGCGCATGCGTAATTCCGCGTATCTTTACTTCAGCAGCGCTTGCAGCAGGCGGCCCATCTCGGACGGGTTGCGCGTGACCTTGAAGCCGCACTCTTCCATGATGGCGAGCTTGGCATCGGCCGTGTCGGCGCCGCCGGAGATCAGCGCGCCAGCATGGCCCATGCGCTTGCCGGGAGGCGCGGTCACACCGGCGATGAAGCCGACCACGGGCTTCTTCATGTGTTCCTTGCACCAGCGGGCGGCTTCGGCCTCGTCGGGGCCGCCGATCTCGCCGATCATGATGACCGCGTCGGTTTCCGGGTCGTCGTTGAAGGCCTTCATCACGTCGATGTGCTTGAGGCCGTTGATCGGGTCGCCACCAATGCCGACCGCCGACGACTGGCCGATGCCCAGCTCGGTCAGTTGCGCCACGGCTTCATAGGTCAGCGTGCCGGAGCGGCTGACCACGCCAACGCGGCCCTTCTTGTGGATGTGGCCGGGCATGATGCCGATCTTGATCTCGTCGGGCGTGATCAGGCCGGGGCAGTTGGGGCCCAGCAGCAGGGTCTTCTTGCCGCCGGCGGCTTCCTTGGCCTTCATCTTGTTGCGCACTTCGAGCATGTCGCGCACCGGAATGCCTTCGGTGATGCAGATGGCCAGGTCCAGGTCGGCCTCGACGGCTTCCCAGATCGCGGCGGCAGCGCCTGCCGGGGGCACGTAGATCACCGAGACGGTGGCGCCGGTTTCCTTGGCTGCGTCCTTGACCGAACCGAAGATCGGGATGTCGAAGATCTTCTCGCCCGCCTTCTTGGGATTCACGCCGGCCACGAAGCAGTTCTTGCCGTTCGCGTATTCCTGGCACTTCTCGGTGTGGAACTGGCCGGTCTTGCCGGTGATGCCCTGGGTGATGACCTTGGTGTCTTTGTTGATGTAGATAGACATGTTGCTGCTCCTGGGCTTACTTGACGGCGGCGACGATCTTGGTGGCCGCTTCGGCCATGGTGTCGGCGCTGATGATGGGCAGGCCGGATTCGGCCAGCATCTTCTTGCCCAGTTCCTCGTTCGTGCCCTTCATGCGCACCACCAGCGGCACGCTCAGGTTCACGGCCTTGCAGGCGGTGATCACGCCGGTGGCGATGGTGTCGCACTTCATGATGCCGCCGAAGATGTTGACCAGGATGCCCTTGACCTTGGGGTTCTTGAGCATGATCTTGAAGGCTTCGGTGACCTTCTCGGGGGTGGCGCCGCCGCCCACATCGAGGAAGTTGGCCGGCTCGCCGCCAAACAGCTTGATGGTGTCCATGGTGGCCATGGCCAGGCCCGCGCCGTTCACCAGGCAGCCGATGTTGCCGTCCAGGCTGATGTAGGCCAGGTCGAACTTGGAGGCTTCGATTTCAGCCGGGTCTTCCTCGTCCAGGTCGCGCAGGGCCACGATCTCGGGGTGGCGGAACAGCGCGTTGGAGTCGAAGTTGAACTTGGCGTCCAGCGCAACCACGTTGCCCTTGGAATCGCGGTTGAGCGGGTTGATTTCCACCAGCGATGCATCGGTGTCCATGTAGCACTTGTAGAGCTTCTGGCAGATGTCGATGAATTGCGCGACCGAGTCCGCGGGCATGCCGATGCCCTGGGCCAGGGCTTCGCCGTTGGCCTGGGTGAAGCCCTGCAGCGGGTCGACCATCACGGTCACGATCTTCTCGGGCGTGGAGTGGGCCACTTCCTCGATGTCCATGCCGCCTTCGCTCGAGGCGATGAAGGCCACCTTCTGGGTGGCGCGGTCGGTCACGGCGGACAGGTAGTATTCCTTCTGGATGTCGGCACCGTCCTCGATGTACAGGCGGCGCACCTTCTGGCCTTCGGGGCCGGTCTGGTGGGTGACCAGCTGCATGCCCAGGATCTGGCCGGCCAGCGCCTTGACGTCGTCGATGCTCTTGGCAACCTTCACGCCGCCGCCCTTGCCACGGCCACCGGCGTGGATCTGCGCCTTGACCACCCACACCGGGCCGCCGAGCTTCTGTGCGGCTTCTACCGCCTCTTGCACAGTGAACGCGGGAATGCCACGCGGCACGGGCACACCGAACTGACGCAAGATTTCCTTGCCTTGGTATTCATGAATTTTCATGATTTCTCTCTCAAACGATGGGGAAAACCTGGCGGGGCCATGGCTGCGAAAACCTGCAGCACACAGGGCGCAGTGGCCTGGCAGTGCGCGAATTTACCATGTTGCACCGCGCCAACGCCGGCGGCTGCCGCATCGCCGGCCCGCCAGCACCTGCCGCCTTGCAAGGACATTTACGTAATTACTATCTTATTGATAGCTATATGCACTGATCTTCATTAAGAATGAGGCCCATTCCATACAGGAATATGGCAATCACGGCGGCCTGCGCCTACTGCAGTCCCGGCCATGCGAATGCCCCACTAAACCACGAAGCCATGCAGGGACTTTGGCAGCATCGCAACAGCGATCCGTGGCAGCGCGATACGGCGGTAACGCATTTGCCGCACAATAAGCGTTTACTTCGGCAACAGGTTGTCCCCCAGGAGCGTAGCAATGGCAAAAGTGTTCATCGACGGCGAAGCAGGCACCACCGGTTTGCAGATCCGCGACCGCCTGGTCGATCTGCCCGGCGTGGAGCTGGTGAGCATCGCGCCCGAGCTGCGCAAGGACCCGGCCGCCAAGCGCGCGCTGATCGCCGGGGTCGACCTGGTCATCCTCTGCCTGCACGACGACGCGGCCCGCGAAACCGCTGCGCTGGTCGACTCCATCGAGCAGGAAACCGGCCGCGGCATCAAGATCATCGACGCCTCGACCGCGCACCGCACGGCCGACGGCTGGGTCTACGGCTTTCCTGAGCTGGGCGCCGGCCAGGCCGATGCGGTCAAGAGCGCCCGCCGCGTCTCCAACCCCGGCTGCTACGCCACCGGCGCGATCGCCATCCTGCGCCCGCTGGTGGATGCCGGGGTGCTCGCGGCCGATGCGGCGGTGTCGCTGCCCTCGGTATCGGGCTATACCGGCGGCGGCCGCAGCATGATAGAGGCGTACGAGGCCGGCACTGCCGCGCCCTACGAGGCCTATGCGCTCACACTCACGCACAAGCACATTCCCGAGATCCTGAAGTACACGGGCCTCAGCCGCCGCCCGGTGTTCATCCCGGCCGTGGGCAACTTCGCGCAGGGCATGCTGGTGCAGCTGCCGCTGCACCTCGAGCTGCTGCCCGGCGCGCCCACCGCCGGCGCGCTGCACGAGCTCTACGCGCAGCACTACCGCAAGACCAACCTGCCCGAGCAATGGGTGAAGGTGCTGCCGCCCACCGACGACGGCAAGCTCGCCGCCGACACGCTGGCCAACACCAACAACCTGGAGATCCGCGTCTTCGCCAACGAGCAATACCGCCAGGCGGTGGTGATCGCCCGCCTGGACAATCTGGGCAAGGGCGCCAGCGGCGCCGCGGTGCAGAACCTGAAGCTGATGCTGGGGCTTTGAGCAGCGCCCTGCATCTGCCCGGAAGCGGCCTGCTGGCCGATTTTTATTGATAGCATTTAGTGCCCGTCATACAATGATTTCAGATAGTTTTATATTTGAAAACGTTTAAAACAAAGCGCTTACAGCTCCTATTTTTGATAACCCTGCCGCCATGACCGCCGCCGACCGCACCCCCGACGCGATGCGCCGCGCCACCGCCATCGGCCTGGTGGCGGTGCTGTGCTGGAGCAGCACCGTGGGTTTGATGCGCTCGGTCTCCGAATCGCTGGGCGCGCTCGGCGGCGCGGCCGTGCTCTTCAGCGTGAGCGCCACCCTGGTGCTGCTGGTGCGCGGCCTGCCGCCGATGCAGCGGCTGCGCCAGGCCTCGCGCATCTACCTGCTGGGCTGCGGGCTGCTGTTCGCGCTGTACGAGATCTGCCTGTCGGTGGCCATCGGCCTGGCGCACGACCGCCAGCAGACCATGGAGCTGGGCATGATCAACTACCTCTGGCCCAGCCTGACCATCGTGCTGGCCGTGCTGTGCCGCCAGCAGCACGCCCGCTGGTGGCTGTGGCCCGGCGTGCTGCTATGCCTGTGGGGACTGTCGCTGGTGCTGGGCGGCGACGCCGCTCCCGTGGCCGCCGATGTGGCCGCCCACATGGCGGGCAACCCGCTGGCCTATGCGCTGGCCGCAGGCGCGGCGCTGATGTGGCCGGCCTATTCGGTGCTGGCGCGCATGCATGGCGGCGGCCTCAACGCCGTGGGCCTGTTCCTGCTGCTCACGGCCGCGCTGCTGTGGCTGCAATGGCTGGCGCTGGCGCCGCCGCCCATGCGCTGGAGCTGGGGCGTGGCCGCCCAGGTGCTGGCCGTGGGCGCCAGCACCGCGCTGGCCTATGCGTGCTGGGAGCATGGCATCCAGCACGGCCACCTGGCGGTGCTGGCGGCGGGCTCGTACTTCACGCCGGTGCTGTCGGCGCTGTGGGCCAGCCTGTGGCTGGCGGTGCGCCCGGGCTGGAGCTTCTGGCAGGGCGTGGCGCTGGTCACGCTGGGCTCGCTGGTGTGCTGGTGGGCCACGCGGCGCCAGTGACGCAGGCCGCCGTGTAGGAGAGATCCGGACAGCCTGCGCGGCGGCAAATTGAGCTGGCGCCGCCAAGACCTGCCATGGCGGATGGGCATGGGCCGCCGTGCCTGCGCCGCGGCCGGCGCCTGCGCTACAGTCGCAGCACGCTGCGGCATCCGCCGGCCGGCCGACCAACGACCAATGGAGACAAGAACATGGATTACACCCGCCCCAACCACATCCCCACGCCCGAGGAAGAGGCCGCCGAGGAGCAGACCGAGTACCTGATGCTCAAATGGTTTGCCGTGGTGGCGGTGATCATCGTCGTGGCCACCTCGCTGATGTTCGGCGCCAAGATCTCGGGCGCGGCCTGAGGCCGCGTCACGCCATGGTGCCGCCGTCGAAGCTGCTGTAACCCATCAGCCCCGAAATCCGGGCCGCGATGCTGCTGACGATGGCCTTGACCTCTTCCTGCGGCGGACTGGCCTGCTCGTCGATCCGCTCGATGTAGGGCACGTTGAGCGCCGCGATCACCTGCCCCGCGCTGCCCATGACCGGATAGGCCACATTGGTGACGCCGCGGATCTGGCGGCTGGCCATGACCGCATGGCCGCGCTCGCGCACCTGGCGCAGGATCTCGAACAGCTCGCCCGGGTCCAGCGCCAGCTCGCCATCGACCTTGATGTGCGCCGCCAGCATGCGGGCGCGCTCCACCTCGTCGCGAAAGGCCAGCAGCACATGGCCGGACGAGGTATCGGTCAGCCCCATCATGACCCCGACCTTGAGCCCGAAGGACCAGCGCTCGGGGCTGTCCACCTGGGCGATCACCACCACGCGGCCGCCCTGGTACATGGCCAGGTGGCAGGACTGGCGCGCGCGGTGCGCCAGCTCGCGCAAGAGCGGCAGCGCCACCGCGACCAGCGAGCGCAGCGGGCGCTGGCGGTGCGCCAGCTCGAACAGCTTCAGCGACAGGCTGTAGCGGTCGTTGACATCCACCATCACATAGCCGCGGCGCTCCAGCGTCACCGCCATGCGGAAGATCTCGCTCACGCTGCGCCCCAGCTTCTGGGCGATCTCGTTGAGGGTATGGCCGTCGAGCGAGTCGGACAGCACCTCCAGGATGTCCAGGCCCTTGTCCAGCGCCGGCGCGCTGTAGCGCGGGCTGCCGCGCTCGGCGCCCGGGTCTTCGTCTGCGGAGTCTTTGGCGGGTGTAGTCATGCAGGGGGCGATGATACCCGCGCGCCTACATCACCGCGCCGATCTGCCACGGCACGAATTCGCTTTGGCCGTAGCCGTGGCGCTCGCTCTTGCTCTGCCGGCCCGAGGCCGTGGCCAGCACCAGCTCGAAAATGCGCCGGCCCATCTCCTCGATCGAGGCCGTGCCGTCGACGATCTCGCCGCAGTTGATGTCCATGTCCTCCTGCTGGCGCTGCCACAGCGCGCTGTTGGTGGCCAGCTTGAGCGACGGCGAGGGCGCGCAGCCATAGGCGCTGCCGCGCCCGGTGGTAAAGCAGATCAGGTTGGCGCCGCCCGCCACCTGGCCGGTGGCGCTGACCGGATCGTAGCCCGGCGTGTCCATGAAGACGAAGCCATGCGCGGCCACCGGCTCGGCGTACTCGTAGACCGCCTCCAGGTTGGTGGTGCCGCCCTTGGCCACCGCGCCCAGCGATTTTTCGAGAATCGTGGTCAGGCCGCCGGCCTTGTTGCCGGGCGAGGGGTTGTTGTTCATCTCGCCGTCGTGGATAGCGGTGTAGTGCTCCCACCAGTGGATGCGGTCCACCAGCTTCTGGCCCACGGCGCGCGAGACCGCGCGGCGCGTGAGCAGATGCTCCGCGCCGTAGACCTCCGAGGTCTCGCTCAGGATAGCGGTGCCGCCGTGCGCCACCAGCAGGTCGACCGCCGCGCCCAGCGCCGGGTTGGCGCTGATGCCGCTGTAGCCGTCCGAGCCGCCGCACTGCAGGCCGATGGTCAGGTGCGCCGCGCTGCAGGGCTCGCGCCGCACCGCGTTGGCGCGCGGCAGCATCTCGTTGATCAGGGCGATGCCCTTGTCCACGGTCTTCTGCGTGCCGCCCGCGTCCTGGATGTTGAAGACGCGCAGGTTCTCGCCCTCCGCCAGCTGCCCGGTGGCCAGCCAGGCATTGATCTGGTTGGCCTCGCAGCCCAGGCCCACCACCAGCACGCCGGCGAAGTTGGCATGCGTGGCATAGCCGGTGAGCGTGCGCGACAGGATGTCCATGCCCAGCCCTTCGGCGGCCATGCCGCAGCCCGTGCCATGCGTGAGCGCGACCACGCCATCGACATTCGGGTACGCGGCCAGCGCGGCCGGGTTGGTGCGGCGCGAGAAATGCTCGGCGATGGCGCGCGCCGCGGTGGCCGAGCAATTCACGCTGGTCAGTATGCCGATGTAGTTGCGCGTGGCCACGCGGCCGTCGGCGCGGCGCAGCCCCATGAACACGGCCTCGCGCCGGGCAGGCGCGGGCTTCAGGTCCGCGCCAAAGGCATAGTCGCGCGCGAAGTCGCCCTTGTCGGGGCCCATGTCCAGGTTGTGCACATGCACGTGCTCGCCGGCTGCGATGGGCTGGCTGGCGAAGCCGATGATCTGGTTGTAGCGCCGCACCGGCTCGCCCGCGGCAATGGCGCGCACGGCAATCTTGTGGCCCGGCGGGATCAGGCCCCGGCTGGTGACGGATTCGATGGGCGTGCCGCCGACGAGCTGGCTGCGGGCGATGACCACGTCATCGGCGGGGTGGAGTCGGATGAAAGGAGTCATGGTGGGAAAGTCTTTGCTCGGTTCTTGACGATCAGGGGGCTGAATTTCCGGCGCGCGCGCAGCATGTCGTGGTCCCAGGCAATGCCCAGCCCGGGAGCGGACGGTGCCAGTGCATGGCCATCCTCGATGCGCAGCCGGCTCGCGGCCACCTCGTCGAGCTGCGGGATGAACTCGACCCAGCGCGCATTCGGCACGGCCGCGCACAGGCTCACATGCAGCTCCATCAGAAAGTGCGGGCAGATGGCGATGTTGTGCGCCTCGGCCAGATGCGCGATCTTCAGCCACGGCGTGATGCCGCCGACCCGCGCCACGTCGGCCTGCACGATGGAGCAGGCATCGCGCCTGAGGTATTCGGCGAACTGCGCCAGGTGGTACATGGACTCGCCCACCGCAATGGGCAGCGTGGTGCTGGCCAGCAGCTGGGCATGGCCCTGCACTTGCTCGGCGGGCATGGGCTCTTCGAACCACGCGAGGTCGAAGGCCTCGTACTGGCGCGCCCGCCGGATCGCCTCAGACAGCGTGAAGCCCTGGTTCGCGTCCACCATCAGCTCGAAGCCGCTGCCCACCGCCTCGCGCACCGCCGCCAGCCGGCGGACATCCTCGGCCACATGCGGCTTGCCGACCTTGAGCTTGGCACCCAGAAAACCCTCGGACTGCGCCTGCAAGGTCTGCTCCACCAGCTGCGCCGGCTCCAGGTGCAGCCAGCCGCCCTCGGTGGTGTAGACCGGCACGCGCGGCTGCGCGCCGCCGGCCAGCTGCCACAGCGGCAGCCCTGCCACCACGGCATTGCGGTCCCACAGGGCGGTGTCGATGGCGGCCAGCGCCAGGCTGGTGATCGCGCCCACGGCCGTGGCATGCGTGTGAAAGAACAGGTCGCGCCAGATGGACTCGAGCTGCTGCGGATCGCGGCCTATCAGGCGCGGCGCCAGATGGTCGTGCAGCAGCGCCACGACGGACGAGCCGCCGGTGCCGATGGTATAGCTGTAGCCCACGCCTGTGGAGCCGTCGTCGCAGCGCAGCGTGACCATGACGGTCTCCTGCGTCACGAAGGACTGGATGGCGTCCGTGCGGCGGACCTTGGGCGCGAGGTCGACTTGCGACAGCTCGACTTGCTCGATGCGGCTCATGGCGGCGGCCCGTTTCCGTGGTCTTCAGTTGGCGTTGGCCAGCACATCGGGTGGCAGATCCGCGCCATGGAACTTGCGGTAGATGGCGTTGAGCTCGCCGGACTTGAGCCGCGCCTTGATCACCTCGTCCAGCCTGGCCTTGAGCCGCGGCTCGTTCTTGCGCAGGCCCACCGCCAGCATGTTCACCTTCATGGTGAACTTGGGCTCCATCTGCTTGGCCGGATTGCGCTCGTTGATGGCCTTGAGCAGCGGCGGCGCCGTGGCGAAGATCTCGGCCTGGCCACTCACCACCGCGGTGATCGAGGTGGCGTCGTCGTCGAAACGGGTGATCTGCGTGCCGGCAGGCGCGATCTTGGTCAGCTCCTGGTCGTTGGTCGTGCCCCGCGTGGAGATGACTTTCTTGCCCGCCAGATCGGCCGGCCCGGCGATCTTCATGCCCTTGGGCGCGCCGACCACCGCCAGGATGGCCGCATAGGGAATGGAGAAATCGACCACCTTCTCGCGCTCGGGGGTGACCGAGAGGCTGGAGACCACGATGTCGGCCTTGTCGGTCTGCAGGAAGGGGATGCGGTTGGCGCCGGTGGTGGGCACGATCTCCAGCGCCAGCCCCAGGTCCTTGGCCAGCAGCTGGGCGGTCTCCACGTCGGAGCCGGTGGACTGGAGCTTGTCGTCCTTCATGCCATAGGGCGGCACGGCCAGGTCGATGGCCACGCGCAGCTTCTTCGCGGCCAGGATGCTGTCGAGCTGGTCCGCGTGGGCCGCGCCCGCGCACAGCGCTGCCGCGCCCAGCAGCACAGCGCCAAGCCGGCGGGGAATGAAAGAGGTATGCATGTCTCGCTCCTTGTTCAGGTGGGTGGTGGTTGTGGTATCGGCTTCAAAGCCCGCTGCCGACGAACTGGCACAGCTCGGGCGTGGCTGGTGCCTGCAGGATGCCCGGGCCGCCCTGCTCCCAGACCTGGCCCTGATGCATGAAGATGACCTGGTGGGCCACGTTGCGCGCAAAGGCCATCTCGTGCGTGACCAGAATCATGGTCATGCCTTCGGCGGCCAGCTTTTCCATGACCTTGAGCACCTCGCCGGTCAGCTCCGGGTCCAGCGCCGAGGTCACCTCGTCAAACAGCATCACCTTCGGCTGCATGGCCAGCGAGCGGGCAATCGCCACGCGCTGCTGCTGGCCGCCCGAGAGCTGTTCGGGATAGGCATCGGCCTTGTCCGCCAGGCCCACGCGGGCCAGCACTTGCAGCGCCAGCGCGCGCGCCTCGCCGGCCGGCATGCGCTTGACCGAGGTCGGCCCCAGCGTAATGTTCTGCAGCACCGTCAGGTGCGGGAACAGGTTGTAGCTCTGGAACACGATGCCCACATCGCGCCGCAGCGCACGCAGATCGAGCTGCGGGTCGTGCACCGCATGGCGGCAGACCTGGATCGTGCCCTCGTCCACCCGCTCCAGCCGGTTGATGCAGCGCAGCGCCGTGCTCTTGCCCGAGCCGCTCTTGCCGATGATGGCCACCACCTGCCCTTTGGGAACGGAGAAAGACACCCCGCGCAGCACGTGCAGCGCACCGAAGCGCTTGTGCACCGATTGCAGCTGGACGACGGGGTCAACGGCGGCTTGCATGGAGTTTCCTTTCGAGCGCCAGGCTCCAGCGCGACAGCGGGTAGCACAGGGCGAAATACAGCAGCGCGGCGCTGCCGAAGTAGACGAAGGGCTGGAAGGTGGAGTTGTTCAGCACCTTGGCGTTGTAGGAAAGCTCGGCAAAGCCGATCACCAGCGAAGCCACCGAGGTGTTCTTGACGATCTGCACCGCAAAGCCCACGGTGGGCGGCGTGGCGATGCGCAGCGCCTGCGGCAGCACCACCTGGCGCATGCGCTGCCAGCGCGTCAGGCCCAGGCATTCGGCCGCCTCCCACTGGCTCTTGTGCACCGACTGGATACAGCCGCGCCAGATCTCGCCGAGAAAGGCGCTGGCATAGATGGACATGGCGACAGCCGCGGCCAGCAGCGCCGGCACCGAGCCCAAGCCCGCGATGCTGGGGCCATAGAAGCACAGCCCCATCAGCACCAGCAGCGGCGTGCCCTGGATGAGCTGGATCCAGGCGGCCGCGGCCATCCGCAGCGGCCGGGCCGGCGAAATGCGCGCCATGGCCAATGCCAGCCCCGCCAGCCCGCCGGCCACGAAGGTCAGCGCGGACAGCAGCAGCGTGCCCCAGGCACCCTGCAGCAGAAACGACAACTGTTCTTGCGACATGCGGCCAGCCCCTTCACAACGGCGTGCCGAGCTTGCGCCGGCGCGTGAACACCATCTGCCCCAGCAGCCAGAAGCCGGCACGCATCAGGTAGGACAGTGCCAGGTACACCACCCACAGCACCAGGAACACCTCGAAGTTGCGGAAAGTGTCGGACTGGATGCGGTTGGCCACGCCCAGCAGCTCCTCCGCCCCCACCGAGGACATGATGCTGGAGGCCAGCATCAGCAGCACGAACTGGCTGGTCAGCGCCGGCCACACGCGCTCCACCGCCGGGCGCAGCACCACATGCCACAGCACCTGCGCCCGCGACAGCCCCAGGCACTCGGCCGCCTCGATCTGGCCGCCATGGATGGACTCGATGCCCGCGCGGATGATCTCGCAGGTGTAGGCGCCGATGTTGATCACCAGCGCCAGCACCGCGCCCGCCATGATCGGCATGGTGACGCCCACCGACGACAGCCCGAAGATCAGGAAGTAGCTCTGGATCAGCAGCGGCGTGTTGCGGATGGCCTCCACATAGGCGCCCACCAGGCGGCGCAGCCAGCCAAGGCGGCTGCCGCGCCCCACGGCGCACAGCGCCCCCAGCACGAAGCCCAGCACCGTGGCCAGGAAGGACAGCTGCACCGTGGTCCAGGCGCCATCCAGCAACAGCGGCCATTGCGCCAGCACCGCTGCGAAATCGAATTGGTATTTCATGAAAACAGCCTGTCTCCATTGCGTAGCATGCGCTGGCCGCTACGATTTTTATTCTGTTCTCGATGATGCGGCGCCCGCCATGGGCGCCGCCCCCGGCGGCCCGGCCGCTCGGGGCTTGGCCTAGGCCAGCTCGCGCGACCAGGCGCGCGTGGCCTGCTGCTGCTCGCCCAGGCCCTGGATGCCCACGCGCATGGTGTCGCCGGCCTTCAGGTACAGCGGCGGCTTCTGGCCCAGGCCCACGCCGGGCGGAGTGCCGGTGCTGATGATGTCGCCCGGCAGCAGCGACATGAACTCGCTGATGTAGCTCACCAGCTTCGCCACCGCGAAGATCATGGTGCGGGTGCTGCCGTCCTGGAAGCGCTTGCCGTTCACATCGAGCCACAGGCCGAGGTTCTGCGGATCGGCCACCTCGTCCTTCGTGACCATCCACGGGCCGATGGGCGAGAAGGTGTCGCAGCCCTTGCCCTTGTCCCACTGGCCGCCGCGCTCAAGCTGGTATTCGCGCTCGGACACATCGTTGACGATGGTGTAGCCGGCCACGTAGTCCAGCGCCTCGGCTTCGGTGACGTACGAGGCCTTCTTGCCGATCACCACGCCCAACTCCACCTCCCAGTCGGTCTTGACCGAGCCGCGCGGGATCACCACCGTGTCGTCGGGCCCGATGATGGACGAGCTGGGCTTGAGGAACAGGATGGGCTCGGCCGGTATCGGCGCGCCGGTCTCGGCCGCGTGGTCGGCATAGTTCAGGCCCACGCAGATGATCTTGCCCACGCCCGCGACCGGCGGGCCATGGCGCACCGGGCCGCTGACCGCGGGCAGGCCGGCGGCATCGATGGCGGCGAGCTTTTGCAGCGACGCGGGCGACAGCGCGGCGCCGTCGATGTCCGCCACCTGGGCCGACAGGTCGCGCAGCTGGCCCTGGGCGTCGATCAGGCCCGGTTTTTCCTGGCCGGGCTGGCCGTAACGTACCAATTTCATGTTCAATCTCCTGGAGCAATCGGGTGAATCAGGCTGGCGGCCTCAGTTGGACCAGCCGCCGTCGATCATATGGATGGTGCCGGTGGTGAACGACGATTCGTCGCTGGCCAGGTAGACCACCAGCGCCGCCACTTCCTCGGCGCGGCCCACGCGGCCGATCGGCTGGCGCGCGACGAAGGCGGCGCGCACCGCAGCCTCGTCGGCGCCAGCCTGCTCGGCCTGGGCGCGGATGCGGCCCTGCAGCGAAGGCGACTCCACGGTGCCGGGGCAGATAGCGTTGCAGCGTATGCCCTGCTGCACGAAGTCGGCCGCCACGGCCTTGGACAGGCCGATCACCGCCGCCTTGGATGCGCCGTAGACGAAGCGGTTGGGCACGCCCTTCACGCTCGACGCGGCCGACGCCATGTTGATGATGGAGGCGCCGCCGCTGCCCGGGCCGCCCGCCAGCATGGACGGCAGGTAGGCGCGGATGGTGCGGTACATGGCCTTGGCATTCAGGTCGAAGCTGAAGTCCCAGTCCTTTTCCTCGCAGTCGAGGATGCTGCCATGGTGCACGAAGCCAGCGCAGTTGAACAGCACGTCCACCTTGCCGGTGCGCTCGGCAAAGGCCTGCACCGCAGCGCCGTCCAGCACATTCAGGCGGGCCGTCTTCAAGCCGGCCAGCCCCTCTGCCTGCGCCGCGGCGGCCAGCTCCGCCAGCGCCTGCTCATCCACATCCGTGGCCCATACCGTGGCGCCCTCGCGCGCCAATGCCAAGGCACTGGCACGGCCAATCCCCTTGCCCGCGGCGGTGACCAGGGCCAGCTTGCCTTCTACACGCTTCATTGCTGCTCCTTTGGCATCTGCGATTCATCACACATGAAAATTACTTTTTTAAGTGAAATCATATTTCATCCAGATCACGACTCTACTCACGCAAAAAATCGTGCAAATCAGTGATTTCCCTTATATTTATCAGCCACATACATGCATACAAGGGTAAATACTGTTATTTCTATGAGTGAAAAATGATTTCATATAAAAAATAAACCAACTGCGCAACATTGCGACCTGCATCGCCGCACCATGTGGCAAATCACAGGCTCGGTACGCGCTGCATGCATTCCATCCATCGGAGACTGTTATGAAAATCAAACGCACCATTGAAAATATACCGGGCGGCCTGATGCTGGTGCCTCTGCTGCTGGGTGCGGTACTGCACACCTTCTGGCCGGGCACCGGCAAGTACTTCGGCTCGTTCACCAACGGGCTGATCACCGGCGTGGTGCCCATCCTGGCGGTCTGGCTGTTCTGCCTGGGCGCATCGATCCATATCCGCGCCACCGGCACGGTGCTGCGCAAGTCGGGCTCGCTGATCGGCGCCAAGATCGGCATGGCCTGGCTGGTGGCCTTCCTGCTGTCGCGCTGGCTGCCGGTGGAGGGGATCCAGGCCGGCTTTTTCACCGGCCTGTCGGTGCTGGCCGTGGTGGCGGCCATGGACATGACCAATGCCGGCCTCTATGCATCGCTGATGGAGGAATACGGCAGCAAGGAAGAGGCCGGCGCCTCGGTGCTGATCGGCATGGAGTCCGGCCCGCTGGTGACCATGCTCATCCTGGGCTCCACCGGGCTGGCCGCATTCGAGCCGCACCTGCTCGTCGGCGTGCTCATCCCCTTCCTGCTCGGCTTCGTGCTCGGCAACCTCGACGAGGAGCTGCGCGAATTCTTCGGCAAGGCCACGCGCATCCTGATTCCGTTCTTCGCGTTTTCGCTGGGCAATACCATCGACCTGGGGGTGATCGTGAACACCGGCCTGCTGGGCGTACTGCTGGCCGTCGCGGTGATGGCCGTCTCGGGCCTGGCGCTGATCGTGGCCGACATCGTGCTGGGCGGCGGCCGCGGCACGGCCGGCATCGCGGCCTCCAGCACGGCGGGCGCCGCGGTCGCCACGCCCCATCTGGTGGCCCAGGCCGCGCCGCAGTTCGCCCCCGCCGCCCCGGCCGCCACCGCGCTGGTCGCGGCCTGCGTGGTGGTGACCGCCATACTCACCCCCATCGTGACCACGCTATGGGCATCGCGCATGGCGCCCGCCCTGGGGCGCGGCGCCCGCATGCCCGGGTAATCGCCGGCGACTACCCTGCGCCCGCATCACTGCGCTGCGGAAATTGCATCAAGCCCGGCACCAGGGAATGGAACAATCCCAGGTGTCGGACGCCACCTGGGCGTCCCCGTCCCTCTGGAATGCTCCAACCATGGCATACGCCGCTTCGCTCCTGCTCATCGCCGGCATCTACCTGGCCGTGCTCGCCAGCCCGGGCCCCAACTTTTTCATGCTGAGCCAGATGGCCATGGAAGGCCGCCGCCTGCAAGCGCGCCATGTGGTTCTGGGGCTGGTGACGGGATCGATTTTCTGGGTCACGGTGGCACTGGCCGGGCTGTCCACGCTGCTGGGGCAGCACCCCTGGCTAACCGCCGGCGTGCGCATGCTCGGGGCGGCCTATCTGGTGTGGTACGGCATGCAGCTGCTGCGCTCGGCGATGGCGCCACGCCCCGTCGCCGCGAGCACCCCCGACAGCGGCGGCCGGCACGTATCGCCGCTGGCGGCCTACCGCATGGGCTTGTTGACGGGCATGACCAATCCCAAGGGCGCCGCATTCTGGACCAGCGCTTTTGCCGCCGTCTTTCCGGTGGCCGCGCCAGCCTGGTTTTATGCGGCAACCATCGTGCTGGTCGCGCTGCTGTCCCTGGGCTGGCATTGGGGCATCACCGCCGTGTTTGGCACCCAGGCTCTGCGGGCTGGCTACCTTCGCGTGCAACGCGGCGTCAACGCCCTGGCGGGCACGGCCTTGATTGCGCTGGGCATCCAGCGCTGCCTGGCCCGTTGACGCCTCACTTCACCATCAGAAACGATGGCGTATGCCGGCGCCTATGCTGCCTGCCGCATCGTGGCCCGAGAGCCGGTCGCTGAGGTAGACGGCATACAGGTCGGTGCGCCGGGACAGCTGATGGTCGTAGCCCACGGCCCAATCGGTGCGGCGGCTGCCCGCAGCACCCGCGATGTCGCGCCTGGTATGCGCCACCGAGGCCATCAGCTTGCCTGCCGCGCCCACCGGTATGCCCACGCCCAGCTGCGCGGTGTCGGCCCGCATGTCCAGGTCCGGCGTGCGCGCCCGCTGCCACTGGCCATAGAGCTTGGCGACCCCCAGGTCGTAGGAGGCCGCCGCGAGCACCGCCGTCTGGCGGGTGATGGCGGTGCCGTCCAGGCCCGGCCCATACTGCACGCTTTGCACTGCCAGGGCAGCCGCGAACGGCCCCTTCGCGTAGTTGACGGCCAGGCTTTTGTTGCCGTGGCCGCCGTGGCCCGCCTGCTCGCCGAAACCATAGGAAACATCGGCGCGCAGCCCGCCGACGGTGGGCGTGGTGTATTGCAAGGTGTTGTTCCACACACTGTCGCCCAGCACCGCGCGGTCGTATGACGCCTGCCAGGTCTGGAGCATGACGGGAGAGAACTGCAGCGAGCCGCCGAACGGATCGAACTGGCCGCTGGCCACGAACAGCCGGTTGGTCTGGCGCCCGGCGGATACCTGGCCGAAGCCGCCCGCCAGCCCCACCCAGGCATTGCGCGACAGGAAGGGGTCGGTGCTGTTGCGGCCGTTCGATCCGGTATCGGTCTGGAAGAAGCTTTCCAGCACGAATACCGCCTTGAGGCCGCCACCCAGGTCTTCGCTGCCGCGCAGGCCCCAGTACGAGGTGGTCATGCCGTTGCTGTTCACGGCCGTGGTGCGCGCCGGCTGGTCGCTGCGCCGCATCGAGCCGGCATAGGCATCCACCAGGCCGTAGAGCTGCACGCTGCTGCCAGCGGTGGCCTGGGCCTGCGCGGGGCCCGCAGTCGCGCAGCCGGCCATGATGGCGAGGGCGGCTGCGTATGCGCGGCGGGGTGGTGCAGTGAGAGAGATTCGCATGGACATATGCGCCTCTTCACTGCTTGGGGATGCCGGCGCGCTGGATCACGGCGCCCCAGCGCTTGATCTCGCTGTCCAGCAGCGCCGCCTGCTGCTCGGGCGTGCTGCCGCGCGCCTCCACACCCAGGCTTTGCAGGCGCTGCCTCACGTCGGGCGCGGCCAGCGCGGCATTGGCGGCCTGGCTGAGCCGGGCGATGATGGCCGGCGGGGTTCTGGCCGGCGCGGCCAGGGCATTCCACGAGGCAACACCAAAGCCCTTGGCGGCCGGATCGCTCTCGGCCACCGTGGGCACCTGCGCCAGCCCGGGCGCGCGCTTGTCGCCCATCACCGCCAGCGCGCGCAGCACTTTGCCGCTGACCTGCGCCATCACCGGCGCGAGAATTTCCACCGCCGCATCCACCTGCTTGCCGCGCAGCGCATTGAGCACCGCAGGCGAGCCGTTGAAGGGCACGATCTGCACGTCGATGCCCAGCGTGGTCTTGAGCAGCTCGGCCGCCAGGTGCTGGGTGCTGCCGATGTTGATGGTGCCGATGTTGAGCTTGCCAGGCCGCGCCTTGGCCTGCGCGACCAGGTCCTGCAGCGAGCGGATGGGGCTCTCCTGCGCCACCAGCACCGCCAGGTCGAAATAGCCCAGCATGGAGATCGGCGCGAAATCCTTGGCCGCGTTGTAGGAAAGCGACTTGAACAGTCCCTCGGCCACCGCATTGGCGTTGGACATGAGCAGCAGCGTGAGCCCGTCGGGCGCGGCCCGGGCCACCTGCTCGGCCGCCACCACGCCGCCCGCGCCGGGCTTGTTGTCGACGATGATGGACTGGCCGCCCATCAGCTCGGTCATTTTCTGCGCCACCATGCGCACGGTGAGATCGGCCACGCCACCGGGGCCGAACGGCACCACGATGCGGATGGGCTTGGAGGAAAGTGCCTGCTGCGCGCCCGCGGCCAGCGGCATGGTTCCCAGCGCCAGCAGGGCGCCGGCGAACTGTCGTCTTTGCATGTGAAGTCTCCTGTGGAGCCCACACTGTGGCTGCAATCGGCGGCGGCCGGCACTGCCGCAGGCATCTAGCAGCTATGCCGCTGCGGCATGGAGGCGCTACGCATCCTCGTCGCCGGCCCCGCCCAGCACCTTGCGCACCACGTCGCCGCCAAAGCCGCGCCCGAACAGAAAGCGCATCTGCCGCGCCCGCTCCTGCGGCGTGGCCGGCGGCACATCGAAGCGGCGGCGCCAGACCTCGCGGGCGCGCTGCAGCTCGGTGGCGCGCAGCTGCTCGAGCGCATCGCCTATGAGCTGGGCATCCAGCCCCTTGCTGCGCATCTGCTGCGCGACGCGGGCCGCGCCGTAGCGCTGCGCCTTGCTGTGCACGATGGACTCGGCCACGCGCCGCGGGTTGATGAAGTCGCGCGCCTCAAGCTCGTCGAGCAGGGCCGGCAGGTCCTCGCCCTCCTGCACATGCGGCGCCAGCTTGGCCTGCAGCTCGCTGCGCGAGTGCTCGCGCAGCGCCAGCAGGCGCAGCGCGCGGCCCTTGAGCGAGAGCCTGGCAAACGACATGCGCGGGCCTTACTTGGACTTTTCCTTCTCTTGCGGGTCGGGAATGACGCCGTCGGTGGGCATCAGGGCAATGCCCAGGCTGTCGCGCACCTTGTTCTCGATCTCCACCGCCAGGTCGCGGTTCTCGCGCAGGAATTCGCGCGCATTGTCGCGGCCCTGGCCGATCTTCTCGCCGCCATAGGCGTACCAGGCGCCGCTTTTTTCGATGATGCGCGCATTCACGCCCATGTCGATGATCTCGCCCTCGCGCGAGATGCCCTCGCCGAAGAGAATGTCGAACTCGGCGGTCTTGAACGGCGGCGAGACCTTGTTCTTCACCACCTTGACCTTGGTTTCGTTGCCGATGGCCTCGTCGCCCTTCTTGATGGTGCCGGTGCGGCGGATGTCCAGGCGCACCGAGGCGTAGAACTTGAGCGCATTGCCGCCGGTGGTGGTTTCGGGCGAGCCGAACATCACGCCGATCTTCATGCGGATCTGGTTGATGAAGATGACCATGCAGTTGGTCTTCTTGATGGTGGCGGTGAGCTTGCGCAGCGCCTGGCTCATCAATCGGGCCTGCAGGCCGGGCAGCTGGTCGCCCATCTCGCCCTCGATTTCGGCCTTGGGCGTGAGCGCGGCCACCGAGTCCACCACGATCAGGTCCACGGCGCCCGAGCGCACCAGGCTGTCGACGATCTCCAGCGCCTGCTCGCCGGTGTCGGGCTGGCTGATCAGCACCTCGCCAAGGTTCACACCCAGCTTCTGGGCGTAGCCGGTGTCGAGCGCGTGCTCGGCGTCGATGAAGGCGCAGGTGCCGCCCTGCTTTTGCATTTCGGCGATGACCTGCAGCGTCAGCGTGGTCTTGCCCGAGGATTCGGGGCCGTAGATCTCGATCACGCGGCCACGGGGCAGGCCGCCCACGCCGAGCGCGATGTCGAGGCCCAGCGAGCCGGTGGACACGACCTGGATGTCCTGGATGGCTTCGCCTTCACCCAGGCGCATGATCGTGCCCTTGCCGAACTGCTTTTCGATCTGGGCCAGCGCGGCCTGCAAGGCCTTGGCCTTTTCGCTGTTGTCGGTGGATTTATCGGCGGATTTGGCGTTCTTGGTGACGGCGTCCATGGAAGCACTCCTTGTAGGCTGAGACTTGAGAGGGTTTGCATGCCACCTGAATGGATAACCAGGCTGGATGCTTGAACAGTAGTTTATGCGACCCATACTTTTCCAGGAACCCTGTTTTTAGTCAGTTTAGCTGACTAAAATCAGCTCCATGCAAGCATTGCAAGCCACCGCGCCGGCCTCGGATGCCTGGCGCCAGACCCACCTGGGCCGATTGCTCGGCCATGCGATGCGCCGCTTCGACGCGCGGGTGCTGCAGCTGATGGCGCACGATATCGATGTGCCGCTGGCGCTGTCGAACCTGGCGGCGCGCGACCAGGTGAGCGCCGCGCACATCCACATCACGCGGCATTTATCGCTGGCCGGCGACCGGCTGAGCGCGCTGGCCGCCCGCGCGGGGATGAGCAAGCAGGCCATGGCCAGCCTGGTCGAGCAGTGCGAGGCCTGGGGCCTGGTGACCAAGGAGCCCGATCCGCACGATGCGCGGGCGCGGCGGGTGCGCTTTACCAAGACCGGGCTGCTGTGGCTCAAGGCCTTCGAGCTGGCGGTGGCACAGGCCGAGGCCGAATTCCGCGCCGAGGTGGGCGGGGACGTGGCGGCGGTGGTGGCCCTGGGGCTGGAGGCCTATGCGGGCGGCGCGCCCGGCTTTTGAACCGTTCAGGATGGTGGCGGCACCGCGTGCAGCAGCACCGGCGCCTCGCCGTCGGCATTGACGGTTTCGAGCTGCACGCCAAAGCCCCACAGGCGCGCGGTGTGCTTGAGCACTTCCAGCGCATCGTCGGCCAGCGGGCGCCCCTGGTACTGGGTGTGGCGCAGCGTGAGGCAGCGGTCGCCGCGCAGGTTCACGTTCCAGACCTGGATGTTGGGCTCGCGCACGCCCAGGTCGTACTGCTGCGACAGGGTCTGGCGCAGGCTGCGGTAGCCGTCCTCGTCGTGGATGGCGCTGACCAGCAGCTCGCGCTCGCGCGCATCGTCGTGGATGGCGAACAGCCGCATGTCGCGCATCAGCTTGGGGCTGAGGTACTGGCCGACGAAGCTCTCGTCCTTGAAGTTCTGCATGGCATGGTGCAGCGCCGGCAGCCAGGGTGTGCCGGCCATGTCGGGAAACCAGCGCCGATCCTCCTCGGTAGGCTGCTGGCAGATGCGCCGGATGTCGCGGTACATGGCAAAGCCCAGCGCATAGGGGTTGATGCCGCTGTAGGCGCGGTGCCCGGCCGGCGGCTGGTAGATGACATTGGTGTGCGAGGACAGCCACTCGATCATCACCCCGTCGGTGAGCCAGCCTTCGTCGTATAGCGTGTTGAGCAGGGTGTAGTGCCAGAACGTGGCCCAGCCTTCGTTCATCACCTGGGTCTGGCGCTGCGGGTAGAAGTACTGGGCGATCTTGCGCACGATGCGCACGATCTCGCGCTGCCAGGGCTCCAGCAGCGGGGCGTTCTTCTCGATGAAGTACAGCAGGTTTTCCTCGGGTTCCTTGGGAAAGCGCTCGCTCTCCGGCACCGCGCTGTCCTTGCCCGGGCGCGCCGGCAGGGTGCGCCACAGCTCGTTGACCTGCTGCTGGGCATAGGCTTCGCGCTGCTCGCGCTCGGCGCGCTCGCGCGCCAGGGTCTTCTTGGACGGGCGGCGGTAGCGGTCCACGCCCAGGTTGGCCAGCGCATGGCAGGAGTCCAGCCATTGCTCCACCGTCTCGATGCCGTGCCGCTCCTCGCACTGGGCAATGAAGTCGCGGGCATAGACCAGGTAGTCGATGATGCTGCCCGCATCGGTCCACATGCCGAACAGGTAGTTGCCCTTGAAGAAGCTGTTGTGCCCGTAGGCCGCATGGGCGATCACCAGCGCCTGCATGGCGGTGGTGTTTTCCTCCATCAGGTAGCTGATGCAGGGGTTGGAGTTGATCACGATCTCGTAGGCCAGGCCCATGTGGCCGCGGCGGTAGCGCCGCTCGGTCGCGAGGTATTCCTTGCCGTAGCTCCAGTGGCGGTAGCCCACGGGCATGCCCACGCTGGCGTAGGCATCCATCATTTGCTCGGCCGAGATCACTTCGAGCTGGTTGGGGTAGGTGTCCAGGCCATAGCGCTCGGCCGTGGCGGCAATCGCGCCGTGGTAGCGCTCTATCAGCTCGAAGGTCCAGTCGCTGGGGTCGGGCAGCGGGCGCGTCGGGCGCTTGCCGGCCGGCAGCGGATCGGGCGGCACGCCGCGCGGCGCGCGCTCGCCGGCGAAGGGCGGCTTCTTGTGGTGCCCGCCCGCGCGGCGCGCCAGCACGGGGTATTGGGAGGGATTCATACCGATACGCCCTCTTTCTTGAACAGGTCGCGGAACACGGGATAGATGTCGCCCGGCCCAGACACCTTGCGCATGGCGAAGTGCGGGAACAGCGGCACCAGCTGGCTGTACTCCTGCCACAGGCTTTGCTCGTCCTGCACCACCTGCACATAGGCGAAGTAGCGCACCAGCGGCAATATCCGGTCGGCCAGCAGGTTGCGGCAATTGCCGCCGTCGTCGCCGAAGTTGTCGCCATCGCTGGCCTGGGCCACGTAGATGTTCCAGTCGGCCACCGGGTAGCGCGCGCGGATGATCTGCTCGAGCAGCACCAGCGCGCTGCTGACCACGGTGCCGCCGCTCTCCTGGGAGTGGAAGAATTCGTCCTCGCCGACCTCGGCGGCCTGGGTGTGGTGGCGGATGAAGACGATGTCGATCTTCTCGTAGTGCCGCGTGAGGAACAGGTACAGCAGGATGAAGAAGCGCTTGGCCAGGTCCTTGCGCTCCTGGTCCATGGAGCCGGAGACATCCATCACGCAGAACATCACCGCCTGGCTGCTGGGCTCGGGCACCTTGGTGCGGCTGCGAAAGCGCAGGTCCAGCGGATCGAGGAAGGCGACCTTGCCCATGCGCGCCTGTAGCGCCTCTATGCGCTGGCGCAGCTCGGCCACGGCTTGGCTGCTGCCGTCTTCGCCCTTTTGCAGCAGGGCCGCGAGTTCGGCCTCCAGGGCGGCGAGCTCGCGGTGCGGCGCCTTGGTCAGCGCGATGCGCCGGCCCAGGGCGCCGCGCATGGTGCGCAGCACCGCCAGGTTGTGCGGCGTGCCGTCGTGGCTGTAGCCGGCGCGGCGCGTCTTGTACTGCAGCGTGCTGGCGATGTGGGTGCGCAGCAGCCGCGGCAGGGCCAGGTCCTCGAAGAAGAGTTCCATGAACTCTTCCTTGGACAGGGTGAAGCTGAAATCGTCCTCGCCCTCGCCGCTGTCGCTGGCCTGGGAGCCTCCGCCCGCGCCGCCCTGCGGCCGGGCGATGCGGTCGCCGCGCACATGCTCGCTGTTGCCCGGGTGCACGGTGTCGCGCACGCCGCCGGAGCCGTGGTGGAACACCGGCTCGCGGATGTCCTTGCGCGGGATGGTGATGTTCTCGGCCTCCTCGATGTGGCGGATGTCGCGCTGGTTCACGGCGCGGCGCACCGCCTCGGCGATTTGCTCCTTGTAGCGGCGCACGAAGCGCTCGCGGTTGCCCACCGACTTGTTCTTGCCGGCGAGCCTGCGGTCGATGATTTGCAATGCCATCTGTGCCCCCCATGCATGGCGCGGCGCGCCCGATGCCGGCGCGCCGCGCCAACTGCCTCAGCTGCTCTTGCGCACGCGCAGGTACCACTCGCACAGCAGGCGCACCTGCTTAGGCGTGTAGCCCTTGGCTTCCATGCGGGTGACGAAGTCCTCGTGCTTGCGCGCGTCCTCGGCGCTGGCCTTGGCATTGAAGCTGATCACGGGCAGCAGCTCCTCGGTGTTGGAGAACATCTTCTTCTCGATCACCAGGCGCAGTTTCTCGTAGCTGGTCCAGCTTGGGTTCTTGCCCTGGTTGTTGGCGCGCGCGCGCAGCACGAAGTTGACGATCTCGTTGCGGAAGTCCTTGGCATTGGCGATGCCGGCGGGCTTCTCGACCTTCTCCAGCTCGGCATTGAGCGCATTGCGGTCGAACACCTCGCCGGTGTCGGTGTCGCGGTACTCGCTGTCCTGGATCCAGTAGTCGGCGTAGGTGACGTAGCGGTCGAAGATGTTCTGGCCGTATTCGCTGTAGCTTTCCAGGTAGGCGGTCTGGATCTCCTTGCCGATGAACTCGGCATAGTGCGGCGACAGGTATTCCTTGATGTAGCTGGTGTACTTGGTCTCGAGCTCGGCCGGGAACTGCTCGCGCTCGATCTGCTGCTCCAGCACGTACATCAGGTGCACCGGGTTGGCCGCCACCTCGGTGCTGTCGTAGTTGAAGACCTTGGACAGGATCTTGAACGCGAAGCGCGTGGAGATGCCCGACATGCCTTCGTCCACCCCCGCATAGTCGCGGTACTCCTGGTAGCTCTTGGCGCGCGGATCGGTGTCCTTGAGGCTTTCGCCGTCATAGACCTGCATCTTGCTGAAGATGCTGGAGTTCTCGGGCTCTTTCAGGCGCGTGAGCACCGCGAACTGGGCCATCATCTTGAGCGTGCCGGGCGCGCACACCGCGCTGGCCAGCGAGGATTCGCGGATCAGCTTCTCGTAGATCCGCACCTCCTCCGACACGCGCAGGCAGTACGGCACCTTGACGATGTAGATGCGGTCCAGGAAGGCCTCGTTGTTCTTGTTGTTGCGAAAGGCCTTCCACTCGCTTTCGTTGCTGTGCGCCAACACCAGGCCATCGAAAGGTATCGCGCCAAAGCCCTCGGTGCCCTTGTAGTTGCCCTCCTGCGTGGCGGTGAGCAGCGGGTGCAGCACCTTGATCGGCGCCTTGAACATCTCGACGAACTCCAGCAGGCCCTGGTTGGCCAGGCACAGGCCGCCCGAGTAGCTGTAGGCGTCGGTGTCGTCCTGGGCGAAGTTCTCCAGCTTGCGGATGTCCACCTTGCCCACCAGGCTGGAGATGTCCTGGTTGTTCTCGTCACCCGGCTCGGTCTTGGCGATGCCCACTTGCTTGAGGATGCTGGGGTAGCGCTTGACGACGCGGAACTGGCGGATGTCGCCGCCCAGCTCCTCCAGGCGCTTGACGGCCCAGGGCGAGAGCACGCGGCTCAGGCAGCGGCGCGGAATGCCGAACTGCTCCTCCAGGATCGGCCCGTCTTCCACCGGGTCGAACAGGCCCAGCGGCGACTCGTTGACGGGCGAGCCCTTGAGCGCGTAGAACGGCACCTTCTGCATCAGGTACTTCAGGCGCTCGGCGATCGAGCTCTTGCCGCCGCCCACCGGCCCCAGCAGGTAGAGGATCTGCTTGCGCTCCTCCAGCCCCTGGGCCGCATGGCGAAAGAAGCTCACCACCTGCTCGATGGCGTCTTCCATGCCGTAGAACTCGGCGAAGGCGGGGTAGCGGCGGATGACCTTGTTGGCGAACAGCCGCGACAGGCGCGGATCGTTGCGCGTATCCACCATCTCGGGCTCGCCTATGGCCGCCAGCATGCGCCGGGCGGCGCTTTCGTAGACCATGGGATCGCTCTGGCACAGGGCGAGATATTCGTCGAGCGACATCTCTTCTTCGCGCAGGCGAACGTAGCGGGCAGCGGAGTTGCTGATGACATCCATACGACCTCCATGGCGGCACCCAAAGCGAACAGTGCCGCAAAATTAGTTGCAAGGCATACGTTATCGTAGAGTTCGTTGTAGCACCTTAGGCCAGGTTTGAACAGACCAGCAGTCCTACATCCACACTGCGCGTGCAGGTGCACAATAAGAGGGTTGCGGCGCGTGCGCGGGTACAGGCGCCGCTTATGTGCCCCTTACTCGCATCCCTTTCAAGGTGTTGTGCCGTTGCGAGTGCCCATGGCGCTGCAGGCAGTTGAGCGTTGAGGGTTGTGCGTTGAGCGTGAAACCCGCAAAACCCAAAACGCACAACGCACAACGCACAACCTCTTCACTGGGTACAGGGCGCCTATTCAACTCAAGACCTTGAAAGGGATGCCCCTTACTCGCCCTCCAGCCGGGCCAACGAGCGGGCCGCCTTCTGCAGCGCGGGCAGGTACTTGTCCACCGCATCGACCGGCAGACGCATCGACGGCCCCTGCATCGCCACCCCCAGGTGCGACAGCCCGCCGGGCGCCGGCACCAGCACCGCAAAGCACACCAGGCCGGGCAGGAACTCCTCGTTGTCGATGCCGTAGCCGCGCTTCCTGGTGCGGGCCACCTCCTGGTACAGCGCCTCGGGCGTGACGATGGTGTTGGCGGTGTAGCGCTCCAGCGACGCCGCCTCGATCAGGTGCTTTTGCTGGCGCGGCGGCAGCTGCGACAGGAACAGCTTGCCGGTGGCCGAGCAGTGGGCCGGCACGCGCGAGCCCTGCTGCAGGAAGAAGCGCAGCGGCGCCATGGTCTCCACCCGGTCCAGGTACAGCACCTCGCCGCTCTGGAACGCGGTGAGGTTGCAGCTCTCGCCCACCGCCTCGCGCAGCTCGCGCAGCACCGCATGGCGCGCCGCATAGAGGCTGTCGCGCGCCAGCAGGTCGTGGGCGATGCGGCGCATGCGCGGTGCCAGCACGTAGTGGCGCTCGTCGCCGTCGCGCTGCACGATGCCGGCCGACTCCAGCTGCTGCAGCACGCGGTGCACACTGGGCTTGGGCAGCCCGGTCTCGTTGACGATCTCCTGCAGCGTGAAATAGCAGGACATGCGCGCTATGGCCTCCAGGAACAGGAAGATCCGCACCGTCGGCGTCGCGTTGTAGGAGCCGTTGTCGTCGTCGCTGTCGTCCCTGGCCATCTCTTGTCTTTTCATGCGGTGTTGCCTTTTCGGGGTTGATCGTTGCACACAACTCCAAAATCGTAGCTGCCTGCGCTCTAGATTCGTCGATCTCACATGGTTTTATACCCAAAAACCTTGCCCATCAAGCGCTGGCAGCTCTCAAAAATTGCGCCTCGCCGCTGCCGCCGGATACGCCTGGGCACTGGTTCCTAGGATGCAAGCGTACTGGTTCTAGACAAGGCCCTGCATCTTCGTAAAAATGGCTTTGCATGCAAAATGCAGAACATTTTGTTCCATTTTTTAAAGGAGATGCCATGAGTCAAGACCAGCGCAGCGCCGTGCAGGGCGTACAGAAGATGACGCCTTCCGAGGCTTTTGTGGAAACCATGGTGGCCAATGGCGTCACCGACATGTTCGGCATCATGGGCTCGGCCTTCATGGATGCGATGGACATCTTCGCGCCGGCAGGCATCCGGCTGATCCCGGTGGTGCACGAGCAGGGCGCGGCCCACATGGCCGACGGCTATGCGCGCGCCAGCGGCCGCCACGGCGTGACCATCGGCCAGAACGGCCCCGGCATCAGCAACTGCGTGACCGCGATCGCCGCCGCCTACTGGGCCCACAGCCCGGTGGTGATCGTGACGCCCGAGACCGGCACCAACGGCATGGGCCTGGGGGGCTTCCAGGAAGCCAACCAGCTGCCGATGTTCCAGGAGTTCACCAAGTACCAGGGCCATGTGTGCAACCCCAAGCGCATGGCCGAGTTCACCGCGCGCTGCTTCGACCGCGCCATGAGCGACATGGGCCCGACCCAGCTGAACATCCCGCGCGATTATTTCTACGGCACCATCGAGTGCGAGATTCCCAAGCCGATCCGCATCGAGCGCGGCGCGGGCGGCGAAGAGAGCCTGAACGCGGCGGTGGAGCTGCTGTCCACCGCCAAGTTCCCGGTGATCCTGGCCGGCGGCGGCGTGGTGATGGGCGATGCGGTGAAGGAGCTGCAGGCCCTGGCCGAGCGCCTGGGCGCGCCGGTGGCCACCGGCTACCTGCGCAACGACGCCTTCCCCGCCAGCCATCCGCTGTGGGCCGGCCCGCTGGGCTACCAGGGCTCCAAGGCGGCGATGAAGCTCATCGCCCAGGCCGACGTGGTGATCGCACTGGGCTCGCGCATGGGCCCGTTTGGCACGCTGCCGCAGCACGGCATGGACTACTGGCCCAAGAACGCCAAGATCATCCAGGTCGAGGCCGACCATACCAATATCGGCCTGGTCAAGAAGATCACCGTCGGCATCCATGGCGATGCCAAGGCAGTGGCCAAGGCGCTGGTCGAGCGCCTCGCCGGCAAGACCCTGGCCGCGGACGCGACCAAGGCCGAGCGCGCCCAGGCCATCAAGGCCGAGAAGGACGCCTGGGAGCAGGAGCTGGACGGCTGGACGCACGAGAAGGACCCGTACAGCCTCGACATGATCGAGGAGGCCAAGGGCGAGAAGCCCTTCAGCGGCGGCGAGTACCTGCATCCGCGCCAGGTGCTGCGCGCGCTGGAGAAGGCGATGCCGCCGCGGGTGATGGTCTCCACTGACATCGGCAACATCAACTCGGTGGCCAACAGCTACCTGCGCTTCGAGGAGCCGCGCAGCTTCTTCGCGCCGATGAGCTTCGGCAACTGCGGCTATGCGCTGCCGACCATCATCGGCGCCAAGCTGGCCTGCCCCGACCGCCCGGCGGTGGCCTATGCCGGCGACGGCGCCTGGGCCATGAGCATGGTGGAGATCATGACCGCGGTGCGCCATGACATCCCGGTGACCGCGGTGGTCTTCCACAACCGCCAGTGGGGTGCGGAGAAGAAGAACCAGGTCGACTTCTACAACCGCCGCTTCGTCGCCGGCGAGCTGGACAACGAGAGCTTCGCCGCCATCGCCAAGGCCATGGGCGCCGAGGGCATCGTGGTCGACCGGCTCGAGGACGTTGGCCCCGCGCTGCAAAAGGCCATAGACATGCAGATGAACGAGGGCAAGACCTGCGTGATCGAGGTCATGTGCACCCGCGAGCTGGGCGACCCCTTCCGCCGCGACGCGCTGGCCAAGCCGGTGCGCATGCTCGAAAAGTACAAGGACTACGTCTAAGCCGTAGCGGGGCGCCCGCAGCCGGCGCCCCCATCCGAGCCGCCGGGCGCCTGCCGCCCGCGGGGCCGCCCCGACCCCGGTGCATTCCCCTTCCCTTCGAGCGCCCGCATGCGCCATGCCGGGCGCCGGGAGGGGTTGTGCCCCACACTTGCGCGCCTGGCCGAGCACGGCCGCGCGGATGCGACCCGCCAGCAGCCCCAGGCACAAGAGCTGCAGCGAGGAAAAACCTAGGAGACTCCCATGCAAGTCGATTCCTCGACATCGAAACAAGAAGGCTCGGGCGACGCGCTCAAGCACACGCTCAAGCAGCGCCACATGAGCATGATCGCGCTGGGCGGCGTGATCGGCGCCGGCCTGTTCGTGGGCAGCGGCGTGGTCGTCAAGTCGGCCGGCCCGGCGGTGGTGCTGTCCTTCCTGCTCACCGGCTGCCTGGTGATCCTCGTGATGCGCATGCTCGGCGAGATGGCCGTGGCCCAGCCCATCGTCGGCTCGTTCTACCAGTACGCCCGCATCGCCTGGGCCGACCGGCCCAGGGTGGGCGACCTGGCGGGCTTTCTCACCGGCTGGATGTACTGGTACTTCTGGGTCATCGTGGTGGCGCTCGAAGCGGTGGCCGGCGCCGACCTGGTGCGCTTCTGGATGCCCGAATGGCCATCGTGGATCATCAGCCTGGCGCTGCTGCTGCTGCTGACGCTGACCAACCTGTTCTCGGTCAAGTCCTTCGGCGAATTCGAGTTCTGGTTCGCCTCCATCAAGGTGGCGGCGATCGTGGTCTTCCTGTTCCTGGGCACGCTCTACGTCTGCGGGCTGTGGCCCGGCGTCAGTGCCGATTTCAGCAACCTCAGCGCGCATGGCGGCTTCATGCCCAAGGGCATCGTGCCGGTGCTGACCGCGGCGGTGGCGGCCACCGGCTTTTACTTCGGCGCCGAGATCGTCACCATCGCCGCCGCCGAGACCTCCGAGCCGGAAAAGGCGGTGGCCAAGGCCACGCAGTCGGTGATCACCCGCGTGCTGGTGTTCTATGTCGGCTCGGTGCTGCTGGTGGTCTGCCTGATCCCCTGGAACTCGCAGGGCATCGCCACGCCCTACGTGAGCGCGCTGCAGTCCATGGGCATTCCCTATGCGCCGCACATCATGAACGCGGTGGTGCTGACGGCCGTGCTGTCGGCGCTCAACTCGGGCATCTACGCCTCGTCGCGCATGCTGTTCGCGCTCACCCAGCGCGGCGATGCGCCCATGGCCCTGGCCAAGCTCAGCAAGAACGGCGTGCCGGTACGCGCCACCTTGTTCGCCACCCTGTTCGGCTATGGCGCGGTGGTGATGTCCTATGTCTCGCCCGACACGGTGTTCGCCTTCCTGGTGAACTCCTACGGCACGGTGGCGCTGATGGTCTACATCTCGATCGCCATCGCCCAGCTGCGCCTGCGCCGCTACCTGGAGCGCACCGCGCCCGAGCGCCTGCGGGTGAAGATGTGGTGCTTTCCGTGGCTGACCTACCTGGCCATCGCCGGCATGATCGCGATCATGGTCGCCATGGCCTTCATCCCCGAGCAGCGCACCCCGCTGGCCCTGGGCTTCGTGAGCCTGGTGCTGCTGCTGGCGGCCTATGCCGTGCGGGTGCGCTGGGGCCATGGCGAGATGGCCCGCACGCGCCAGCAGGAAGTCCTGCTGGCGGGCCAAAGGAGCAGCCGTGGCTGAAGCGCTCTCCCTGCCCTACCCGGTGGCCGCCGGCACCGACCTGCTGCCGCCCGCGCTGCTGGCCAGCCCGCTGCTGCGCGGGCTGTTCGAGCGGGCCGCGCGGCAGCGGCGCCGCATCGTGCTGTGCGAAGGCGACGACGAGCGCGTGGCCCGCGCCGGCGCGCTGGCCCAGCAGGCCGGCGTGGCCGACATCGTGCTGCTGTCCACCCAGCGCAAGGACGCTGCCGACCCCGCCGGCCTGCAGCGGCTGCACCCCGCGGACCTGCCCGCGGATGAGGCCGAGGCGCTGGCCCAGGCCCTGTTCGAGCTGCGCCGCCACAAGGGCCTGGCGCTGGAGCAGGCCCGGCTGCAGGTGCGCGAGCCGCTGGTGCTGGCCAACCTGATGGTCGCCACGGGCCGGGCCGACGGCTGCGTCTCGGGCGCGGTGCACACCACGGCCGACGTGGTGCGCGCCGCGATCCAGATCATCGGCAAGCAGCCGCAGGCCAGCCTGGTGTCGAGCTTCTTCCTGATGATCACCCGGCCGGGCGCGCTGGCCGGCGCGGGCCAGCAGCCGCATGGGCTGATCTTCACCGACTGCGGCCTGGTGGTCAGCCCCAGCGCGAGCGAGCTGGCGGAGATCGCGCGCGCCGGCGCGCACAGCGCGCGCCAGCTGCTGGGCGAGGAGCCGCGCCTGGCCATGCTGTCGTTCTCGACCAATGGCAGCGCCAGCCACCAGCTGGTCGACAAGGTGCGCGAAGCCACCGCGCTGCTGCATGCCAGCGACCCCGCGCTGAAGGCCGACGGCGAGGTGCAGCTTGACGCCGCGCTGGTGCCCGACATCGCGCGCCGCAAGGTGCAGGGCAGCGCCGTGGGCGGGCATGCCAACGTGCTGGTGTTTCCCGACCTGAACGCCGGCAACATCGGCTACAAGCTGGCCGAGCGCATCGGCGGCGCCACCGCCATCGGTCCGCTGCTGCAAGGACTCAGGCGGCCGGCCAACGACTTGTCGCGCGGCTGCAGCATGGAGGATGTGCTGTGCGCGATTGCGGTGACGGCATTGCAGGCGGGGGAGTAGGAACAGGCTCCAGGGCGGCGGTTTTCGGCAGCTCTTTCCCGATGGCAGGGGCCGGTTTTCGGCCCCTGCCTTTCTATCGCCTTCTGCCGCCTTGCCGCATGAGCCGCATCAGCTCCACCAAGGTGCGCGTCTTGAGCAGCGCATCCGGCTCCACCGGCAGGTTGAGCGGATAGAACGGCGACAGATCCAGCGCAATCCCAATGCCGATGATGTCCACCCCGCCCCACTCCTGCCGGGCCACCACCTCGCGCAGATGGTGTTCGAGGTAGTGCGGTGCATTGAGCTGGTGGGTGGCGGTCTCGGTCGGGCAGCCGTCGGACATGACCAGCAGCACACGCCGCGCCGCGCCTTCACGGTGCAGGCGTTCGCAGGCCCATTCGATGGCTTCGCCATCCAGCCCTTCCTTGTAGATATCGGCCTTGAGCAGGGCCGCGATCTCGCGCCGCGCCCGGCGCGCGCGCATGCCGGCGGGCTGCAGCACCAGGTGCAGCCGGTCGGCCACGCGGCCCGGCTCCGCATCCCGCTGCTTGCGCCACAGCGCCCGGGCCTTGCCGCCGTTCCAGCTCGATGTGGTGAAGCCCAGCACCTCGAAGGGCAGTTGGGCCAGCTCGGCCATGCGGCCCAGCACCATCGCGAACAAGGCCGCCTGTTCGGCATGCGCCTTCATGGAGCCCGAGCAGTCGATGAGCAGCGTGAGCGCGGCATCCACCCGGGCCTGCTCGGCCTCCTGCTTGAACAGCCGCCTCTCGTGCGGCGAGGCCACGATGCGCGGCAGCTGCCGCCCGTCGATGCGGCCCGCCTCCTGGTCGAACAGCCAGCCGTCGCGCTCTTGGCGCTGCAGCGTGAGCGCCAGCTCGCGCGCCAGGCGGCGCACCGGCAGCTGCCAATGGCGCAGGCTGTGCTCCAGCTGCTGCAGGTAGCCGTCGAGCGCGGCGGCGCGCACCAGCTCCGAGGCCACCCGCTCCTGGTCGAAGCGCTGCGTGAACACGCGGTAGCGCTCGGCATCCGCGGCCAGCAGGCGCTGCGCGCCGGCCGGCGCCAGCGGCAGCGCGTCGTCATCGCGCGGCGAAGGATCGAACCAGAGGTAGAACGCGGAAGACCAGCTGCCGCGCCGCGCCTTGCCTGCGTTGCGCTCGCCGCCCTCCTGCGCGGCAGCGGCAGCGAGCGCGGCCACCTCGCGCGCCAGCGCCGCCGAGGCCGGAGCGAACAGCGCCGGCGCGCGCAGGTGCCGGCTCATCGCGTAGAGCGGCCCGCCCAGCAGCGGCGCCAGGCCGGCGCGCGTGCTCTCCATCGTGTCCTGCAGCGGCTCGTCGGGCGCCACGCGGCACAGGCGCGACCATACCGATACGCTCACCGAGAACAGCAGCAGCCCGAGCCGGGTTTCGATGAGCGGCGAATCGTGGTAGCGCCGGCTCCATGCCTCGAAATGGCGTCGCAGGTTGTGTGCGCTGCCGGGCAGGGTCTCGGGCGCCAGCGCTTCGACCCGCAGATGCTCGAACCATTCGTAGAGCATGCGCGCCAGCACGGTGTCGGACGTGGCCTCGGGCGCATGCCGCGCATGGGCCGCCGGATCGCCCAGGCGCTCGCGCAGCGCCAGGCTGTCGGCAATCGCGCGGTAGGTGAGCAGGCCGTCTTCCTCGCCGCTGAACAAATGCGGCGGCAGCCAGGCGATGGGCTCGCCGCCGCGCCAGGCATGGGGCGCGCGAAAGCCCAGCGCCGGGTTGCCGGCCAGCGCGCGCAGGGCGGCGGCGCTGAGGTGATCGAGCTTTTGCTGGCGGCGCGCGCGCGCCGGCGGGCTCAGCGGCGGTGCGGCCGCGGCAGTGGTGGATTCAGACATGCATGCCTCCTGCGTATGCGCGGCCCGTCAGGCCGCCGCCGGCAAGCGGCCGCTGTGCGGGCCGTGGGCGCAGGATTCGGCCAGCTCCGCATCGAAGCAGCGCTGGAAATACTCCGCCACCACGATGCGCTCCTCCTCCTCGCATTTGTTGAGGTAGGTGAGGCGAAAGGCCTGCGCCACGTCCTGGAAGAAGCGCAGGTTCTCGGCCCAGGTGATCACGGTGCGCGGCGTCATCAGCGTGGACACGTCGCCGGCGGCAAAGCCCGCGCGGGTGAGCGCGGCCAGCGCGATCATGCGCTGCACCGTGAGGCGGCCGCGCTCGTCACCCAGCTCGGGCGCATGCGCCAGCACGATGCGCTCCTCGACCTCGGGCCTGAGGTAGCTCAGCTGCACCACCAGGCTCCAGCGGTCGAGCTGCGCCTGGTTGAGCCGCTGCACGCCGTGGTACAGGCCAGTGGTGTTGCCCAGGCCCACGGTGTTGGCGGTGGCGAAGATGCGGAACTGCGGGTGCGGCAGCAGCACCCGGTTTTGCTCCAGCAGCGTGAACTGGCCGTCCTTCTCCAGCAGGCGCTGGATCACGAACATCACATCGGGCCGGCCGGCGTCGTATTCATCGAACAGCAGCGCCATCGGCTGGCGCAGGGCCCAGGGCACGATGCCGTCCTGGAAGCGGGTGACCTGCTGGCCCGCGTCGAGCACGATGCTGTCCTTGCCCACCAGGTCCATGCGGCTGATGTGGCCGTCCAGGTTGACCCGCACGCAGGGCCAGTTCAGGCGCGCCGCCACCTGCTCGATATGGGTGGACTTGCCGGTGCCGTGCAGTCCCTGGATGAGCACGCGGCGGTTGTGCTCGAAGCCAGCCAGCAAGGCCAGCGTCACCTCGGGATCGAACTGGTAGTCCGGGTCCGGCGTAGGCGTGAGATCGCTGGGCTGCGCCAGCGCGTGGACCTGTAGCGAAGAGGCAAAGCCGAACACTTCATCCACTCGGACGAGTTGCACGGGCGAAAGGCTGGAGCAGTGGGCGGGGGCGGTCATGGGCAGGGGCCGGGCGTAACCGGTGTGGCGTCGACAACAAAGGCGCCTCAATCGAGGACGGTTTTAATTTTAAAAAAACGAGACAAAAAAGTCCAATAAATGTATTATTCAACCCATCGAAGCCTTGCTTCACCAGCCACAGGCCATCCGCCGCCGCACGCCCCACACCTGTTTCACGAGGCCCCCTATGCCGACTTCCGCCGCCACCCCGTCACGCCTGCCCGCCTGGATGCAGGCCTGGACCGCCCTGATTCCCGGCCTGATGCTGGCCGTCGTCGTGGCGCTGGCGGCCACCTTCGTGTCGGACCACTACGGCGGCCCCAAATTCCTGTATGCGCTGCTGCTGGGGGTGGCGTTCCACTTTCTGTCGGACAATGAGCGCTGCAAGGACGGGGTGGAGTTCGCCGCCAAGAAGCTGGTGCGTTTCGGCGTGGCCCTGCTGGGCTGCAAGATCGTGATGGCCGACGTCACCGACCTGGGGCTGGCCGGCATCAGCGCGCTGGCCTGCGCGGTGGTGCTGACCATAGGCTTCGGCCTGTTCATGGCGCGCGCGCTGGGCCTGCCCTACAAGCTGGGGCTGCTGTCGGGCGGCGCCACCGGCATCTGCGGCATCTCGGCCGCCATGGCCATCTCCTCGACCATGGTGCAGGATGACGAGAACGAGCGCTACACGCTGATGACCGCGATCGGCATCGCCAGCCTGTCGACCACCGCGATGGTGCTCTATCCGCTGTGGGTCAAGACCATGGGCCTGAGTGCGGCGCAGGCCGGCTTGTTCCTCGGTGGCTCCATCCACGACGTGGCGCAGGTGGTGGGCGCGGGCAACATCGTCTCGCCCGAGGTGGCCAAGCTGGCGACGCTGGCCAAGATGTTCCGGGTGGCCATGCTGGTGCCGGTGGTGCTGGTGCTGGCGCTCTATTTTCGCGCCGATGTGGCGGCCTCGGCGGCCCGTGGCGGCAAGGCTGGGCAGAAGGCCAAGCGCCCGCCGGTGCTGCCCTTCTTTCTGGTGGCCTTCATCCTGCTGGTGATCGCCAACAGCCTGGGCTGGGTGCCGCCGGTGGTGCAGCATGCGGCCAACGAGACCTCGGGCTGGGCGCTGGTGATCTCGATCGCCGCGCTGGGTGTCAAGACCTCGTTCGAGAAGATCGTGCAATTGGGCTGGCAGCCGATTGCGCTGCTCATCAGCGAGACCGTCTTTATCGCGGTGTTCATGGCGCTGGTGAGCTGGCTATTGAGGTGAGGCACCCTCGGTGCGGGGCGGCCCTTTCTCGGTGCCCGCACATGGGGCTGCGCCAGTTTCATGGAACATGGGCTGCGCTCGGCGAGGTGAAACAACTGAGATGGGGAGTCCCCTGCGAGGCGCCAAGGAGAACTGAAATGACGGAATACGGGAAGATCGACGGGGCGCTGTGGCCGGCCCTGTGGGCGCCCTACCGGGACCCTTCGCAGTCGCTGCAGACCCAGGTGCGCCGCATGCTGGTGGCGGCCATGCTGGACGGCATGCTGCCGCCTTCCACCTACCTGCCCTCCACCCGCGACCTGTCGCGCGCGCTCAAGGTATCGCGCAACACCGTCATCATCGTCTACCAGCAACTGGTGGACGAAGGTTACCTGTGCGCCGAGCCCCGCATGGGCTACTGGGTGGCCGAGACACTGCCAGGCAAGGGCGCGGGCGCGGCGGCCGCTCCCGCGGCAGCGCCGCCACCGCCGGCCGCCGCCATGCCTGCGCCGGGCAACGGCCAGCCCGACTGGGACACGCGCATCCGCTTTCGGCCCAGCACCCAGCGCAATATCGAAAAGCGCAGCAACTGGCGCAACTACCGCTATCCCTTTCTGTACGGCCAGTTCGACGCCCGCCTGTTTCCGCTGGCCGACTGGCGCCTGTGCTGCCTGCGCACGCTGAACCTGCTCGAATCCTTCGAATGGGGGCAGGACATGTTCCTGCGCGACGACCCGGCGCTGATCCAGCAGATCCGCACCCGGCTGCTGACCATGCGCGGCATCCACGCGCAGGAGGACGAGATCATCGTCACCGTGGGCTCGCAGCAGGGGCTGTACCTGCTGGCCGACCTGCTGATGGAGCCGGGCGTGTGCGTGGGCATGGAAGACCCGGGCTACCCCGATGCGCGCAACATCTTCGTGCAGCGCCGGGTGCACCTCACCGGCCTGGCGGTCGACGAGGAGGGCGTGGTGGTCAACGAGCGCATGCGCGGCCAGCAGTATGTGTACGTCACGCCCAGCCACCAGTGTCCCACCTCGGTGACGCTGAGCATGCCGCGGCGCCAGGCCCTGCTGGCCATGGCGCGCGAGTCCGACTTCGTGGTGATCGAGGACGACTACGAGACCGAGGACGGCTGGGCCGGCGAATCCATCCCCGCGCTCAAGAGCATGGACCAGAGCGGCCGCGTGATCTACATCGGCAGCATGTCCAAGAGCCTCGCGCCGGGCCTGCGCATCGGCTACGTGGTCGCGCCGGCCGAGCTGGTGCAGGCGCTGCGCGGGCTGCGGCGGCTCAACATCCGCCACCCGAATGCCTATGGCCAGCGCGCGCTGGCCCTGTTCATCGGCCTCGGGCACCACAACACCTTGCTGCGCAAGCTGGCGGCCGAGCATGCGCTGCGCGCCGCCGCGCTGATACAGGCCATGCAGCGCCACCTGCCCGACTGGCATGCCGGCGCGGTGAGCGGCGGCTCGGCGCTGTGGGTGCAGGGGCCGCCCGGCCTGGACGCGCGCCGCCTCAGCGAGGTGGCCGAGCGCCATGGCGTGCTGATCGAGCCCGGCGACGTGTTCTTCATGAGCCCGCTCGAAGGCCACTGCAGCGCAGACCATGCGCGCTTTTTCCGCATGGGCTTCACCTGCATCAGCGTGGCCGACATCGAGCCAGGAGTGCAGGCGCTGCGCTGCGCCTACCTCGAACTGCAGGGCAGCGGCGGCCGCTAGCCAGGGCCTCTGGGCGGCCCGATGGCGGGCCGCGGCGCATGCCATGGTTTACCAGCAGGCCGCGCAGGTGGTACCAAAAATTGCAGAAGGCTGGACCTAAGCGTATTGCAGGCCAAGGCATACGCTGGCAGCCATCGCATTTTCATTTACCACCGCACGGAAGACACGCATATGCCATCGAACCAATCCCCCGAAATCCAAATGCTGGTGGCCTTCAACCAGGCCTGGAACGATCACGACATCGAGGCGCTGATGGGCTTCATGGCCGACGACTGCTCGTTCCACGCCGTGGGCGGCCCCGACCTGCTGGGCCTGACCTACACCGGCCGCGACGAGGTGCGCAAGGGCTTCGAGGCCGCCTGGCTCAACTTCCCCGATGCGCAGTGGCTGGACGGCGACCACTTCATCTGCGGCAACCGCGGCGTCTCCGAATCCACCTTCGTGGGCACCGCCAAGGACGGCAGCCGCGTCGAGGCCCGCATGGTGGACGTGTTCACGTTCCACAACGGCAAGATCGCGATCAAGAACGCCTTCCGCAAGAGCCGCCCCGCGCAGCCCGCCCGCTGAGGCCGCATCGCCCTGCTCCAACGCCACGAGAACCGCGCGATGCCCGACTACACCACCTCCCCGTCCCAGGCCACGCCGGCCCGGGACAGCTACGACCCCGCCTATGATCCGCTGCTCGACCCGTCCCCGGGGCGCGGCCGCGACTATGCCCCGACCTACTGGATCGGCACCGCCGGCGAGCCGCCGCCGGACGACGGCCCGGTGCAGGGCGACATGGATGCCGACGTGGTCATCATCGGCTCGGGCTTCACCGGGCTGAACGCAGCCATCGCGCTGGCCCGCGACCACGGCATCAAGGCCGTGGTGCTGGAGGCCAACCGCGCCGCCTGGGGCTGCAGCACCCGCAACGGCGGCCAGGCCCAGTGCGCCTCGGGCCGCCTGTCGCGCTCGCAGTGGATCGCGCGCTGGGGCATGGACACCGCCCAGCGCATGCACCAGGAATGCGTCGATGCGATGGACTATTTCAAGCAGATGATCGCCGACATCGACTGCGAGCAGCAGCCCGGCGGCCACTGGTACATCGCGCACAAGCCCAGCGTGATGCCCAAGCTCGAAAAGGAAGCCAGGCTGCTGCGCGAGACCTTCAACTACGACGCCCGCATCTACGACGCCGCCACCGTGCGCCGCGACTGGGTGGACGATCACGAATGCGCGGGCGCGATGCACGAGCCCGAGGGCATCGGCATCCACGCCGCCAAGCTGGCCTTCGGCTACCTGAAGAAGGCGCGCGCGCTGGGTGCCCGGGTGCATCCGGCCAGCCCCGTCATCGGCTGGGAGACCAAGGGCGGCATCCACCACCTGAAGACCCCCGGCGGCACGGTGCGCGCCCGTGCGGTGGGCGTGGCCACGGGCGGCTACACCTCGCAGACGCTGCACAAGGAGCTGAAGAACCGCCTGCTGCCCATCCTGTCGAACTCCATCGCCACGCGGCCGCTGACCGACGCCGAGATCCGGCAGGCCGGCATCCGCACCACGCAGTTCTTCACCGACACCCGCGTGCTGCGCCACTACTACCGGCTGATGCCCGACCGCACGCTGCAGATCGGCAGCCGCAGCGCCATCACCGGCCGCGCCGCGCCCGAGCGCAAGTACGAGGACATGCTGGTGCGCGACCTGCACCGCAAGTTTCCCTCGCTCGCCCATGTCGAGGTGAAGTACTCGTACTGGGGCTGGGTGGACGTGAGCCACGACATGATGCCGCGCATCGTGCAACCCGACGGCCGGCAGTCCATCTACTACGCGCTGGGCTATGGCGGCAACGGCGTCATGTACTCGGCCCAGGCCGGCCGGCGCCTGGCCATGCTGATAGCCGGCAAGCCCGATGGGGCGTTCGACCTGCCCATCTTCCAGGACCGCCTGCCCTTCCCGAACGTGCGCGAGATGGTGACCTCGGAAGTCTTTGCGCCCTTTCGCCGCTTCGGCCAGCGCTTTCTCTACAAGTGGTACCACCTGAAAGACGAGGTGCTATGACAGCTACGCCCTGAGCTCCCGCCCCCCGTTTCAATCATCCCCCTATTCATACATCAGGAGACAAGCATGGGATCGACCAAACGCAATCTGTTGCAAGCCATGGCCGCCGCAGCCGCCATCACCCTGGCCGGCGCGGCGATCGGCACCGCGCATGCCCAGCCCAAGACCGTGACCTTCGCGCACCAGGACATGCAGGTGCCGCTGCGCCTGGTCATGGAGTCCGGCGAAGTCGAGAAGGCCACCGGCTACAAGATCAACTGGCGCATGTTCTCGGGCGGTGGCGACGTCATCCGCGCCATGAGCTCGGGCGACGTGCAGATGGGCGAGGTGGGCTCCAGCCCGCTCACCGCCGCCGCCAGCCAGGGGCAGGACATCAAGATGTTCTGGGTCTCGGCCGACATCGCCGATGCCGAGGCGCTGGTGGCCCGCAACGGCACGGGCATAGCCGCCATCAAGGACCTGGTGGGCAAGCGCGTGGGCGTGCCCTTCGTCTCCACCGCGCACTACCAGCTGATCGCGGCGATGAACAAGGAAGGCGTGGACGCCCGCAAGGTGGACGTGCTGAACATGCGCCCGCCGGAAGTGGCCGCGGCCTGGGAGCGCGGCGACATCGACGCCACCTTCATCTGGGACCCGGTGCTGGCCAAGGTCAAGGCCAAGGGCAAGGTGATCGCCACCTCGGGCAGCATCGGCAAGATGGGCTTCCCCACCTTCGAGGCCATCGCGGTCAACGCCAAGTGGGCGGCCGAGAACGAGGCCTTCATGGTGGCCTTCGTCAAGGCGCTCAACCGCGCCAGCGCCCAGGTGCGCGACAACCTGGCCCGGTGGACGCCCGACTCCCCCGAGATCAAGGCCGTGGCCAAGTGGACCCGCGCCGACCCCAAGGACGTGCCCGCGGCCATGGCGCTGTACCGCTTTCCCAGCGCCGAGGAGCAGCTGACGGCCACCTGGCTGGACGGCGGCGTGGCCCAGGCCATGGGCAACACCGCGGCGTTCCTCAAGTCGCAGGGCCGTATCCAGGAGGCCAAGCCCAGCTACGCCGGCAACGTCACCGACATCTACGTGCGCAAGGCCCTGGGCCAATAAGAGCCGCTAACACAACCCTTGATACGTCGTTGCTCCGCCTTGTCGTACTAGCGTACTGCCTGCGGCTTCGCGCCTCGTCTCAACCGCAAATCTTCGATTTGCTGGGTTGTGTTAGCAGCTCTAAGGCCCGCATGTGGCGGGGCCTCGCGCCCCGCCTCCCGATCCCCATTTTTGGAGAGGAGGCTAGCACCGTGCCTCAACTGGAAATCCGCGACCTCACGGTCAACTACGAAGTCAAGGGGGGCACGCTGCAGGCGCTCGCCCCGGTCAACATGAGCATGCAAAGCGGCGATTTCGTCGTCGCCCTGGGCGCCTCGGGCTGCGGCAAGACCACGCTGCTCAACTGCATGGCGGGCTTTCTGGCCCCGTCCACCGGTGCCATCCTGCTGGACGGCCAGCCGGTGAGCGGCCCCGGCGCCGATCGCGGCGTGGTGTTCCAAAAGCATGCGCTCATGCCTTGGCTGAATGTGCGCGACAACGTGGCCCTGGGCCTGCGCCTGCGCGGCGTGGACGCCAGCACGCGCCATGCCATCGCCGAGGAAAAGCTTGGCCTGGTGGGGCTGCAGAAATATGCCCAGCGCGCCGTGTACGAACTGTCGGGCGGCATGCAACAGCGCGTGGGCATTGCGCGCGCGCTGGCCAACGACCCGGCGCTGCTGCTGATGGACGAGCCCATGGGCGCGCTCGACGCCTTCACGCGCGAGCAGGTGCAGGAGATTTTGCTGCGCGCCTGGAAGGCGACGCAGAAGATGGTGTTCTTCATCACCCACTCGGTGGAGGAGGCGCTGTTCCTCGCCACCCGGCTGATCGTGATGAGCCCCAGCCCCGGGCGCGTCTCGCATGTCTACGAAGACCTGCCCTTCTCGCACGAGTTCCTGGACACCAACGACGCGCGCGCCGTCAAGTCGCGCCCGGACTTCATCCGCCTGCGCGAGGAAGTGCTGGGCCTGATCCACCACCGGGAGAAGTGACATGGCCAACACCACCACGACCGCCACCGCCGCCAGCACAGGTGCCATCCCGGCCGCTGCGGCCGGCCCCGTCAAGACCAGCAAGTTCAAGGTGCCGGGCGAAGGCTCCAGCCTCACCATCAGCATCGTCACCGTCGCCGCACTCATCGTGCTATGGTTCGCCGCCACCAACCTGGGCTGGATCAAGCCGCTGTTCCTGCCCAGCCCGCAGGCGGTGTTCCAGCAGTTCTACGAATACCTCACCGGCCAGACCAACGACAAGCCGCTGTGGCAGCACTTCTCGGCCAGCCTGCTGCGCGTGACGGCCGCCTTCTGGCTGGCCTTCGTCACCGCGGTGCCGCTGGGGATAGCCATGGGCATGTCGCGCGTGGTGCGCGGCATCTTCGATCCGCCAATCGAGTTCTACCGCCCGCTGCCGCCGCTGGCCTACCTGCCGCTGATCATCATCTGGTTCGGCATCGACGAGCTGCCCAAGATCCTGCTGATCTTCCTGAGCTGCTTCGCGCCGCTGGCCCTGGCCGCCCGCGCCGGCATGCGCAGCGCCGCGCAGGAGCAGATCAACGCCGCCTACTCCATGGGCGCCAGCTATTGGCAGGTGATACGCCACGTGATCCTGCCGGCGGCCATGCCCGACATCCTGATCGGCATGCGCATCGCCATCGGCTTCGGCTGGACCACCCTGGTGGCCGCCGAGATGGTGGCGGCCAACGTGGGCCTGGGCCAGATGGTGCTGAATGCGTCGAACTTCCTGCGCACCGACATCGTCATCATGGGCATCGTCGTCATCGGCGTGGTGGCCTATGCCTTCGATCTGTTCATGCGCTGGGTGGAAAGAAAGCTGGTGCCGTGGAAGGGCCGGATGTAGGCCGGCCGCGCGGGAACCCCAGCAAAACCCTCGGCGCATAACGCACGAAAGCCCGGGCCCGCCGTCCTAGAATCTCTCACCACGAGATCCTAGGAGACACCGATGCGCATCCTGATAGCCGAAGACGACCAGGTGCTGGCCGATGGCCTGCTGCGCAGCCTGCGCGGCTCGGGCGCGGTGGTGGACCATGTGGCCAGCGGCACCGAGGCCGACGCGGCGCTGATGACCAATACCGAGCTGGACCTGCTCATCCTCGACCTGGGCCTGCCCCGGCTGCACGGCCTGGAGGTGCTCAAGCGGCTGCGCGCGCGCGGCTCCAGCCTGCCAGTGCTGATCCTCACCGCCGCCGAAAGCATCGAGGAGCGCGTGCAGGGGCTGGACCTGGGCGCCGACGACTACATGGCCAAGCCATTCGCCCTGTCGGAGCTGGAGGCCCGGGTGCGGGCCCTCACGCGCCGCGGCATGGGCGCCACCAGCAGCACCATCCGGCACGGGCCGCTGGTGTACGACCAGGCCGGCCGGGTAGCCAGCATCGATGGCAAGATGCTCGAGCTGTCGGCGCGCGAGCTGGGCCTGCTCGAAGTGCTGCTGCAGCGCGCGGGCCGCCTGGTGAGCAAGGACCAGCTGGTGGAGCGCCTGTGCGAATGGGGCGAGGAAGTGAGCACCAACGCCATCGAGGTCTACATCCACCGCCTGCGCAAGAAGATCGAGAAAGGCCCGATCCGCATCGCCACCGTGCGCGGCATCGGCTACTGTCTCGAACGCATCCAGAGCCCGTCCTGAAGCATGTTCCGCAGCGAGCAGCGCTCCCTTTTCGGCGAGATCCTCGACTGGATGCTCACGCCGCTGCTGCTGCTGTGGCCGGTTTCGCTGGCGCTGACCTGGCTGGTGGCGCAGAACCTGGCGAACAAGCCCTTCGACCGCGCGCTGGAATACAACGTCCAGGCGCTGGCCCAGCTCATCAGCGTGCGCGGCGGCCAGGTCCACTTCAACCTGCCGCAGCCGGCCAGCGAGATCCTGCGCGCCGACGACTCCGACGCGGTGTACTACCAGGTGCTCACGCCTTCCGGCCAGTTCCTCTCGGGCGAGGCGGCGCTACCGCCGCCGCCCGAAGACGGCAACCACCTGCCCGGCGAGGTACAGCTGCGCGACGCCGACATGCGCGGCGCCGACCTGCGCGTGGCCTGGCTATGGGTGCGCCTGTCGCTGCCCGAGCCCAACCTGGCGCTGATCCAGGTGGCCGAGACGCGCGAGAAGCGCAGCGTGCTCGCCACCGAGATCATCAAGGGCGTGATGCTGCCGCAGTTCGCCATCCTGCCGCTGGCGGTGCTGCTGGTGTGGCTGGCGCTGGTGCGCGGCATCAAGCCGCTGCACCAGCTCGAAGAGCGCATCCAGGCACGCAAGAGCGACGATCTCTCGCCCATCAACCACCGCGGCGTGCCGCTGGAGGTGGTGCCGCTGGTGGACTCGGTCAACGGCCTGCTCGAACGCCTGCAGGATTCGCTGGCCACGCAAAAGCGCTTTCTCGCCGATGCCGCGCACCAGCTCAAGACCCCGCTGGCCGGCCTGCGCATGCAGGCCGAGATCGCGCAGCGCGAAAGCGCCAGCGCCGACGACCTGAAACAGTCGCTGCAGCAGATCGGTCGCGCCAGCATCCGGGCCACGCACACCGTCAACCAGCTGCTGTCGCTGGCCCGCGCCGAAAGCCGCGGCGGCACGCTGCACAGCAGCCGCTGCGACATGGCCGCCATCGTGATCGACGCGGTGCACGACTGCGTGGACCGGGCACTGGCCCGCGGCATCGACCTGGGCTACGACGGCCCCCAGCCCGGCGACGGCCAGGCCGCCGTGGACGGCAACGCCACGCTGCTGTCCGAGCTGGTGCGCAACCTGCTGGACAACGCGGTCAACTACACGCCTTCGAGCAGCGAGTCGCCCGGCGTGATCAATGTGCGCCTGCTGGCCGACCCCTTCGGCCATGTGCTGGCGCTGCAGGTGGAGAACACCGGCCCCGGCATTCCCGAGGGCGAGCGCGAGCATGTGTTCCAGCCCTTCTACCGCGTGCTCGGCACCGGCGTGGACGGCTCGGGCCTGGGCCTGCCCATCGTGCAGGAGATCGCGCGCCAGCACGGCGCCAGCGTAGTGCTCGAAGACGCTTTTGCACAGCGCAGCCAGCGCGGCGTGCTGGTGACAGTAAGGTTTCGCAGCGCGGCGTAGTGACACCAACCCAATCAGCTAGGCGCGCTTTCTTTCTAAGCGCCAGCGTCTATGACTTCAGCGCAGCGGCCCCAGCCCGGTCTGCACGCCATGCTGGTCCACCACACGCAGCCCCTGCAGCGACTCTGCCTCGATCTGGGAATCATCAGCTGCCATGCCGTTTTCGGGCACCTGCCAACCCTTGGGCATGGCCTTGCCCAGGGCCAGGTCTCGGTCCACCACGAAGCGATAATCCTTGGCATACACTTCGGTACCACCTTCCAGAGCAACGGTCTGGGTACAGCGCACCTTGCGCGCTGCAGCGTCCATATAGCTACACCACACACCATCAGCCGACGCAGCCCCATCGCCCGCCAATTGGCTCAGTCTGAGCGTCACCGCTTGCTGATTGGTCGCATCGTACAAAGCCCAAGTTCCCAGCAGACTCGTGGGATCGGGTGCCTGCGCGCCGAAGCGATAGCGCTGGATAGTGCGAGGCTCTTCACCCGGAAAGCGCAGCACGCCCCTGGTGGGCGTATCGAAGGCCAGATAGACCATACCCGCATCCGAGATCTCGGTTCCCGAGCGTGGACCACTGCCAAAATAGCGCCCCCCTACATAGCTCTTTAGCGCGCCCGCGGCCTGAACGTAGGCATAGGGACTCATGGCCAGATGGAATGTGGCGTCACCAGTGGAATCGTAGTTGTACACCTGCATCATCAGCGTGCCGCCTTGCGTATCTATGGCCATGCCTCGGCCCGGTTTACCATCAAGCTCGGCACTGACGATCCAGGTGCCGTCGTCCGGAGCATAGCTCAGCACATCGGAGCTGAGGCCGATATCGGTGTCCAAGCCGCCATTCTTGTAATCGCTTAGGCGCAGCGCCACCATACGGTAGGTTTTGCCGCCCCATTGCAGCGTACCAGTCAACTGGCGCACATATTCCTTGAACTCGCCGGCTGCTACCGTACCTCCTACGCCTTGGCAGCGGAAGGTGTATGACGCCAGCGCGTACTGGCATCCCAGCGCCAGGTCTTCCTGCTGTTGGGTCTGAATGTTCAGTGCCTTGATTTGCAGTCCGGTGCCCCCTCCAAACAGGGCACTGCTTTGCGGTTCATCGGAACCGGTAAGCGCGATACCCACCGATGCGGTATCGCCGTTTTCGTCAAGCAGTGCGAGCATCCAGCTCTTGGGGTTCAGCTTGCCCTCGGGCGCATTCTCGAAACGATAGCGCTCCATCTTCACTGGCTGCTCACCAGGAAATTGGACCATTCCCGTGCTTCCGCTCGTGAAAGTGATGTTCACGGGGCCAGCGTCATCTACCTCATCTCCCGAGCGTGGGCCACTGCCAAAATAACGGCCGCCACGGTACTGCTTGAGCGGAGCGCTCACCTGATTGTCCACCACGGTACCAGTAGCGGCATGGAAGGTCGCGGCACCATCGGCACGGTAGCTGTAGACCTGCATCACCATGATGCCGTCCTGTACGTCGATAGCCATGCCACGGCCGGGCCTCCCGTCCAGTTCTGAGCTCACTATCCAGGTACCGCTTTGCGGGGTGAATCCAGTGTCGGCATGAGCAGCCAGGCCGCATGCCAGAGCCACGGCCGTGACGCCAGCGCGTGCGTGGTGGTAGATACGCTGCATGAAGATCTCCTCTCTGGGTGGTTGACATTGCCTCGCCGCTCTGTACTACGGCAGGCCGGGGTCGCGACCTTTCGATATAGCCGCTTTTAATGACAAATGTTGCAAGGGCACTGATGGGAACCCGCACAAATTGCTATGGTTTATATAACAAACCAGCACCCACTCCAAGCACCAATGCGCACCAACCGCTCTACGAACAGCGCTCCAACTCCCGACCCTGCATCACACGCCAGCTGTTCACGCGCTTGCTGACGGCGCTATCGGCTTGGGGCAGGCGCAGGGTGTAGCTGGAGACCGCGGGGCGTTCGACCACCACCTTGGCGCTGACGCCCTTGCGCGCCAGCATGGCCTGCTGGCGCCCGGCGGCCTCTTCGCTGGAAAAGCGGCCCAGCGAGATGCCTGGCTCCAGCGCCGCCAGGCGGGCGCGGTCGGTGGGGATGTCAAGCGCGCGCAGCTCTTCGCGGCGCCTGGCCAAGGCCTCGGGGCTGCTGAACTTGCCCAGGTACACCATCCAGCGCCCGGCCGAGGCGCTGGACTCAAGCTGCCACGAGCCTTCGGGCAGCCCGGCCAGCTGCAGCCGCAGCGCCTCGGCCTGCCGGGCGTCGAAGCCGCCGGCCTGCAGGCATTCGCGCCGCTCGGGTTTCTCGGGCCGGCTCTGCTGCGCCGCGGCGACGGGCGCCGGCGCCTCTGCCCCGATGGGCTCGGGCGCCGCTTGAGGCGCGGCCTCGGCGGCCGCCTCCTGCGGGGACAGGAGGCGCAGTTGCCCGGCCCGCACCTGGCGCTGCATGCGCTCGGGCTCGGACGGGTCTGCGGGCGCCCAGCCCAGGCTGCGCAACATGCCCTGCGAGAAAGCGTAGTAGCCCAGGTTGGCCAGCAGCAGCACGAGGATGGCGACGCGGATCACGGCTGGGCCTGGGCGGGCCGCACGCTGACCTCTGAACTGGTCACCGCCACCATGCCCTGCGCGCTGCGCACCAGCAGCGCGCCGTCGGCGCGCAGGCCCTCGGCCATGCCGGCCGTGCCATCGCTGAGCGTGACCGGTCGCCCCAACAGCGCATCGCGCTGCGCAAAGCGCGGCAGCAGCGGCGCGAAGCCCTGCACGGCAAAGGCCTGCAGCGTGCCGACCAGCGGCGCGGCGATCGCGGCCAGCGCCTGCGGCGCATCCCAGCGGGCATCGAGCATCTGCAGGCTGCCGGGCGTGGTGGACAGCCCATGCGCTGCCGGCGCGCGCACATTGATGCCGATACCGATCACCACGTAGCGCTCTGCAGGGTTTTGCGCTGCAGCGCCCACGCCATCGGTGCCAGCCGCCACAAAGCTCGCAGTCTCGACCAGGATGCCCGCGAGCTTGCGGTCGCCGCTGAGCCACAGGTCGTTCGGCCACTTGAGGCCGATGCGCGGCGCGGCGCTGCCCGGCTCGGGCGGCACGGGCTGCAGGCTTTCGGCCACGCTCACGCCCACGGCCAGCGACAGGCCGGACCAGTCCCTTGGTGCCAGCGGCAGGCCCAGCGAGAAGGTGAGCGCATCGCCCACCGCGCCGTGCCAGGGCCGGCCCAGGCGACCGCGGCCAGCGGTCTGCCGCTCGGCCACCAGCAGGATGGGCTCGGTGCGGCCGGCGCGGGCACGGCGCATCAGCTCGGTGTTGGTGGAGTCGACGCTGGGCAGCACCTCGACGGTGAAGCCGGGCAGCCGGAGGCAGAGCGCCTCCCAGATGGCCTCGGCGGGCCAGCGCAGGGGTGTGGAGTCGCGCATGGTTTTATCGGGGGTCATCGGCCGCGGGAGTTGTTGCTGTCGCCCGGCATCGGCGGCCGCCAGCCGCGCTTGGGCGCCAGCATGGTGCCGCGGCAGCCGGCGTTGCCGCAATAGCAGGCGTACTCGGCCTTGAGCTGCTTGGTGTAGCGCTCCTCCACGATCAGGCCGTAGTCGTAGTTCAGCTCCTCGCCGGCCCCGATGTTGCGCAGCGCGGTGATGAAGATGCGGCCGTCGCGCTCCTCGGCATAGCAGTTGGGCGCGCAGCTGTGGTTGATCCAGCGCGCCGCGTTGCCCCGGTCGCCGCCGTCGATCACGCGCTCGCCGTCGATCTGGAAGAAGAAGGTATGGTTGGGGTTGGCCGGGTCGTGCGGATGGCGCTCCTGGCTCTCCTCCCACGAGATGACCTGGCCCTTGTACTCGATGACGGTCTCGCCCTCGGCAATGTCCTGCAGCGCGAACACCCCCTTGCCGTGCACGCCCGAGCGGCGCACCTGGATGCGTCGGCCAGGGGAAAAACGAGGGACATTGCTCGGCATGGCGAAATCTCTGCTAAGTTAAATAAGCACACGTGTGCGCGTAGGCGCGCGCACGCGAAGAGACGCATTGTAGAAGCGCCAGCCCCGCGTAGGGGGCGGCACCACGAATGAGACGAGTCCGTTCATGACAAAAACCCTGGTAATTGCAGAAAAACCTTCCGTCGCGCAGGACATCGTGCGCGCACTCACGCCGGTGGCCGGCAAGTTCGACAAGCACGAAGACCATTTCGAGAGCGAGCGCTATGTGGTCACCAGCGCCGTCGGCCACCTGGTGGAGATCCAGGCGCCCGAGGAGTTCGACGTCAAGCGCGGCAAGTGGAGCTTCGCGCACCTGCCGGTGATCCCGCCGCATTTCGACCTCAAGCCGGTGGACAAGACCAAGAGCCGCCTGAACGCGGTGGTCAAGCTGGCCAAGCGCAAGGATGTGGACGCTCTCATCAACGCCTGCGACGCGGGCCGCGAGGGCGAGCTGATCTTCCGCCTGATCGAGCAGTACGCCGGCGGCGCCAAGGGCACGCTGGGCAAGCCGATCAAGCGCCTGTGGCTGCAGAGCATGACGCCGCAGGCCATCCGCGACGGCTTCGCGCAGCTGCGCAGCGACCAGCAGATGCAGGGCCTGGCCAATGCGGCGCGCAGCCGCTCCGAGGCCGACTGGCTGGTGGGCATCAACGGCACGCGGGCGATGACGGCCTTCAACTCGCGCGATGGCGGCTTCTTCCTGACCACCGTGGGCCGGGTGCAGACGCCCACGCTGTCGCTGGTGGTGGAGCGCGAGGAAAAGATCCGCAAATTCGTCAGCCGCGACTACTGGGAGATCCATGCCGACTTCGCCGCCCAGGCCGGCCACTATCCCGGCAAGTGGTTCGACCCCCAATGGAAGAAAGGCGAGGACCCTGAGGCCCGCGCCGACCGCCTGTGGAACCTGCGCGACGCCGAGGCCATCGCCAACGCGGTGCGCGGCAAGCCCGCCACCGTCAGCGAAGAAAGCAAGCCCACCACGCAGGCATCGCCGCTGCTGTTCGACCTGACCAGCCTGCAGCGCGAGGCCAACGGCAAGTTCGGCTTCTCGGCCAAGACCACGTTGTCTCTGGCCCAGGCCCTGTATGAAAAGCACAAGGCGCTGACCTACCCGCGCACCGACTCGCGCGCGCTGCCCGAAGACTATTTGCCGGTGGCGCGCCAGACCTTCGAGATGCTGGCCAGCAGCGGCATGCAGCAGCTCGCGCCATTCGCGCAGCAGGCGCTGGGCGCGAACTACATACGGCCGTCCAAGCGCATCTTCGACAACAGCAAGGTCAGCGACCACTTTGCCATCATCCCCACCACGCAGGCGCCGGGCGCGCTGTCCGAGGCCGAGCACAAGCTGTACATGCTGGTGGTGCGGCGCTTCATGGCGGTGTTCTTCCCCAGCGCCGAATACCTGGTGACCACGCGCATCAGCCAGATCGAGCAGCACCACTTCAAGACCGAGGGCAAGGTACTGGTCAAGCCCGGCTGGCTGGCCATCTACGGCAAGGAGGCCGCGCACGAGGTCGAAGACGCCAAGGACGGCGACAAGGGCCAGAACCTGGTGCCGGTGCAGCCCGGCGAGAAGCCGCCGGCCGAGCAGGTTCAGGCCAAGGGCCTCAAGACCAAGCCGCCGGCCCGCTACTCCGAAGCCACGCTGCTCGGCGCCATGGAAAGCGCCGGCAAGCAGGTGGAGGACGACGAGCTGCGCGAAGCCATGCAGGAAAAAGGCCTGGGCACGCCGGCCACGCGCGCGGCCATCATCGAAGGCCTGCTGACCGAGAAATACATGCTGCGCGAAGGCCGCGAGCTCATCCCCACCGCCAAGGCCTTCCAGCTGATGACGCTGCTGCGCGGCCTGCAGGTGGAAGAGCTGTCCAAGGCCGAGCTGACCGGCGAATGGGAGTACAAGCTGGCGCAGATGGAAAAAGGCCAGCTCTCGCGCGATGCCTTCATGGCCGACATCCAGGCCATGACCGAGCGCCTGGTCAAGAAGGCCAAGGAATACGACCGCGACACCATTCCCGGCGACTACGCCCAGCTGTCGACGCCCTGCCCCAACTGCGGCGGCGTGGTCAAGGAAAACTACCGCCGCTACGCCTGCACCGGAGCCGACGGCAACGGCGCGGGCTGCGGCTTCTCGTTCACCAAGTCGCCCGCTGGCCGCACCTTCGAGACCGCCGAGGCCGAGGCCCTGCTGCGCGAGCGCCGCATCGGCCCGCTGGAGGGCTTCCGCTCCAAGGCCGGCTGGCCCTTCACCGCCGAGGTGGCCATAGCTCGCGACGAGGACAGCAACAACTACAAGCTCGAATTCGACTTCGGCGACGACAAGGACGAGGAGGACTCCGGCGAGCTGGTGGACTTCGGCAGCCAGAACCCGCTGGGCGCCTGCCCCAAGTGCGGCGCGCCGGTGTTCGAGCATGGCGCCAACTACGTGTGCAGCCGCGCGGTGCCCACCGCGCAGCAGGCCAAGCCCAGCTGCGACTTCAAGAGCGGCCAGGTCATCCTGCAGCAGCCGATCGAGCGCGAGCAGATGGCCAAGCTGCTCAAGGACGGCAAGACCGACCTGCTCGACAAGTTCGTCTCCAACCGCACGCGCCGCAGCTTCAAGGCCTTCCTGGCGTGGGATGCGGCGGCCGGCAAGGTGGGCTTCGAGTTCGAGCCGCGCGACTCCAAGTACCCGCCGCGCAAGGGCGCTGCCAAAACTGCAGCCGCTGGCGCTGGCACCACGGGCACCGCGGCCAAAAAGGCCACCAAGACCGCGAGCAAGACCACCGCCAAGGCCCCGCGCAAGACCAGCGCCGCCTCGGGCAAGACACCCAGCGCCGCGCTGGCCGCGGTGATTGGCAGCGAGCCCGTGGCCCGCCCCGAGGCGGTGAAGAAGATGTGGGAGTACATCAAGGCCCACAACCTGCAGGACCCCAAGGACAAGCGCACCATCCTCGCCGACGACAAGCTGCGCCCGGTGTTCGGCAAGGACAGCATCGGCATGTTCGAGCTGGCCGGCGTGCTGGGCGGGCATCTGGGCTGACACAGCGGGCGCAGGCCCCTGCGCCGGCGCTCACCCCACCTGCCGCGCCTGCCCATCCCAGAAGCGCGCGCGCAAGGCCTTCTTGTCGATCTTGCCCAGCGAGGTCACCGGCAGCTCGGCCTCCAGCCACAGCTGCTTGGGCGTGTTGACCGCGCCCTTGCGCGCCTGCACGAAGTCGATTAGCTCCTGCGCCTCGGCACTGGCGCCGGGCTTGAGCACCACGACGGCGGCCACCGCCTCGCCCCACTTGGCATCGGGCACACCGATGACGGCGGACTGCGCCACGGCGGGGTGCAGCGCCAGGCAGCCCTCGACCTCGCTGGAATACACGTTGAAGCCGCCGGTGATGATCATGTCCTTGGCCCGATCCACCAGGTACAGGTAGCCCTCGGCATCGCAGCGCGCCAGATCGCCGGTGTGCAGCCAGTCGCCGGCGAAGACCTTGGCGGTCTCCTCGGGCCGGTTCAGGTAGCCGGCCATGGTCAGCGGGCTGCGCACGCACAGCTCGCCCACCTCGCCCACGGCGACCTCGCGGTGCTGCCCATCCAGCAGCCTGACCTGGTTGCCCAGCAGCGGCCGGCCGCAGGACTGCAGCCGCTCGGGCCGCGCCGCATCGTGCTCGTGCTTGCGCAGGTAGCTGATGGTCATCGGCGATTCGGCCTGGCCGTAGAGCTGGCCGAAGATGGGGCCCAGGCGCCGCACCGCCTCGGCCAGCCGCGCCGGCGCAATGGGCGAGGCGCCATAGAGCACGTATTCGAGGCTGGACAGGTCCCACTGGTCCAGCCCGGCGTGGTCCAGCAGCCCGTAGATCTGCGTGGGCACCAGGAAGGTGGCGGTGATGCGGTGCTGCTGCACGGCCTGCAGGAAGGCCTCGGGCCGGTACTGCTCCAGCAGCACCAGCGTGCCGCCGCGCAGCAGCGTGGGCAGCACCATGGAGCCGCCGGCATGCGAGATCGGCGTGGCGATCAGAAAGCGGGTCTCGGCCGGCCATTCCCAGCCGGCGAGCTGCTGCAGGGTCATGGTCAGCGTGGTGCGCTGGCGGTGGATCACGCCCTTGGGGCGGCCGGTGGTGCCGCCGGTGTAGCTGATCTTGACGATGTCGTCCGGTTGCGCCGCGATGGGCAGCGCCCCGCCGTCGAAGGCAGCGCTGGCCGAGATCACGTCCGCGCCCAGGTCCGAAGGTCCGATGCTCAGCACCTGCCGCACCAAGCCGCGCGCCTTGAGCTGCGCGCCGCGCTCGGCGAAGCGCGCGCCCACCACCAGCGCGGCAATGCCCGCGTCCTGCAGCACGAAGGCCTGGTCGTCCAGCGCGCCCATGGGGTGCAGCGCGGTCTGGCGCAGCCCGAGAAAAGCGCAGGCGATGATGACGGCCAGCGCCTCGGGCTGGCTGCCGGTGAGCACGGCCAGCCCGTCCTGGCGCTTGAGGCCCAGCGACGCCAGGTAGCGCGCCATGCGGTGCACGCGCTGCTCCAGCTCGGCATAGGTCCACGAGCTGCCATCGGGCATCACCAGCGCCACGCGCGCGGGAAAGGATTGGAAAGCCGAGCGATAGGCGTCGGCCACGGTGCTGCCTGCGTAGAGTTCTGTCATCGGGATTCCCAGTGGAGGATGCCCTTGATGATCCCCGGCCCGAGCCCCAAGCGAAAGCCTGGCATGTAGCTATCGCGACAAGGGCAGCGGAATGTCGGCATGACAGCATCGTCATCAACAAGGATGGCAAACCCGTTGCCGCCCTGGTGGATGCCGAATTGTTCGCCCGCATCCGGCGCATGCAGGAGCGCTTTGACGCGCTGAGCCAGCGCATCGCCGACGCCTATGCCACGGTGCCTGCCGATGCCGGGCTGGCCGAAATCGACGCGGCCGTGGCGGCAGAGCGTCGCCAGCGCTGATGCCCGCGCTGCGCGTGGTGCTCGACACCAACGTGCTGGTATCGGGCTTGGCCTACCCCGGCAGCATGCCGGGGCGCATCGTCGGCGCCTGGCGCCAAGGCGGTCTGGACGTGGTGCTGTCGCGCCACATCCTGGATGAGCTGGCCCGGGTATTGCCGCAGCTGCCCCGCATCGGCATGACAGCCACCGAAATCCGCGACCTGGCCGACAGCCTCATGCTGCTGGCCGATGTGGTCGATCCGCAAGGCATACCGGACGCCGACCTGCGAGACCCGGCCGACCAGCCCGTGCTTCTCACGCTGCTGGCGGCCCGTGCCGACTGGCTCATCACCGGCGACAAGGATTTGCTGGCACTCGCGGGCCGCTATCCCATCGTGGCTCCGGCGCAATTCTGGGCGCGCCACGGCCATTGAGGGCAAGACACAGGGGCGAAGCATGCATAGGCTATAACCCTGCTCATGTCTCTCACCACTCTGGCCGCTTCGGCCGACCACGCCATGCCGCCGCGCCACATCGCGCTGCCCGGCACCACCAACTTCCGCGACCTGGGCGGCTACCAGGGCCATGGCGGGCGCAGCGTGCGCTGGCGCAAGCTGTTTCGCTCCGACCACCTGGCGCATCTCACCGCGCAGGGGCAGCAAAGCCTGCTGGGCCTGGATGTGCGCCGCTCGGCGGATTTTCGCGGCGCGCGCGAACAGGAGCAGGACCGCTACGCCATCGACGGCCTGCTGCACCATTCGCTGGCCATCGAGCCTACCGTGGTGCAGCGCGCCTTCACGCTGCTGCGCGAGGGCGCCGAGCTGACGCCCGAGCACACGGTCACGCTGATGCAGGACACCTACCGCGGCTTCATCCACGACAATGCCGCGCAGTTTGCGCGCTTCTTCGAGATGCTGCTGCAAAGCGATGCGCCCATCGTGTTCCACTGCACCGCCGGCAAGGACCGCACCGGCTGGGCCGCCACCTTGCTGCTGATGACGCTGGGCGTGCCGCGCGAGGTGGTGCTGCAGGACTACCTGCTCACCAACCGCTACTACGAGCGCCCCGCCGAGGCCCGCGCCGCGGCCAGCCACATCCGGCCCGAGATCCTCGATGTGCTGTGGCGCGTGCAGGAGCCCTTCCTCACCGCCGCCCTCGATCCGGTGCTGGCCGAATACGGCAGCGTGCCCGCCTATATGGACCGGGTGCTGGGTGTGGACGCCAAGGCTCAGCAGCGGCTGGGGGAGATGTATCTGGAGTGAGCGCCGGCGGCCCCCTAGGGTGTGTCATCAATTGCTTACCCGCGCGCTGGCGCGGCCATGCGGATGGATGCGCGAAGCGTGGCGCAGCCCATAGTCATCTATGGGCAAGCCGCGCGACAAAGCAGACGCCGCATGGCCGCCCAGCCCGAAGGGAAAGCCCTGCGAGCGGCGCATTGCGGCGTTGCCCCTCGCTCATGTAGCAGGGCTACACCGCGCTCAGGGCGCCTTGCACTGCACCGCCCGCAGAGCTTTCGCGCAGGCAAGCAATTGATGACACACCCTAGTCCGGCACCAGCGAGAACACCGACGCCGCCACCGCGTGCCCGTGCAGGTTCAGCCGGTTGCGCGCCACGCATTCGAGCAGGGCGCCGTACTTGCGGGCCAGGTTTTCGCTGGCGGTATTGCCCACGGCCACCACGATCTCCACGCGCTGCAGGCCCAGGGTCTGGAAGGCATAGGGCACCAGCGCCTGCACGGCGCGCAGCGCAATCCCGCGGCGCTGCGCCGACTGCCGCACCCAGTAGCCCAGGTTGCCGTACCGGTGGCCCTGCTCGATGGTATTGAGGCCGGCGCCGCCCAGCAGTTCGCCGCTGCCGGAGAAAATGCCGAACTCGTGCGCGCTGCCACTGGCGAGGCTTTCACGGCAGGTGGCAAACCAGTCCAGCGCCGTCTGCTCGCAAAAGCCGGCGTGGCACCAGGGCAGCCAGCGGCCCACGGTTGCTATCGACTCCAGCACGGCGGCGGTCATGGCCGGCGCATCGCGGTCTTCGAAAGAGCGCAGGCTCAGGTCTTCAAATGCAATGCTCGGCATGCGATGGTCCCTCCTTTTCTTGTGATGAATGCACTGGCTGGCGATGATATAGGGGCATGGGCATAAGTGACAGGGATGCGGGCAAAGGCGGATACCATGGCAGCCGCAGTCTTTGCCTGATGGCAGGCGATCCAAGGAGGATGCGATGTTCAGCCATATCATGCTGGGTGTGAATGATCTGGAGCGCGGCAAGCGCTTCTACGACGCGCTGCTGGGCCAGTTGGCCATTGCACCGGGCGTTGCCAACAAGAACCGCTATTTCTACCGCAGCCCCACGGGCACCTTCGCGATCAGCACGCCCATCAACGGCCAGCCGGCCACCCACGCCAATGGCGGCACCATCGGCTTCGCCTGCGCCTCGCCCGAGCAGGCCGATGCCGCGCATGCGGCCGGCGTGGCCGCGGGCGGCCTGAGCTGCGAAGAGCCGCCCGGCTGGCGCGGCGAAGGCGCGATGCGCCTGTACCTGGCCTATCTGCGCGATCCGGACGGCAACAAGATCTGCCTGGCGCATCGCCCGCCCAAGGCCGGTTGACCTAGCAAAAAACATAGCTGGTAGCGCTTGCTGCTATTGAATTTTCATATGATTTATATTCAAAATCATTTGCAGGCAAGCGCTGGCAGCTACTGTTTTTGATGACTGCGCATTGCGCGATACTCCCTAGTTTCAGGAGCATGCGTGCAATCAGCGAGTGAACAGTGGTTCGACGAGGCGTATTACCAGCGCTATTACTTCGACAAGAAAACCAGCGTGGTGGATGCCGCGCATGTCGAGCGGCTGGGCGCCTTCGTCTGCTCATACCTCGGCTACCTGCGGGTGCCGGTGCGGCGCGTGCTCGACATGGGCTGCGGCATCGGGCTGTGGCGCGACACGGTGGCGCGGCATTTTCCCGGCGCCAGCTACCACGGCGTGGAATACAGCGAATACCTGTGCCGGCGCTACGGCTGGGAGCGCGGCTCGGTGGTGGACTACAGCTGCGCCGAGCCGTTCGACCTGGTGATCTGCCAGGGCGTGCTGCCTTACCTGAGCCCGTCCGATCTCAAGCAGGCACTGCACAACCTGGCCCGCCTGTCGCGCGGCGGCCTGTATGTGGAGGCCGTGGCGCGCGAGGACTATGAGCGCGACATCATCGACGACCAGCTGACCGACCCGCGCCTGCTGCGCCACCGCGCCGAGCTGTACCGGCGCGGCCTGCGCCCGGCCATGCGCGAGCTGGGCGGCGGCGTGTGGCTGAGCCGCGATTGCGCCGTGCCGCTGTTTGCGCTGGAAAGCGTGGATGCCGGATGACGGCGCCCGCCACCCCCGCGCTGGCGCCCCACGCCGTGGCACGGCTGCGCGCCCAGCGCCTGGCCCGCAGCACGCGGCCGTTCCTGGCGCGCGGCGGCCCCAAGGGCGAGCGCTGCGAGGGCTGCCGCCTGCGACCCTCGCACTGCATCTGCCAGTGGCGGCCGCAGCTGGCCACGCAGGCCGGCATATGCCTGCTGATGCACGACGCCGAGCCGCTCAAGCCCAGCAACACCGGCTGGCTGATCGCCGATGTGGTGGCCGACACCTTTGCCTTCGGCTGGGCACGCACCGAGGCGGATGCGCAGCTGCTGGCCCTGCTCGATGATCCGCAGTGGCAGCCGTATGTGGTTTTTCCCGGCGAATTCGTGCAGCCGCCCGAACGCGTGGTGCACACGTTGGCGCCGCAGCCCGGCAAGCGCGCGCTGTTCGTGCTGCTGGACGCCACCTGGTCCGAGGCGCGCAAGATGTTTCGCAAGAGCCCGTACCTGGAGCGCTTTGCAGTGCTGAGCCTGCACCCCGAGCAGATCTCGCGCTACCGGCTGCGCCGCTCGTCACGCGGCGATCATTTCTGCACCGCCGAGGTGGCGGCGCTGTGCCTGGAGCTGTCGGGCGATACCCGGGCCTCGGCCGCGCTGTCGGCCTGCCTGGATGTGTTCACCCACCACTACCTGCAGGCGCGCAACCAGCTGCCGGCGGATGTGGCCAGCCCCGCGCACCGGCAATTGCAGGCGCTGCTGGGCCAGGCGCAACACCACGAATGACGCCGGTCTCAGGAATGATGGGCGGCAGCCCGGCGCTGCAGCGCAAACGGCGGCAGGCTTTTAAGCAGGCGCTGGCCGTAGCTGGTGCGCACCAGGCGCCGGTCGTAGCAGTAGACATGGGCGCGGTCGGATTCGGTGCGGATCGCCCGGCCCACCCATTGCGCCAGGCGGATCGCGGTGGCCGGGATCACCAGCTCCACGAACGGGTCGCGCCCGCCCCCCTTGAGCCATTCGGCCCGCGCCTCGCCCACCGGGTCGTCCGGCGGCGCGAACGGCAGCTTGGTGATGAACAGCGATTCGCACAGCGCGCCGGGCAAATCCAGCCCCTCGCCAAAGGACTGCATGCCGAAGATGATGGACGGCAGGCCGGTGAGCACGCGTTCGCGGTGGGTCTGCAACAGCTGGCTGCGCGGCAAGGTGTTTTGCACCAGCACCACGCTGCGCATGGCGGTGGGCAGCGCATCGACGGCCAGGCGCATCTGCTCGCGCGAGGTGAACAGCACCAGCCCGCCGGCCTCGACCTGGGCCAGGTCGGCGAGCAGCGCATCGATCATCTCGGCATTGAACTGCTGCGGCTGGCGCGGGTCGGCCATGGTCTCGGTGGCGATGAGCGCGCCCTGCGAGGCATAGTCGAAGGGGCTCGCGACCGCCAGCGTGCCGACCGCGGCATCTCCCGCCAGGCCGCTCTCGCGCAGGAAATAGTCGAACGGGTCGGCGCCGCCGGCGCCCCCACCGGCACCAGTACCTGCGCCCGCACTCGTGAGCGTGGCCGAAGTCAGCACCGCGCCGCGCACCTTGCTCCACAGGTGGTGGCGCAGCGTGGCGCCGGGCAGCACCGGGCTGGCATGGGCCTTGATCACGGCCAGCTCGCCCGACACCTCCAGCGTGAACCACTTGGCCGCCGGCACGCCGTCCTCACGGCTTTGCGGCGGCGCGGACAGCAGCAGCTGCGTGGCATCGTGCACCGCCTCGAGCCGCGGCGCCAGCATGCCCACCTGGGCATAGAGCGTGGACAGGCGCTTGGCCTCGTCGGGCTTGTCGCGCATCTCGGCGCGCAGCGCTTTCGATATGGCCTGCAGCGCCTGCAGAAAACCCGACGCATGGTGCGCGGCCTGCGCCAGCGGCTCCTGCATGGCCGGCGGCAGCTCGCCCCGCGGCAGGCGCACGCGGGCCGGCAGCGCAGCGGCATTGCGGCTTTGCTGCAGCTGCTGGCGCAGGCCTTCGCCGTATTCGTCCATCACCAGGCGGGCCGCATCCTGCAGGTGCTGGCGCAGCTGGCTGGCGTGCGTGGCGATATCGGCCACCTCGCCCACTTCCATCAGCGTGCCGACGCGGGTGGCGCGGCTGGCAAGCTTGTCGATCCAGCCCAGGCGGCTCAGGTCCATCTCACTGGCGAACTGGTCGAGCGCGGTGCCGGGCAGGTGGTGCGCCTCGTCGAGCACCAGCAGGCAGTTGTCCAGCTCGGGCAGCAGGCGCGCCCCCAGCGACGACAGCAGCAGATCGTGGTTGGCCACCACCACCTGGGCCTGCACCAGCTCCTTGCGCCGGTCGTAGTAGGTGCAGCTGCCGAACAGCGGGCAGTGCTTGCCGGTGCAGGAGCTGGACTCGGCGGCGATCGGGCTCCAGACCTCGGGCTCGGGCGGCGAGTCGAGGCTGTCGCGGTCGCCGTCCCAGCGGCGCGTGGCCAGCGCATCGGCCATGCGGGTGTAGAACTGCAGGCGCGCCGCGCTCAGCTGCTTGCTGCGCGCGGCCTGCTGGGCATCGGCCATCTCGTCGGGAAAGAAATCGTCGAAGGCTTCGCCGTCGGCATCGGCTGAATCGCCGCCATGGCCTGGCCCCACGCCCGCCAGCCGCTCCAGCTTGAGCTTGCACACATAGCGCCCGCGCCCCTTGGCCAGCGCGTGGCGAAACGGCGCCCCGCCCTCGCCGGCCATGCGCGCCGCCAGCGCTGGCAGGTCCTTGTTGACCAGCTGCTCCTGCAGCGCCACGGTGGCGGTGGAGATCAACACCCGGGTGCCGCGCGCCAGCGCGATCGCAATGGCCGGCACCGCATAGGCCAGCGACTTGCCCACGCCGGTGCCGGCCTGGATGACGGCTATCGCCCGCCGCGGCTGCCCTGCCTCGTCCTCGAGCTTGCCCAGCTCGGCGGCGGCAAAGGTCTCGGCCACGCGCGCGGCCATGTGGCGCTGCCCCTCGCGGCTGCGAAACCCCTCGGTGGCGCTGACGACGGCGTCAAAGGCAAGCAGCGCATCCTGCGCCCAATGTGGTTCTGGCATAGGTTGCTAGTGTGGCACGGCAATCGGGGAGCATGGCGGCCATCGGCCCGGCAACTGGCGGAATAATCCCCCATCCACAAGCAGCGCCCATTCATCCAATAATATGCACAACTCACCAAAATACATAAAATGCACCAATAACATCCTATTTAGTGCACAACTTAAGAGTACTCCATACAGCCCGCAGGCTGCCGGGACCGCCCATGCAACAGCGGGCGTCATTGACTGGCTGATCCAGTGCCGGGTGCCATGGCGCCGCGGGCAATGTACCTATGGCTCCCTACCAGATCACGACCACCGTACTAGGCATAGGCTTCGCCGCCGCCATCCTGCTGCTGATAGCCCGCGATCGGCTCAACGTGCGCCACGGCCTGTTCTGGTTCATGCTGGCCCTGCTGGCCATCGTGCTTGGCGTCTGGCCCAGGATAATCGACGGTTTCGCCAACCAGGCCGGCATACGCTATTCACCCGCGCTGCTGCTGGTGGGGGCGGTCATCATCCTGTTCGTCAAGGCGCTGCATGCCGACATCGTCAACACCCGCATCGAGCGGCAGGTGCGCCGCCTCAACCAGAGCCTGGCCTTGCTGTACCTGAAGGAATCTTCAGCCGCGGCACCACCTGAAACCATTTCCTCTTCCGAGCATTCATGACCAAAGCACGCAAAGGCATCATCCTCGCCGGTGGCTCCGGCACCCGCCTGCACCCGGCCACGCTGGCCATCAGCAAGCAACTGCTGCCGGTGTACGACAAGCCGATGATCTACTATCCGCTCAGCACACTGATGCTGGCGGGCATCCGCGACATCCTCGTCATCAGCACGCCACAGGACACGCCGCGCTTCCAGCAACTGCTGGGCGACGGCAGCCAGTGGGGCGTCAACCTGCAATACGCGGTGCAGCCCAGCCCTGATGGGCTGGCCCAGGCCTTCCTGATCGGCGAGGATTTTCTGGACGGCGCGCCCAGCACCCTGGTGCTGGGCGACAACATCTTCTATGGCCACGACTTCGAGCATCTGCTGGCCAGCGCCGACCAGCGCGCGCAAGGCGCCTCGGTCTTCGCCTACCATGTGCACGACCCCGAGCGCTATGGCGTGGTGGCCTTCGACCGTGAAGGCCGGGCCGTCTCCATCGAGGAAAAGCCCGCCAGGCCACAGAGCAACTACGCGGTCACCGGCCTGTATTTCTACGACAGCCAGGTGGTGGACATCGCCAAGAGCGTCAAGCCCAGCCCCCGCGGCGAGCTGGAGATCACCGCGGTCAACGACGCCTACCTGCAGCAGGGCCAGCTGAACGTGCAGATCATGAAGCGCGGCTATGCATGGCTTGACACCGGCACGCACGACAGCCTGCTCGAAGCCAGCCAGTTCATTGCGGTGCTGGAAAAGCGCCAGGGCCTGAAGATCGCCTGCCCCGAGGAAATCGCCTTCCGCAAGGGCTTCATCGGCGCGCAGCAGTTGCAGCAACTGGCCGAGCCGCTGAAGAAGAATGGCTATGGGCAGTACCTGCTGCACATTCTGGCGACCGAAGCCACGAAGTAGGCCGACGCAGCCCCCAGTACTCCCATGCCTGCACTCACTCCCGTCATCCTGTGCGGCGGCAGCGGCACGCGGCTGTGGCCGCTCTCGCGCGAGCACTACCCCAAGCAGTTCCTGGTGCTCCAGCGCAGTGGCCTGTCCATGCTGCAAGACACCGCCAAACGCATGGAGGGGGTGGGCCGCCACATAGCGCAGGCCGCGCCCATCGTGGTGTGCAATGCCGAGCACCGCTTTCTGGCCGCGCAGCAGCTGCAGGAGGCGGGCATCGCCGGCGCCCGGCTGGTGCTGGAGCCGGCGGGCCGCAACACCGCGCCGGCCCTCACCCTGGCGGCCCTGGCGGCCGAGCCGCAGGCAGTGCTGCTGGCCATGCCCGCCGACCACGCCATGAGCCGGGTGGCCGAGCTGCACCGCGCGGTGGACATCGCCTGGCCCCTGGCGTGCGGCGGCGCCATGGTCACGTTCGGCATCGTCGCCAACCGGCCCGAAACCGGCTATGGCTATATCCAGAAAGGCGAGGCAGCTTGGGATGGCGGTGCATTCGCCATCCAGAGCTTTGCAGAAAAACCCAGCCTGGAGCTGGCACAGAGCTATCTGGCCAGCGGCCGCTACCTGTGGAACAGCGGCCTTTTCATGGTGCGGGCGGACCAGTGGCTCCAGGCCATGCAGGCCTTGCAGCCCGAGATGCTGCAGGCCTGCCGCCAGGCCATGGAGCAAAGCCGCACGGACCTGGATTTCATCCGCCCCGACGACGCTGCCTTCGCCCGCTGCCCCGCCGACTCCATCGACTACGCGGTGATGGAGCACCTGCCCCGCCGCAGCGAACTGGGCATTCCCGCGCGCGTGGTGCCGCTGGACGCCGGCTGGTCCGACCTGGGCGCCTGGGACGCGCTGTGGGACCTGCTGCCGCGCGACGCGCAAGGCAACGCCACCGCCGGCCAGACGCTGGCCGTGGATACGCGCGACAGCCTGCTGTTCTCGCAGACCTGCCTGGTGGCCACGGTAGGCGTGGACAACCTGGTGGTGGTGCAGACCCCGGACGCGGTGCTCGTTGCCCGCAAGGACAGGACGCAGGACGTGAAGAAGATCGTCGCCGAACTCAAGGCGCAGAACCGCAAGCTCACAGCCTCCCACCGCAAGGTGCACCGCCCCTGGGGCTGGTACGACAGCATCGACGGCGGCGAGCGCTTCCAGGTCAAGCGCATCGTGGTCAACCCCGGCGCCCGGCTCAGCCTGCAGATGCACCACCACCGCGCCGAGCACTGGATCGTGGTGAAGGGCACCGCCGAGGTGACTACCGGCGACAAGACCTTCTTGCTGGCCGAAAACGAATCCACCTTCATCCCGCTGGGCCACATGCACCGCCTCGCCAACCCTGGCAAGGTGCCGCTGGAGATCATCGAGGTGCAATCGGGCAGCTACCTGGGCGAAGATGACATCGTGCGCATCGAGGACACCTACGGCCGCGCCCCCGGGCTGCACACCGCGGGGTAGCGCATGGCCGCAGCCGCTGGACTCGACGTCATTCTCGCAACCGATGCCCTGCGCCCCCCGTTGACCGGCATAGGGCGCTACACCTACGAGCTGGCCAAGCGGCTGGCGTGCGATGAAAACATCGCCCGGCTGCGCTATTTCTCCATGGGGCGCTGGGTGGCCGCGCCGGCGGACGCGCTGGAGCGGCCCATGCCAGGCAACGCGCCCGCGCTTGCGCAACCGATCTCGCTGCGCGACCGGCTGGCGGGCAACCGCCTGGCCGTGCGCCTTTACACCGCGGCCGCCCCCACGCTGCTTGGCTGGCGCCTGCGCGGCAACCGGCAATCGATCTACCACTCGCCCAACTACATCGTGCCCCCGTTCAAGGGAAAAACGGTCGGCACCGTGCACGATCTCTCGCATATCCAGTGCCCGCAGTTCCATCCGCAAGCGCGGGTCGACTACCTCAAGCAGGCACTGGCCTCCAGCCTGGCCCGCACCGGCCATGTGATCACGGTGTCCGAGAGCGTACGCCGCGAAATGCTTGAATACGGCCTGATGCCGCCCGAGCGGATCACCGCCATCCACCTCGCGGCGGACACGATTTTCCGGCCCCATGCGCCGCACATGCTGGCGCCGGCCATGCAGGCGCTAGGACTGCGGGCCGGCCAATACAGCCTGTTCGTGGGCACGATGGAGCCGCGCAAAAACGTGGCGCGGCTGGTCCAGGCCTACGAGATGCTGCCCGAAGCCTTGCGGCGCGAATGTCCGCTGGTGGTGGCCGGCGGCCGGGGCTGGAACTCCGCGGCCGTCCATGAGCGCATGGCCCGGGCGCAGGCACAGGGTTGGCTGCGCTACCTGGCATTCGTCGACCAGCGTTGGCTGCCTGCGCTGTATGCTGGCGCCCGATTGATGGCCTACCCCTCGCTCTACGAAGGCTTCGGCCTGCCGATCGCCGAGGCCATGGCCAGCGGCACGCCGGTGCTCACCTCCAATACCTCGTGCATGCCGGAAGTCGCGGCGGGTGCCGCCCGGCTGGTCAATCCGCTCGATGTGGAAGAACTTGCCCAGGCCTTGCGCGAGTGCCTGGCCAGCGAGGCCTGGCTGGCCGAGGCCCGGGCCAAAGGGCTGGCGCGCACGGCAATACTGTCATGGGACCGCTGCGCGCAACAGACGGTCGCGGTCTATCAACAGCTGGTGGCCTGATCGCCGGACATGCTTGAACATACAGCAACCGCCGTTTCAAACTCTCAACACAAAGACGACTTCGATGGCCTCTGGAATTTACATTTCCCTGATTATTGCGACTTTGCAGGATGAAGGGGACTTGCGGCTATGCCTCGAAAGCCTCTGCCAGCAAGATAATGCTCCCGATTTTGAAGTCATACTGGTTGACCAGAACAAGGCTGGCTATCTGGATGGAATTGTGCAGGATTACCGCACGCGGCTGCGCCTGATCCACCACCATGTTGATTTCCAAGGCGCATGCCGTGCAAGAAACCTGGGTGCGGATCTGGCCCAAGGCGAGTGGCTTGGCTTTCCAGATGATGACTGCAGGCTCCTGCCCAATACGCTGGCATTGGTGGAGAAATTCTCCCGGGATCTTCCCGATGTGAAGGTCATCACCGGCAGAACCGTCAATGACGAAGGAAAATCAAATGTATTGCGCTGGTCCGAGCAAGATCGCTTCTTCAACCGCAAGAACATGTTCGGCTCGCTGACCGAAGCCACCTTCTTCGTGCATCGCGCCGTTTTCATGGAATCTGGTGGCTTTGATATCCTCTTTGGCCCAGGCAGCCAATTTCCCGCCGCCGAAGGCGTCGATCTGATGAACCGGATTTTCAACCACATCCAGGTCGGCCAGGCATATTACAACCCGGGCATCATGATGCTCCACCCGACCAAGATACCCCCTTGGAACCGCTGGGCCGTGTCTCGCTTTCACAGCTACGCCATCGGTGACGGGGCACTCATTGCCAAGAGTCCGCAACCACATATTCTCAACTGGGGCTTCAGGACCCTGGCGGTTGCAATGCTCTACATGTGCAGTTTCCGTGGCTGGCAGAGCCTGGCCTATGGAGCGCGGTTCATCGGCTTGTTTCGCGGATTTACATCCTACCTTCTGCGCGGCACAAAGCGATAGCAAATGCGTGGTCTAAAATATATTTCCTGGGGTGATACCACCGGCTATGCAACTGCGGCGAAGTCCTATGTCGCAGCACTGGCCGATGCGGGTGCCAACATCAGCTGGTCTCCGATGGTTCCCGGCCCTCGTCTCTATGAGCCGGCTCTCGGCAAGGCGTCTCCAGCCCCTTCGCTGCAAAACATTTATCACCGCGATATTGAATACGACCGCGTCATTATTCACACCGTACCGGAATACTATCCAGAATGGTTGGAGCGCGAAAGAAAACCTGGCCGGCGCATATATGGATATACTGTTTGGGAGCTGGAAAGGCTTCCACGGCATTGGCCGGAAATATTGAACCAGCTCGACGGAGTAATCGTTCCTTGCCAATGGAATGTATCCGTCTTCCGCGATAGCGGCGTCCATGTTCCCATTCACGTCGTGCCGCATCTCTCCCAATTCGAAAGCATGCCCGAACCGTCCCCTGCGGATAGAGGCCGCCTTCTCGACCACCTGGGGGATTACCGAAAAAGCATCGACAACCGGTTTGTTTTCTATACGATTGGTTTCTGGTCACATCGCAAAGCCCCCTATTTGGCAATAGAGGCATATTGGAAAGCCTTTGCGCATGACGATCCAGTCTTGATGGTCGTCAAGACCTCGAACAAAGATATTACATGCTGGCATCGCAGCTGGCGCAATGGGTTTCGCCTGCGCCACCCTTCTCCGGCGCTCAGCATAGAGCGGATGATACAGAAATCCGGCGGCAAGCTGGCGCCTATCGCCCTGATTGCCGATGAGCAGCTCAGTGACGGAGAAATGCAATCGCTGCATGCCTTGGGCGATTGCTTCGTCTCATTGACCCGAACCGAAGGCTGGGGCCTGGGTGCTTTTGAAGCAGCCCGTCTGGGAAAGCCCGTGGTCATGACGGCCTATGGCGGGCAACTGGATTATTTGGCGGGTAACAGAAGCAAGCTGATCGACTATAAAATGATTCCGGTGCATGAGCCCACCTGGGCTTCCAGCTATACCCCCCAGGATTACTGGGCAAACCCAGATGTCAACCAGGCCGCGGCATGCATGCGAAATATATTTGACAAGCCAGATGCAGCGAGAGCCGATGCAGCACAGCAAGCGCTGCATATTGCACAGAAATTCCCACAAGACTCCATCGTTCGCCTTCTGTTGGAGATCCTGAATTGACCCGCAGCTCCATCCCCAATATTTTTCATTTTGTCTTTGGCTTAAGAGTACAGGATGAGCCATTTCACCTGATGTACTACCTTTGCCTGGCTTCGTGCATAGAGGTCAACCAGCCCGACGAAGTTCATTTTCACTACCACAACGAACCCTATGGCCCTTGGTGGGAGAAAATCAAGCCCAAGCTTGTCCTAAGAAAATTCAACCCAGACTACGCCATATCCAACTACCAATACAGCGATCCGGAAATTGCCAAGTTCCGCTATGCGCATCTTTCGGATTTCGCCAGGCTGGAGATACTGCTCAAGGAAGGCGGCATCTATGCCGACATAGACAGCCTTTTCCTTCGCCCCATTCCCAAGGATTGGCAAAGATCCCAATTCATTCTCGGCCATGAGAAGCCTACTCCCGAGGCGCCCGAGGGCGGCTCGCTATGCAATGCCTGGATCGCCAGCGCGCCGGATTCGGATTTCTGCCGCCTGTGGCTGGAAGAAATGGAAACCGCCTTCGATGGCAGCTGGAGCGCGCACTCCACTTTTCTGCCCTATCGCCTGGCCCGGCAGCATCCCAGCCTGATCCAGGTGCAGCCAGCCAGCTCGTTCTATGCACTGGACTGGAGCGCAGGCAATATCGCGGATCTCTTCCTGCGCGAAGTGGAGCTGCCTGCCGATGCCTACAGCCTGCACCTCTGGAATCATCTGTGGTTCGATCCCAAGCGCCTTGACTTCAGCCATTTCCATGCCAATATGCTGACGCCTGACTATGTAGCCTGGGCCCGGACCACGTATGCCCATTGGGCCAGGCCGTTCCTTCCCGCAGAAGCACCCACCAGCCGCGCCCGCTATCTTGCGCAGCGGGGCTGGAATGCGCTGCGCCACCCGCTGTGCAGCCTGCGCAGCTTTCTGAGATGAAATTTCCTGTTCCCGGCACCATCCAAAGCAGCATGAAGGAGCTGTACCGGCTGATTCAGGTCATGCGGCAGCTTCTGTCTGCGGAGCACAAGAAGAAGCTCTGGCTGGTCTCCATCTGGGCCTGCCTTTTTTCGCTGCTGGAGATGGGCGTGACCGCTGCCTCCGTGCCCTATGTGCAGTGCCTGGGCGGAACCTGCCCTGCGCCGATGGTCCGGCTGTCCGCACTCGCCGGCATCCATGTCATTGCGCTTTTCAGCATCGCCCTGTTCGCGCTGGTGGCTGTCAAGCTGCTGATGGAGGGCACTTTCAACTGGTTTGCCGGCAGCCTGCACCAGCAGGTGCAGCGCGACCTCGTGGTCCAGTTGCTGAAAGGCTATTTCCACATGGATTGGCAGGCGTTTCGGGGGCAGCACCACACGCATTACATGCACCGCTGCACCATCACCGCAGTGGACGCGGCCTATGTCAGCCAGCAATGCGTCGTCTTGATATCGACGACATTGCAGATTCTCTTCATCGCCGGGCTGATGCTGCTGCAATACCCTACCGCCTCCATACTGCTGGGCATAGGATTCCTGGTTTTCAATTTCATCGTCTACCGGATCGTCGACATCCCGCAAAAGCATACCTCGGCGGTGCGCGAGCGGGCCTTGAAGCGATTGAGCCTGGGCATGTCGGATTTCTTTGGCTCGTTCCGGGAGCTGCGCATCTATGGGATCGAGGATTTCTGCCTCAGAAACCTGAATGCGCCCATTCACCAGATAGCGAAGGCAAACAAGCGGATCGGCTTTCTGCCATCCCTGCCCCGGCTGCTGCTGGATTTTTTTGTTTTCGGCATCATCCTGGTTGCGGTCACCGCATGGCTTTATTTTGACAAGCCGATCAAGGACCTCATTCCCTATCTGATCTTCTATGCGATTGCGGCCCGGGCCATCTTGCCTGCGATGATGAAGCTGCTGAGCACGCGCTCCATCATCTTTGGCTCCATCATCAATGTGGAGCTGATACTGCAAGAGCTGCAGTGGGCCAGGTCCAACAGGCGCGACAGCATTCATATCCCGGTGCAGCCCAGCGACCAGCCCTCCTTCACGATAAGCAATGTGTCGTTTGCGTATGAGCCGGCAGCGCCATCGATCCTGGACGATGTCAGCCTCGCGCTGCCGCATCCCTCCTGGATGGCGGTGGTGGGCCCATCCGGCGCCGGCAAAAGCACCTTGCTGGAGCTGATGTGCGGCATCAGCCGCCCACAGTCGGGGCAGGTGCTGCATCTGTGGCCGGCAGACTCGGCCCGCCCACGCCCGCGGATCGCCTATCTGCCGCAGCAGGCCTCGTTCCTCGACGGCACGGCCATGGACAACGTGGTGTTCGGCTTTGACGCAGGCGACGAAGAGCGTGCCGCGCGCGCGCTGCAGCTGGCCCATTTGCCGGCTGGCGGACGCGCGCTGCCCGATGGACTGCAGACCCAGGTGGGTGCGGCGGGCAGCCGCCTGTCCGGTGGCGAGCGCCAGCGGCTGGCGCTTGCGCGCGTGCTCTACCGCGAGCCCGACCTGCTGCTGCTGGACGAGGCGACCTCCGGACTGGATGCGCAAACCGAGGAGCGCATCCTGCATGCGGTGCGCCGGGCCCGCCCCGACATGAGCGTGCTGTTCATCACCCACCGGCATGGCAGCCTGCGCCATGCCGATGCGATCGTGCAGCTGCAGGATGGCAAGCTGCTTGCCATGCAGCCCCCACAGGAGCCATGAGCACGCAGCACCAGCCCGTCGCGGTACTGGTCACCCCGGTATGGCCCAGCCCCGGCGGCTCCGGGCGGGCGCTGCGCGCCTGGGACTGGCTCCAGACCCTGGGCAAGGACCACCGGGTGCATATCGTCGTGTGCGCCACCAGCCCCGACACGGCCGCCCATGCGCCTTTGCACCCCGCGGTGCTTGCCCATACCTTCGTCGAGGTCCAGCCCGGCGCCCGCAACCGCTGGCTGCGCTGGCTCGGCCTGCTGCTGCCGCTGGGCGCCGTTGGCTGGCGGGCCTGGATGGCCGACTGGGCCCTGCCCACGGCCCGCGGCCGGCAGGCGCTGCAGGCACTCTTGCAGCAGCTGGCCAGCCCGGCGCCGAGCCGAATCGTCGTATTCCGGCTGGGCCTGCACGACGCGGCACGGCCGCTGCTGGCTGCCTTCCCGCAGGCGGTTCAGGAGCTGGACATGGATGACCGGGAATCCCACACCAGACTCAGCGTCGCGCGCGGCCTGCTGCGGATGGGCCGCATGAGCGAATCCTTGTATTGCGCCCTGGTCGGCATCCAGTACTGGCTGGTGGAGCGCCGCGCCCAAGGCCGCTACCGGCAGCTGTGGCTGGCCGCGGCACAGGACATCGCCGGCATGCGGACCCCGCTCGGCCAGCACATCGGCTGCCGGCCCAATCGCTTTCCCGCGCCGCATCCGGCCACGCGCAGGCAAGCGGCCGCGCTGCGCCTGCTGTTCGTGGGCACGCTCGACTATCCACCCAACGCGGAGGCTGCGAGATGGCTGGCCCTGCAGTTGGCGCCGCAGCTGCATGCTGTGCTGAAGGTGGCCTGGCAGCTCACCGTCGTGGGCCGCAATCCATCGCGGCAGCTGCAGCAGGTGCTGGCGGACGCCGGCATCCAGCTGCTCGAAAACCATCCACGCATTGAGCAGGCCTACGCAGACGCGGACCTGGTGCTGGTGCCGCTGTTCAGCGGCGGCGGCACCAAGCTCAAGACGCTCGAAGCCTTTGCGCATGGCCTGCCGGTGGTCTCCACGCCGCACGGCATCCGCGGCCTGGGCGCGATCGATGGCCAGCATTGCCTGGTGGCGGCCAGCGCCGCTGGCATGGCCCTGGCCGTGCGGGAACTTGCCGGCGATGCCGCATGGCGCCAGCGCCTGGGCGCCGCCGGGCAAGGGCTGTGGCGCGCGCAATTCCAAAGCCGCTGAGATGAGGCGCGAGACACTTCCCCCAGCCTCCCGGCTCGGCGCCGGCGCCACCGCGCTGGCCTTCGCACTGGCCTTTGCTCTCTTGGCCTGGCTGCTGCGGGCCTACGCCGGCTATCCCGCATGCAACTACGATGAAGCCCACTGGGTGGAGATTGCCCGCAGCGTGGACGAAGGGGTGGACTGGCCGGTTTCCGGCCCGGCCTTCCTCTATCTGATCCGTACGCTTGCCGCCGGATCCGGCCTCGGATACCCGGCCCTGTTCACCGCCGCCGGCGTCGGCGGCGTGCTGGCGGCCATCCTGGCGCTGCTGTGGGGCTATCGCAGGCTTGCGCCCACGGGTGCCGGCATGGTGCTGGCGGCCCTTGCGCTGTCGAGCTATTTCTGGGCCCCGCTGCTGGAGGCGCGGCCGCAGCAATGGGGGCAGGTACTGGTCTTGTGCGGCGCCCTGGGCTGCTGGCTGTGGCTGCAGCGGCGCGGCGGCTGGTTCTGGTTTCTGCTGCTGCCCGTGACCGCGCTCACCCACATCCTGAGCCACGCCATCTTGCTCTGGCTGTGCAGCGTGCTGGTGCTGGCCGATTACTTCGAAGGCAAGCCATTCACCCGCCGCCAGGCGGCTGCAGGCCTGGCGCTGCTGTCGAGCCTGGCGGTATACCTGTGGCCCCAAGGGCCCTACTCGGCCATGCTGTTCGATATCGTGCATGTCCACCTGCGCCGCATGCTGGGCTTCATCCCTGCGCTTGGCGCCGCCGCGCTGGCGGCCTGCCTGCTGGTGGCGGTGCTGCGGCGGCGCTGGCATTGGCGTGCCGAATGGTCGCAAAGCGCCGGCCAGCTGCTGCTGCGGCACCGGGCCGCGGCCCATGCCTGCGCACTGCTGCTGATCGCGGCCGCGCTGGCCCTGCAGGCCTGGCTCCTGCCAGCGCACGCTTGGCAGCCCTATGGCGGCTCCGCATGGCGCTTCCTGCTGTTCCAATCGGGCAACCTGCTGTTCGCGGGCTTTTTTGCGCTGGGCGTGCCGCCCTTCATCACCCTGCTGCTCGAAGGGCGCGGTGTGCCGCTGATGGGCCGGTTCCTGGTCTGGTGCCTGCTGGCATTCGGCATGCTGTGCACCGCCGCCATCATCGCGTCCGCATGGCTGCTGGACACCAACTGGTTCCTGCGCCTGCTGAACTATGGCCTGCTGTTCGCCGGCCCCATCGCCGCGATGGGGATCGCGCAGGCCATGGCGTCGCCCCGCACGGCATGGACTATCTTGCTGATTCCCCTGGGTGGCCTGGCCAGCCTGCTGTTCACCGTGCGGCCGCTCGGTATTCTGGGCTGCTGAGCCCGGCAGATCGCCGCAGCAGCAGGCATGAGCCCAGTACCTGCACGGGCGCCTGCAGCCATTGCTGCAGCGCCGGCCCCTCCAGCTCCAGGCTGTCGCGCCGCAAGTCAACCCCCTGGCGCCGAAACCATGCGGCGGCATGCTGCAGCCAGCTGCGCCGGGGCTGCGCGGGCGCGGGGGCTGCAGCGCCGGACCGCATGGGGCGGATGCAGACGCCTGCCGCCCCCTGCTCCAGCGCCAGGAGCTTGATGACTTCCAGCGCATCCGCCAGCGCCAGCCCCGGCTCCAGGTCGATGGCCATGAGGCCGGCCCGGCCCGAAGGGCGCTTGAGGCCGGTGGCATTGACCACCACCGTCTGCGCACGCTCGTGCGCTGCCGCGGCGGGCTCGCTCCAGTCCGCCGGGGAAAAAGCCATCAGCACCCGCAAGCGATGCCCGGCAGGGCCAGCTTCATGGCCTGCGGGCGCCATCAGCGGCCGAGGAGCGCCGCTGATTTCGCGGTACAGATGGTCGATGCGCTGGGCACACTGCGCAATGGTGAAGCGGCTTTGCGCGGCCGCTTTCGCAGACTGCCCCATCGCCGCCAACTGCGATTTGGAGGCCATGCACTGCGCGATCGCGCGCTTCCATGCCTGCACCTGCTCGGGGGCGTAGCAGCGGCCGCCGCCGGCCTGGCTCACCACCCACGACATGCCCGAGCCCTCCAGGTCGGACACGATGCAGGGCTTGCCGTGCTGCATGGCCTCGACCAGCACCAGGCCAAAGGCCTCGGTGCGCTCGCGCGAGGCCAGCGCGAACACGTCGCAGCTGTTGAAGAGCGCGTGCTTTTCCTCTTCGGAGACCGCGCCCAGCAGCTGCACGTTGGCGCAGCCCTGCGCGGCGCGTTCTTGGACTATCAGCTCCTGCAGCATGGCGCGCTGCTCGCCTTCGCCCGCGATGAGCAGCCGCACCTGCGGATACCCCGCCACCGCGGAAATCAGCGTGTCGAAGCCCTTGTAGTAGGTGAGCCGCCCCACCGACAGCACGCGCAGCGCGGCATCGCCCCAGGCCGCCGCCGTTGCGGGCGCCGCCGCGGCCGCATGCTCCTGCGCCAGGGGCTTGAGCCCCAGCGGCACCGCGATGGTCTTGTACAGCCAGCGCTGCAACGGCTGGCTCGCCGCCATATAGGGCGGCGAGGTGGCCAGGATCGCCTCGCTGGCCTGCAGCAGCTTGTACTCGAACGGCCGGTAGAGCTGGTAGCAGGCCGACAGCAGCCAGTCCCAGCGGCTGATGAGCACATCGGAATGCCAGTGCACCACCCACGGCACCCGGCGCGCGCCTGGCACCGCCAGCGCCCAGAAGGCCGCGTTGTTGGGCATGTGCAAGTGCATCACGTCGGGCTTGAAGCGCCGCAGCGCCCGCCACAAGGCCAGCGGGAAACCCAGCGCAATCGGCGCGAACACCAAGGTGATCTGCACCGGCACGCGGATGATCCAGGGCGGGTCGTGCGGCTGCGGATCGCCATGCACGATGGCCCGGGCATCGATGCCGCTGGCGCGCTGCTGGTTGACCAGGTCGGCCAGAAACGACTCCATGCCGCCGCGATGCGGCGGATAGTACTTGCCGATGTGCAGCACGCGCAGCGGCCGGCCGCCGGCGCTCATCGGCCACCGCCGCGCAGCTGCTGCAGCATGCCCTGGTACAGCGGATTCGCCGGATCCATGGCGCTGGCCTTGGCCATGTTTTCTATCGCGGCGGCGGTATCGCCCTGCTCGCGGTATACCAGCGCCTTGCCGTAGTAGGCGGGTGGATTGGGCTGCCTGGCGAGCGAATCGTCGAAGATGCGCATGGCCTGCGCATAGTCCTTCTTGCCGATGTGCGCAATGCCCAGGCCGACCACATAGCGCGTATTGCCGGGCTGGGCCTGCAGCAGCTGCCGGTAGTTGGCAATCGCCACATCGTAGTGTCCGGTGGGAATCGCCACCTCGGCCTGCTGCGCCAGGATCAGGCTGCGCATCTCGGCGGACGGGTTCAGGGCCAGCGCGCGGGCGTAGTTCTGGAATGCGGGCTCCAGCTGGCGCAAGGCCTGGTACGAAACCGCCTGGTGGTAGGGCAGCGTGGCATCTTGGAAGCCCTGCTTTTCCGCGGTGGCAAAGGCCTCGATGGCCTCGGGGTAGCGCTTGAGCAGCTCCAGCGCCATGCCGCGGTTGAACTGCGCCGCGCCCAGCGGCTCGCCCAGCGCCACCGCGGTGTCGAAGTCTGCCAGCGCCTGCTCGTAGTTCAGCTTCTCGAGCCGGTCCACGCCCCGGTTCAGGAAGGGCCGCCAGCGGCCGAAGGCATTGAAGGGCGCTTGCATGTCCACCTTGGCAGCGGCATCGCCCCAGGCGGTCTCGGGATTCTTCAGCGACATCACCCGCTCGGCGGCCAGGGCCGACAGCAGCAGGCACAGCACGCAGGCCAGCGCCACCATGATCCGGCGCGAGAGCAGCAGCAGCGCCAGCGCGAATAGCGCGGGCAGGAACATCGCCCAGAAATAGCTGCGGTACAGCACGAAGGGGTCCTGCAGCCAGGTGGTGATGAACTCGGTGGCATACATCATGGCCGCGCACACCAGCACCAGGCCAGCCAGCCCCCAGGCATCGCGCCGGCGCAGCAGCAGCGCCGCGCCTGCCAGCGCCAGCACCACGAAGCCCAGCGCTCCCGCGGCCTGCGGCATGGCGCTGAAGGCGAGCGGGAACACCGGCCGCATGTCCATCGACATCCACTGCACATTCGGCAGCCACCACAGCAGGCCATAGTGGAAGAACTGCGCCGCCTGGCTCATCACGCTGAGCGGGTAGACCCGCGCCGCAATGCCCGGATAGGCCTGCTCCAGCTGGTGCAGATAGGCGCCCGAGGTTTCGTCGAACGAGGCCGCGCCCACCAGCACGCCAAAGCGGCTCCACAACAGGGCGGCCGCCACGGCGACCACCGCCAGGGCGACGAGCGTCACCCCCGCCACCGTGCGCGCACCCGGGCGCCGCGCATAGACATACAGCGGCAAGGCCAGCCCCGGCAGGACGACCGCGTACTCCTTGCACATCAGCGCCAGCAGCACACAGGCCAGCGCGGCCGCGCCCCAGGCCCAGCTGCGCCGGGCCAGCGCCCGCAGATACGCCCAGCAGGCCAGCGCGCCGAACAGGGTGAGCATGACGACGCTGCGCTGCATCAGGTACCCCACCGCATACACCGCCACCGGATGCACCGCAAACAATGCCACACCGCAGAATACGGCGATGCGCCGGTTGCATGCGAAGTCCTGGTCGGCCAACGACTCCTCGGACCATTGCACATGCCTGAACAGCTCGGTCGTCAACAGCCAGATGGCCCCGCAGCTTGCCAGGTGCAGCAGCACGTTCAGCACCCGCTGGCCCGCGTAGCTGTCGCCCAGCAGCGGCTGCAGCCAGGCAAAGGTGCCGTAGGGCAGCATGCGCGTCTGCAGCCTCAGGTTTTCATACTGGCCGATGATGGTGCCGTCGGTCAGGCGCGCATCGTCGAACACCAGGGCATTGGACAAACCCAGGCCGTAGATGACGCCGACGCAGGCCAGCACGCATGCGATGCCAAGGGCAGGAAGCAGTTTGGATTTCATGGGCAGGGGAAAAATCGCTGTCGAATTCTATCGAATCCTCACTTCCTCCCTCTGGCGCCATAGGCGCAGTACCCCGGCCGCGGGCCTTTGTGCGGATGCAGGCGGCAGGTTTCGGGGCGCCGCTCGTAGACCGTGCAGCGGCGCGTCTGCGCATCGAGAAAGCAGCAGTCGCCGCTGGCGCGGCGCGCCATCGTGAAGAGGCTGTGCTTGTGGTTGAAGTGGTCGATCAGCCCGGCCTTGAGCAGGCGCCTGGCGATGCGCTTGGGCTCTTCGTGCTCTGCCTCGAAGGCATCCACCAGGCCGAGCCGCACCAGGTCGGGCAGGCGCACTTCCAGCGGCATGGTGCAGCAGTTGGCGGCGCAGCTGTCGCACAGGCCGCTCCTGTACTTGCTCCAGGTGTCCAGGCGGTCGACATCGACGATGCTGATGGAGGATTTCATGTCAAAACAATGGTTGGTCTGTAGGCAGCAAGCGCATATCGATCTTCAGGCCATGCCCTGCGCGGCCAGCGCATGCAGGCCCTCGCGGGCGCGCAGCAGCACCGCGCCGTCGTGCGCCGCCGCGTAGACCACCGAGGCCGCGTGCGAGAACTGCGGCGCGCCCGGTACCGCGAACAGCCGGCCCTGCTGCAGGTAGGGTGCCACCGTGCCGGCGCGGAAGTAGCCCGCGCCGCCCACGCTCAGCACATGGTGCAGCGCCAGCGGCCCCAGCGAGATGGCGACCGGCGGGTTGGACAGCTCGGCGAACGCCGCCTGGTGGTTGACCGCGAAGCTCGGTCCCCAGTCCACGTACACGTAGCGCTGCGCATCGAGCCGGCCGTCGGCCGCGCTGGTGACCAGCACCAGCTTTTCCTCCAGCAGCAGCTCGCACACCAGGCCCGAGCGCTGCTGCGGGTTGTAGAGCACGGCCATGTCGAGCGAGCCGTCCTCCACCCGGTCGAGCAGGCGCGCGGGCGCATCCACATCGGCGCGCAGCGCGACCGCGGGGCAGGCATGGTGCATCCAGCCGAGCCAGTCGGCCAGCAGCGGCTGCCAGAGGCTGGGCTCGGCCCCCACGCCCAAGCCATGCTCGCGCCCCGGCGGCAGCGCCACCTGCTGGCGGGCGCGCTCCCAGCCCTGGACCAGGCTGGTCGCATGGCGCACGAAACGCTCACCGGCCGACGTGAGCCGCGCGCCGGCCTTGTTGCGCACGAACAGCGGGCGGCCCAATTGCTGCTCCAGCGCCCGCACCCGGGCGCTGACCGCGGTCTGGGTCAGGTGCAAGCGCTCGGCAGCAGCCACGAAGCTGCCGCTGTCGGCGATTTCGAGAAAGGTGCGCGCCAGGTCGACGTCCATTTCAGTGCAATATTTTTGCTTTCAACAAGAATAATATTTCGTTTGCATGCATTCAAATCGATGCGCATCATAAAGGCCTGTCCACCGCGAGCCTGCCGCCCATGTCTGATACCCCCACTTCCGCCCTGCCCACCACCGCGCTGTGCGAGCTGCTGGGCTGCCGCCATCCGCTGATCCTGGCCGGCATGGGCGGCGTGGCGCGCTCGCAGCTGGTGGCGGCGGTGACCGAGGCCGGCGGCTTCGGCTTTCTGGGCATGGTGCGCGAGCCCGTATCGCTGATCCGGGCCGAGGTGCAGCATGTGCGCCAGGCCAGCAGCCGGCGCTTCGGCGTGAACCTGATCCCCGCGGCCACCGAGGCGCGCCTGCTGCGCCAGCAGGTGGATCTGTGCATCGAGCTGGGCGTGCCGGTGGTGGGCCTGTTCTGGGACGTGGCGCCGCAGGTGATAGCGCGGCTGCGCAGGGCGGGCATCCTCGTGGTGCACCAGGTGGGCTCGGCCGCCGAGGCGCTGCTGGCGCAGGAGGCCGGTGCCCACGCGCTGATCGTCCAGGGCGTCGAGGCCGGCGGCCATGTGCGCGGCCGCCAGCCGCTGGCCGAGCTGCTGGCCGACGTGCTGCCGCTGGCGCAGGTGCCGGTGGCCGCCGCGGGCGGCATCGCCGACGGCCGGCGCGTGGCGCAGCTGCTGGCCCAGGGCGCGCAGGCCGCGGTGCTGGGCACCGCGCTGCTGGCCACGCAAGAATCCTTTGCCCATGACTACCACAAGCGCCGCATCGTCTCGGCCCAGGCCGGCGACACGGTGCTGACCGAGGCCTTCCACATCAACTGGCCGCCCCATGCGCCCGTGCGGGTGCTGCAAAACAGCGTGACGCGCGGCGAGCGCGGCGACCCGCAATCCGCCGGGCCAACCCAGATCGGCGACGAACAGGGGCGCCCGATCTACCTGTTCAGCACCGATTCGCCGCTGCGCTCGATGAGCGGCGATTTCGAATCGATGGCGCTGTATGCCGGCCAGGGCGTGGATCAGATCACGGCCATAGAGCCAGCGGCCGTATGCCTGGCCCGCATCGTGGCCGAGGCCGAGGCGCACATGCGCACCCTGCCCCCGGGCATGCGGGCGGCGGCCCCGGTGGAGCTGAGTTCGCCGGTGTGCTATGCCGCCGAATTCGAGCGCGAGCGCAATGCGCCCATCATCGCCCGGCTGAACGAGCTGCTTGAGGCCGAGCGCGCCGGCGTGCGGGTGACGGTGCAGACGCTGGCGCAGATCCAGCAGCCGCAGCAGCCCGCGCTGCACGCGCTGCTCGAGGCCATTCACCACGATGAGGCACAGTGGTGCGTGCTGCTGGTGCATGCGATCCGCGACCTGGGCAGCAAGGCCGGCACGCGCACCGGCGACTTCCACGCCCAAGCCATGGCCATCCCCGATCTGCACGAGCGCCTGCGGTTTCTCAACCGCGGCCAGGGCTGGGTGGCCCGCAAGCTGCGCGAGCTGCTGCCGCTGGTGGAGGACGACCCGGCGCTGCACCGCGGCCTGGCACGCATGTTGCTCTCGCACGAGCAGAACCTGGACAAGGTGAACCAGGCACTGGGCGCCGTGCACTGACGCAAAACCGTCATCCGGCGGCGCGAAACTTTCACCTCACCTGCCCGCGCCGTGCGGGCCACGGAGATTGCCATGCTCTGGGAAAAGAAACTATCGCAATGGGTGGACGAGCTGCGCGCCCAGGCCGACCTGCCGGCACGCCTGGTGCTGTGGAACGGCCAGCAGCTGGATTTCGGCAGCTTTGCCCAGCCCGAGGTCACGCTCAAGGTCAACCAGGCAGCGGCGCTGCCGCTGCTGCTCGCCCCCAGCCTCGACAACCTGGGCGAGGCCTATGTCAAGGGCCAGATCGACTTCGAGGGCAGGCTGCCCGACATCATCAGCCTGGGCTATGCGCTGGCGCGCCGCAGCGTCGGCAGCAACAGCGCCAGCGCTGGCAAGCTGGCCCGGGTGGCACGCTATTTCACCCATACCAAGACCAGCGACCGCAAGGCGATCCAGTACCACTACGACGTCTCCAACGATTTCTACCGCCTGTGGCTGGACCCGGGCCTGGTCTATTCCTGCGCCTATTTCGAGAACGGTGACGAAGACCTGGCCAGCGCACAGCGCAAGAAGATCGACCACATCCTCACCAAGATCGAGCTGCAGCCCGGCCAGCGCCTGCTGGACATCGGCTGCGGCTGGGGCGCGCTGGTGCTGCGCGCAGCTGAGAAGTTCGGCGCGCACTGCGTGGGCGTGACGCTGTCGCAGAACCAGTTCGACCTGGCCAGCGCGCGCGTGCGCGCCGCCGGCCTGTCGCAGCGCGTGGAGATCCGGCTGCAGGACTACCGCGATGTGCAGGGCCGCTTCGACCGCATCACCAGCGTGGGCATGTTCGAGCATGTGGGCCGCAAGAACCTGCCGCAGTACTTCTCGCGCGTGTGCGAGCTGCTGGCCGACGACGGCGTGGCGATGAACCATGGCATCACCTCCACCGACCCCGGCAGCGGCGACACCGCGCTGGGCGGCAGCGAGTTCATCGACCGCTATGTCTTCCCCGACGGCGAGCTGCCCCACATCAGCCTGACGCTGGAGGCCGCGCAGCGCGGCGGGCTGGAGGCGGTGGACGTGGAGAACCTGCGCCGCCACTATGCCCGCACGCTGGAGCTGTGGACGCAGAACTTCGAGGCGCGCACGCCCGAGATCCGCGCCCAGGTCGACGAGGAGAAATTCCGCATCTGGCGCGTGTACCTGGCCGGCTGCGCCTATGCCTTCGAGCACGACGACGTGTCGCTCTACCAGATCGTCTGCCGCAAGGCCGGGCGCAGCGCCAGCACCCTACCCTGGTCGCGCAGGTACATGTACCAGAGTCGGTGAATGCCAGGGAGTCGAGATACTAAAAAGATAGCTTAAACCACTTACCAGTCAATGTATTCAATATGTTTTCATATTAAAACCATTACACAGCAAGCGCCAAAAGCTCACTTTTTTGCAACAGCGCTCAATCGACCGCGAACCCGGTTTCGGTGAGCTGCACCTCGCCATAGGGCCCGGTCTGCAGCCAGCCGCGCTGGTGCGCATACTCCAGCGCCGCCTGCTGCTCGGGCTCGCTGATCTGGTGGCGCGCCAGGTCTTCGAGCAGGTCGGCCGGGCTCATGCCGTCGCCGGCGCGCAGGCCTTGCTCGGTGACGAGGATGTACAGAATGCGCTTGGCGGTGGTTTCGGCGGCGGTGGTCATGGGGTCACTTGGCTTTCTTCATCCAGTCCGACAGCTCGTCGGCGTGTTCCTGTTCCTGCTCGAGGATCTGCTCGATCATGCGGCGCGTGGTGTGGTCCTTGTCGCCGATCAGGTCGATGACCTGCGTATAGGCCTCGATCGCCACGCGCTCGGCAATCAAGTTGGCGCGGATCATCGCATGCAGGTCCAGCTCGTCGTTGTAATCCGCATGCGAGCGCTTGGTCAAGCTGTCGGGGTTCAGGTCCGGCTCGCCGCCCAGCTGCACAATGCGCTGCGCAATGCGGTCGGCATGCGCCTGCTCTTCGTTGGCATGCACCAGAAACTCGCCGGCAATCGCCGGCGACTCCAGGCCGGTCGCGGTGAAATGGTGCCGCTTGTAGCGCAGCACGCATACCAGCTCGGTGGCCAGCGAGTCGTTCAGCAGCCGGATGATGTCTTCGCGCCAGGGCCCGAAATCCGGCGTCACCGCGCCGTCGTCCAGGCTCTTCTTGGCGGCGTCGAGGCGCTTTTGGTCAAGCACCAGCTTGGCTTGCTGGGAAGCGCTGCGGGTGGAATTGCTCATGGAAACATCCCTTTCATCGTGGTGTATAGGTTTGCTTCCAAGGTAACGCGCGGCCGGCGGCGCCGGTGTGAGACAGCTTCGCCAATGCGCGTACGCCTGCACTGCGGCCGCCGCCCCCAAGGCCAGCCGGCTCCGCTCAGAAACCGGCGCCCGGCTGCGCCAGGTAGGCCGCCTCCTCGGGCGTGCTGGCCCGCCCCAGGATCGCATTGCGGTGCGGAAAGCGGCCAAAGCGCGCCACCACCTCCTGGTGGCGCCAGGCGTAGTCCAGCGTGCCCTGCAGGAACTGATGCACATCCGCATCGCCTGCCGGTGCCACCGCCTGCGCCAGCGCCGCAAACGCCAGCACGCTGCGCCGCTGCATGGCGGGGTCTTCGGCATGCTCCAGCGGCAGGTAGACGAAGATGCGCAGCACCTCGGGCAGCTGCAGCTCCAGGCCCTTCTCCATCGCCGCCACGGCCAGCGCCAGCGCCTGTCCATCCCCGGCAATGGCCAGCGGCGTGCCGCGATGGATATTGCGGGTGAACTGATCCAGCAGCAAGATCAGCGCCAGCCGGCCCCAGGGCTCGCCGGCCCAGCCATCGAGCCGCCCGTGCAGCGCCGCCTGCAGCGTGGCGCCAAAGCGCTGGCGCATCTCGGCATCGAAGGCCTCGGATTTGCCGAACCACTGCTGGCGCCGGCCCAGCGCCTGGGCATTGTCCGGGCGGGCGGCGCCCAGCCAGAAGCGGAGGATGTCGTCGGCGCCCACGGTGGCAGGCGCGCCCTGGGGGCTGGATGCGAAAGTATTCATGACCATCAGTTATATACCCAATCGATAAAAATAACGCGCTGCACGCTGTGCGGACCGCCCCAGGCGCCGCCTGCTGTTGCACAATGTTTCGGGCTGCGCCGCCGCTGCGCGAAGCCTTCTGCCCAGCCATCGCGCTGCCACCTTTTTCAAGCTATATCCATGGTGTCCACAGCCTCCCGAGCCCGGCGTATCTGCCTGAACATGATCGTCAAGAACGAAGCGCCGGTGATCGAGCGCTGCCTCGCCAGCGTCCGCCCCTGGGTGGACCACTGGGTCATCGTCGACACCGGCTCCACCGACGGCACCCAGGAGCTGGTGCGCAAGGCCATGGAAGGCGTGCCGGGCGAGCTGCACGAACGCCCCTGGAAGAATTTTGCCCACAACCGCAACGAAGCGCTGCGGCTTGCCCGCCCGCAGGCCGACTACCTGCTGTTCATCGACGCCGACGAGCAGCTGAGCGTGCCCGAGGGTTTTGCCTGGCCCCCGCTCAGCGCCGACGGCTACTTTCTCACCTGCCGCATGGCGGGCACCGAGTACCAGCGCAACGGCCTCATCGCCACCCGCCTCGACTGGCGCTGGGTGGGCGTGCTGCACGAGTATCTCGACGCCCCCCTGGCCCGGCCCTGGCAGCAGCTGCCGGGGCCGCGGATCGACGTATCGCACGATGGCGCCCGCGCGCGCGACCCCGGCACCTACCTCAAGGACATCGCGGTGCTCGAACAGGCCCTGAAGGACGAGCCGGGCAACACCCGCTATGTCTTCTATCTGGCGCAGAGCTACCGCGATGCGGGCCAGCACGAGGCCAGCATGCGGCAGTACCAGCGCCGCGCCGCCATGGGCGGCTGGGAGGAAGAACGCTGGTTCGCCCAATACCAGGCCGCCGCCATGCTGGAGCGCGGCGGCGCCGCCCCCGAAGCGGTGCGCGAAGCCTATCTGGCCGCCTACGCCGCCCGGCCGCAGCGCGCCGAGCCGCTGCACGCGCTGGCGCGCTACTGCCGCGAGCGCAAGGACTTTGCGCTGGGCGCCCTGTTCGCGCTGCAGGCGGCGCGCATTCCAATGCCCGGCGACATCCTCTTCGTCGACGCCGAGGTCTACCGCTGGCGCGCGCTGGACGAGCTGACCGTCAACGCCTTCTACACCCCCCACCAGGCACAAGGGCGCGAGGCCCTGCGCCAGCTGCTGGCCGAACAGCACTATCCGGCCCACGAAAAGCAGCGCATCGAGGCCAACCGGCAGTTCTACGGACTGTGAGCGCGCAGCGCTGCGGCATGCGTTGATCGGCATGCCGCGGGGCTGGGCGGAAAGCTGTGCGAGAGCGCAAAAAGACAGAGCCCGCGCAAGCGGGCTCTATTCTTATGCCAGTCCGAGCGTATCGGACTGGCGCTTGGCCATGGTTTAGTCGATTGCCAGGCCTGCGCTGATATACCCAGTCACGGTGTTGACCAACGTCAGTCCGGTAGCCGTTGCAGAGGTAACGAACAACAGCCGCTCTCCTGCCGCCACGGGAATATTGAGCCCGGTGAGGATGCCAGATGATGTGTCGCCAATAGACAAAAGTCCTGTCAAAGCCGGCGCCAGTGTTACCACCGTACCGGGAACCGGAGAGAACGTATTGTTTCCTGAAGCTTTATAGACCTGCCCCGTCACGGTAACCGTCGATCCGATCAAACTCAACGCAAGCACGTTGCTGTAGAAGACGGAGATGGACTTGATGGTCCCACTACGAGGTACCGAGAATGCCGCGTTCAACGCCAGTCCCGGCCCTCCGGTGAGATCAATATTCGCTCCCAACAACGATACCCCGGGGGAAGAGAAGCCAAAACCCACCGCAGTGCTGGTCCCGACCAAGCCTCCGAGAATCGTTGTCATGATGGCTGGGGTACCCGATGCAAACGGAATGATCGCACCAGCACCCGTGGCGCCGGTAGCACCCGTATTGCCGGTGGCACCCGTAGCACCCGTTGCGCCAGTCGGCCCCGTGGCTCCAGTGGCGCCGGTTACCCCCGTCTCACCACTGGATCCCGCTGCGCCAGCCGCACCAGCAGGGCCCGTGGGGCCGGTGACGCCCGTCACGCCGGTGGCGCCCGTTGCACCGGTCGCGCCGGTGGCGCCGGTCACGCCGGTGGCACCGGTCACGCCTGTTGTTCCCGCCGCGCCCTGCAGACTCGTGCCGGAACCCCAATTGCCACCCGTCTTGGGCCCGAAGATCTGGTTGTTGGTGGTGTTGATGTAGAAGTCGCCGTCCTGGCCAACGCCAGCATCGGGATCAGCCGTGCCATTCAACACTGCAGCGCCCGTTGCGCCCGTGGGTCCGGTCGGGCCCGTGGCACCTGTGGCGCCAGTAGCTCCAGTAGCGCCGGCAGTACCCGTGGCACCTATCGTGCCGGCCGCACCAGTCGAGCCCGTGGCTCCAATCGCACCAGTGGGGCCTGTGGCGCCAGTAGCACCGGTTGCGCCAGTCGTACCCGTCGCACCAACCAGATGCGTGCCAGGCGTCGGCCAGGCACCGCCAGCCCTGGGCCCGTAGATGGTGTTGGTGGTGGTATCGATGTAGAAGTCGCCATTGCGGCCGGTGCCCGCATCAGGCTCGCCGGTGCCGTTCAGCACCGCATTGCCCCTGGCACCGGTGGGCCCGGTCGGGCCCGCGGCACCGGCGGCACCCGTGGCGCCATTCAGGCCATTCACGCCATTGGAACCCGTCAGACCCGTCGCGCCGGTAGCGCCAGTCGCGCCAGCGGCACCCGTGGCGCCGGTGGCACCCGTCGCCCCCACAGCGCCCTGCAGGCTGGTGCCCGGCCCCCAATCGCCACCCGTCTTGGGGCCATAGATGATCTTGGTCGTGACGTCGAAGTAGAAGTCACCGTCGTTGCCCTGCCCACCCGTCGGGCCAGAGGGGCCGGACAGAATGTTCGAGCCAGAGGCACCGGTGGGGCCGGTACTGCCCGTGGCGCCAATCGGACCCGTGGCGCCGGTAGCACCGGTTGCGCCTGTCGCACCACTGCCACCAGAAGCACCCGCGGCGCCGGTCGCGCCCGTGGCACCGGTTGCGCCCGTGGCACCGGTTGCGCCCGTCGCACCGGCGGGCAAGGCACCGCTGCCATCGGCGCCGGTGCCCGCATCGGCACGGCACGGCCCGACCTGGCCCGAGGCGTCGAAGCAGCTCAGGATCTTTTGCAGGTTGGATGCCGGCAGCGTCGGCAGCAGCACATTGTTGTTGGCTCCTTCGCCAATGCGCATGCGGGTGGCCGAGCCGGCGCTGTCCTGCACCGTGAAGCCGCCGCCTGCGGGGGGCTTCACGGTGATGTCGTCGGCCAGGGCCAGCGAGGTGGTTGCCAGAAGACCCAGGCCCAGGCCCCCGGTCAAAGCCATATGCAAACGAGAACGTGCAAACCGTGATGCGACGGACATAGAAAATCCCTTCCTGAAAATTCGACTCTGTTCTGTAAAAAATCAATGCCTGCCCGGCTCAAGCCTGGCGGCGCCCTCCGCGTGCACGGCGCCTGCCCCAGGCCAGCGCGCCACCCAGCAGCAGCGACAGCAGGCCCACGCCTTGCGCGCCAAGGCCTGGCACGGGCACTGCCGACTGCGAAGGATTGCCACCCGCACACTGGGCCGGCGCCTGCCGGGCAATCCAGATCCCCGGCCCCAGCGTGACGTTGCTCAGATTGGGCGCTGGCGCCTGGGGCCCGAGCAAGATGCCGGCGCAATACGGGCCGGCCACGGTGACAGCGCTGCGGTTGCCGTTTCCAAAAGTCAGCTGCCCGTTGACTCCGGTGGTCTGTGTCAATTCGGGCAGCGTGACGGTGATGGAGGAAGACTCCTGGCCTGAGACATCCAGGTTGTTGAAGGTGGTCGAGCCAATCAGCGCGATATTGCTGGTGCCGCACCGGTTGGTGAGCTTGACCGTGCTGCCGCCGGCGATGAAGCTGCCGGTATTGGTCCAGCTGTCGTTGACTTCCAGCAGGCCGCTGGGTGCGCCGTTGATGGTGCCGCCGTTGCGCACCTGCCTGATCTGGACCTCGGAGCCGGCGTTGAGATTCAACTGCCCAGTTCCGCTGGTGATGAGATCGGTACAGGACAGGGACTCCTCGGACCCAGAGGTCAAGGTCTGGGAGCCAGCGGGAATGTTCAGATCCGCCCAAACCGACGTGCCCTGCCACAACGTAAGCGCCATCACCGCAATGCTGCGAGCGTGTGAAGAAATCCTCATAGAGCCCCGTTCTTATTTAGTACAAATTAACTATTGGAGCTATTTGTATTTTTTTGCAGCAAACTACGCCAATTTGTAATGGATATCGCTATCAATTCGTCGATACATTTGCTCTCAAAAATTCACGCTCGTGCACAATTTAGGCGATTCCACAGGAAATCATGGTGTCATTGGATGATCTGGCATGCCGCCCACCCTGGCCACACGCCAATCCACACCGTATGAGAATGGATTTCTCAATAAATAGATGTTATTTTCTTATCGGTTATACCAATAAGAAAATTCGCTTGATTGCTGACGTTTTTTGATTTTTTGCAACACCGCGCCACCAAGGTGTTGGCGCGGCCGTGGACCGGGCGCGCTCGTTCCATGGCCTCCGCACGGCGCAGGCCAGCATGCCTGCGCGCGGATATCGGCAACGGCGGATGGGGGGAGGTCTGGGGTAGATGCCGCTGCGCCAGCAGCCGCCTGGCCCCGCGGGCGGCTGAGCGGTGCTCTTACAGCGCCGGGGCCGGAATACGCATGCCGCGCGCCGGCGTGGCAGCGCCGCGGCGGCCGTCGCGCCAACGCAGTGCCCAGCGTTCGATGGTGTGGAACGACAGCGCGGCCAGCGCCATCGACACCGGCAGGCCCACGGCCACCACCACCGGCCAGGAGTATTCGGCGCGCAGCCAGCGCACCACGGGGTAGTGCCACAGGTAGACGCCGTAGGAGATCTTGCCCAGCCAGACCAGCGGGCGGATGCTCAGCATGTCGAACACCACGCCGCGCTGGCGGTAGACCGCCACCAGCGTGGCCAGCGCCGCCAGCTCGGCCAGCGCAAAGCCCCACAGCAGGGCGCCGTTGTCATCCCAGCCCCAGGCCATCAGGAAGGGAAATACCGGCACCAGCCACAGCAGGTAGTGCTGCCTGGCCGCCAGCGCCTCGAACCACCCGCGGCGGTGGATGGCCAGCGTGGCCAGCAGGCTGCCCAGCAGCATGCCGGTGGCGCGGGTGTCGAAGCGGAAGAAGATCTGGTAGAAGGGCTGGCCCGCATCCACCCACCAGGCGCGCCACAGGAAGGCCAGCAGGTACATGAGCGCCACCGAGCCCCAGACGCGGGCGGGCGGCAGGCGGCGCAGCAGGTAGGCCAGCAGCACTGGCCAGACCAGGTAGTAGTGCTCCTCGACCGACAGCGACCACATGTGCAGCAGCGAATCGGGGCTGTCGAAGAAGGCGATGCCGTAGTCCGCCAGGTAGGCCATGGACACCAGCACGTCCTGCGTCACCGTGCCCTTGTCCTCGGGCCACAGCAGCGGCGCCACAACCCAGTAGGTGGCCAGGAAGAGCAACAGCGCGGGCATCAGCCGCAGGGCCCGGCGCAGGTAGAAGCGCGCATAGTCGATATGCCCTTCGCGCTGGTGCTCCAGCAGCAGCAGCGAGGTGATCAGGTAGCCGCTGAGCACGAAGAAGATGTCCACGCCCAAAAAAGCGCCGTCGAACAGCGGCACATGCGCATGCGACAGGAAAACCAGAATGATCGCGACGGCCCGCAGGCCGTCCATGGCGGGGTTGTACTTGAGCTGAAAACCTGACAAAACCAAGATCCTTCGACTGTGGCGGGCCACGCCCCGCCGCCGCGCAGACCAGAGAAAAGATCGCCCGCACGCGTTGTCACAGTGCCGTTGCAGCGCAGCGGCTCGCAGTTGCCTCACCCTTGCCGCTTGCCTTGAACAAGCCTTGCGGTCTTGCGCCGCGTGGGTTGGTGTGCACGAAACCGGAAAAGTTCGATGCCGATGTGCATTAAAAACTATAGCTCCCCATGCAGCACCGGCATGGCATAAGTCCGTGCGGAACACATGTCTTTGCAATTAAAGACATGCCGTCTCAAGATTGACGCAGCCAGCGCTGCGGCCGGCCTTACCGGCATCGAGCCCGGGTATCTACCGCTGAACGCCAAACGCACAACCGTTTCACGGCGGCCCACGGGATTTCCCTGACAGGCGGCCGCGCCTGTTTTGCCTAGGCTCGCAGTCCATGAGCCCGCATTCCCCCGCCCCCCACCGCCCGGTCGCCCAGATCCGCCTGTACCAGAACTGGCTGCAGGAGCAGCATGGCCTGCGCTTTGCCGACTATGCCGGCTTGTACCAATGGTCGGTCGACCAGCCCGAGGCCTTCTGGCAGAGCATCTGGGACTACCACGGCGTGGAATCCGCCGCGCCCGCCAGCGCCGTGCTGGCCGATGCGCGCATGCCCGGCGCGCAGTGGTTCCCCGGCGCCCAGCTGAGCTATGCGCGCCACATGCTCAGCCATGCCGATGCGGCGCATGCCCAGGGCCAGCCCGCCATCATCAGCGACAACGAACTCGGCCAGGTGCGCACGCTGAGCTGGCCCGAGCTGCGCCGCCAGGTGGCATCGGTGGCGCTGGCACTGCGCGCGCTGGGCGTGGAGCGCGGCGACCGCGTGGCGGCCTACCTGCCCAATATCCCCGAAACCGCCATCGCCATGCTGGCCTGCACCAGCATCGGCGCCATCTGGAGCGTATGCGCGCCAGACATGGGCGTGGCCGCGGTGAGCGACCGCCTGCGCCAGATCGAGCCCAAGGTGCTGATCGCGGTGGACGGCGTGTACTACGGCGGCAAGGCGCTGGACCGCGGCGCGGTGGTGAACCAGCTGCTGGCCGAGCTGCCCAGCGTGCGGCACCGGCTGATCGTGCACACGCCTTTTGCTACCATAAAGATAGCTGACAGCAAAGACTGGGAAAGCATTGCCTCCCGAAACGATGCTGAAACAGCCGCCTTCGAGCCCGATTGGCTGCCGTTCGACCACCCGATCTGGATCGTCTACTCCAGCGGCACCACCGGCCTGCCCAAGCCCATCGTGCACGGCACCGGCGGCATGCTGCTGAACCTGCTGGTGCAGGGCATGCATTTCGAAGTGGGCGCCAGCTACCGGGACAACAACCGCGATGAGCGCTTCCACTGGTACAGCTCCACCGGCTGGGTGATGTGGAACATGCAGGTGAGCGCGCTGCTGCGCGGCAGCACCATCGCCATCTTCGACGGCAACCCCTCAGGCAGCCGCGAGCAGGTGGACTGGGGCGTGCTGTGGCGCTTCGTGGCCAGGCACCGCATCACCACCTTCGGCGCTGGGGCGGCCTACTTCACCAACTGCATGAAGGCCGGGCTCGACGTGGCCCGCCTGCCCGGCCTGGCCCAGGTGCGGGCGCTGGGCAGCACCGGCTCGCCGCTGTCGGCCGAAGTGCAGCGCTGGGGCAGCGCGCAGCTCGCGCAGGCCGGCGCGCCGGGCGTCTACTGGTGCAACATCTCGGGCGGCACCGACTTCTGCGCCGCCATCATCGGCGGCAACCCCGAGCTGCCCGACGCCCCCGGCAGCATGCAGTGCCGCATGCTCGGCTACGCGGTCGAGGCCTGGGACGAGCAAGGCCGGCCCGTCACCGGCGAAGTGGGCGAGCTGGTCTGCCCCCGGCCCTTCCCGGCCATGCCGCTGTACTTCTGGAACGACCCCGGCAACCGGCGCTACCTGGCCAGCTATTTCGACACCTGGCCCGGCATCTGGCGCCATGGCGACTGGCTGAAGATCGCCGCCGACGGCAGCTGCGTCATCTACGGCCGCAGCGACGCCACCATCAACCGCCAGGGCCTGCGCATGGGCACCAGCGAGATCTACAACGCGATCGAGGCCCTGCCCGAGATCAGCGACTCGATGGTGATCGATCTGGAATACCTGGGCCGCGACAGCTACATGCCGCTGTTCGTGGTGCTGCGGCCCGGCGCCACGCTCGACGACGCGCTGCGCCAGCGGCTGGCCCAGGCCATCCGCCAGGCGCTGTCGCCGCGCTTCGTGCCCGACGACATCTTCCAGGTGGCCGAAATACCGCGCACCCTCACCGGCAAGAAGCTGGAGCTGCCGATCAAGAAGCTGCTGCTGGGCCACAGCGCCGCCCAGGTGCTGAACCCCGAGACCATGGCCAACCCCGGCAGCCTGCCCTGGTACGAGGCCTTCGCGGCGCAGCGCCCGCCCAACGCATGAAGGCTATCTTTACACTTCCGTCATATCTGGCAACGGGCGCGGCGCCCAATGCGGCATGCTCTGTTCTTACAATCGCGCATCATGCACCGCCGCTTACTTCTTTGCTCTACTTTATGCGTTGCCGCCTGGCTCTCCGGCTGCTCGATGGCACCGCGCAGCTACACCTTGTCGCAGCAGGAGCTGCAGGCGCTGGTGGCCAAGTCCTTTCCCCGCGAGTACCCGCTGCTGGGCCTGGTGACCATGGAGGTCTACGCCCCCGCGCTCAAGCTGCTGCCCGAGACCAACCGCATCAACGCCACCATGACCGCCAAGCTCTCGGGCAAGGTGCTGCCGCAGACCTACGACGGCGGCATGGACCTGGACTTCGCGCTGCGCTACGAGCCCCGGGACCACAGCCTGCGCGCCACCCAGGTCAAGGTCAACTCGCTGATGATGACCGGCCTGCCCGAAGGCATCGCCACCATGCTGCACGCCTATGCGCCGCGCGCAGCCGAGCAGGCCATGGACAACGTGGTGCTGCACCAGCTGCGCGACGAAGATTTGGCAAAATTGAAGAACCTCGCGCGCGAGCCGGCCACCTTCACCGTCACCAAGGACGGCCTGCGCATCGATTTCGCTAAGAGCAGCAAGTAAAGGAGAGAATCCATGAGCGCCCTGGCAAACTTCAGCGTCACCCGCAAATGGCCGGCCAAGCAGCCCGAGCTGCTGCAGCTGTATTCGCTGCCCACGCCCAATGGGGTCAAGGTCTCGATACTGCTGGAGGAGCTGGGCCTGCCCTACGAGGTGCACCTGGTCAACTTCGACAACAACGACCAGCTGTCGCCCGAGTTCCTCGGCACCTTCCCGAACAACAAGATCCCCGCGATCCTCGATCCCGATGGCCCGCACGGCCAGCCGATCGCGCTGTTCGAGTCGGGCGCGATCATGGTCTACCTGGCGGAGAAGACCGGCCGGTTCCTGCCGCTCGATCCGGCGCTGCGCTATCCCACGCTGCAGTGGCTGATGTTCCAGATGGGCGGCATCGGCCCCATGTTCGGCCAGGTGGGCTTCTTCAACATCTTCGGCGGCAAGGACTACGAGGACAAGCGCCCGTTGATGCGCTACGTGAACGAATCCAAGCGACTGCTCGGCGTGCTGGACAAGCACCTGCAGGGCAAGGACTGGGTGGTCGGCAGCGAGTACACCATCGCCGACATGGCCATCCTGCCCTGGGTGCGCAACATGATCGTGCGCTACGACGCCGAGGCGCTGATCGGCTGGGGCCAGTACCCCGAGGTGAGCCGCGTGCTCAGCCAATGGCTGCAGCGGCCGGCGGTGCAGCGTGGGCTGCTGATACCCGGGCGCTGATCAGCCGCCCAGCGCCACCAGCTTGAACACCGCGCGGGCGGTGCAGGCGATCCGGCCCGCGGTGTCGATGACATCGCCCTCGCAGAACACGGTGCGCGCGCCGCCGCGCAGCACGCGGGCCTCGATCAGCAAGTCCGTGGCCGCCGAGGCCAGGAAGTGGGTGTTCATCTCGATGGTGATGACCCCCAGCCCCAGCGGATCGTGCGAGCGCGCGGCCGCGCTCAGGGTGAAGTCCAGCGCGCTCATCATCGCGCCGCCGTGGCCATGGCCACGGCTGTTGACCAGCTCGGGGCGCAGCGGCAGGCGCGTGCGCGCCAGTCCGGGCTTCAGGCTGAGCGGCTCCAGGCCGATGTGCCGCATGAACGGCACGTCGATGCCGAAGTAGCCGCGCGCCAGGGCCAGGGCCTGCAGCGCGTCGCAAGGGGCGGCAACGCTCATTCGATCTCCGCCACCGCCTGGCCTTCGGCGATCTGCTCGCCCACGGCGACCAGCAGCTTGCGCACGATGCCGGCGGCTTGCGCCTCGACGGGGATTTCCATCTTCATCGACTCGACGATGATGAGGGTGGCGCCCGCCTCGATGGCGGCGCCTTCGGCGGTTTCGATGGCGGCAACCAGGCCGGCGATGGGACTTTCAATGGTGCTCATGGCGGACTCCTTCAAGCTTGGGATGCGGTCAGCACGCGCTGGGCGATGCCGGTGTCTATGCGGCCGGCCACGAAATCGGCGTGGGCCAGGATGCGCTGGATGAACGGGATATTGCTCTTCACGCCCTCGATGCGGGTCCGCGCCAGCGCCGCCTGCAGGCGCGCAATGGCCTCGCCGCGATCGCGGCCGCGGGCCACGAGCTTGGCGATCATCGGGTCGTAGAAAGGCGTGACGGAATTGCCCTGGGCATAACCGGTTTCCACCCGGATGCCGTCGCCCTCGGGCAGCTCGAAGCGCTGCAGCGGCCCCGGCGAGGGCAGGAAACGCAGCGGGTCTTCGGCATAGATGCGCGCCTCCACCGCGTGGCCCGCGGCCTGCGGCTGGCCGGGCAGCACCGCGTGCATGCGCTCGCCGGCGGCCAGGCGGATCTGCGCCTCGACGATGTCGATGCCGGTGATCTCCTCGGTCACCGCATGCTCGACCTGCAGGCGGGTGTTCATCTCCAGGAACACGAAGCCGTCCTGCGGCGTGTACAGCGTTTCCACCGTGCCGATCACGTCGTAGCCGATGCGCGCCAGCAGCCCTGCCAGCAGCTGCCGCATATCGGCCAGCTGCGCCTCGGGAATGCCCGCGGGGCGCGCCTCCTCCACCACCTTCTGGTGGCGGCGCTGCACCGAGCAGTCGCGCTCGAACAGGATGCGCACATCGCCATGGCGGTCGGCCAACACCTGGAACTCGATGTGGCGCGGCGCCTCGATCAGCTTTTCCAGATAGAGCTCGGCCGTGCCGAAGTATTTGGCGGCGATGCCGCTGGCCTTGGCCCAGGCGGCGGCCAGCTCCTGCGCGTCGCGGGCGGGCAGCATGCCGATGCCGCCACCGCCGCCAGCGGGCTTGACCAGCACCGGATAGCCGATGCGCGCGGCAGCCGCCAGGGCCGCGTCGCTGCCCGCCAGCACCGGCGAGCTGGCGGCCTGGGGCATGCCGTGCCCGGCCATGAACGCGCGCGCCTGGGTCTTGTGGCCGAGCGTGCGTATCCAGTGCGGCGAGGGGCCGATGAAGCACAGGCCCTGGCGCTGCACGGCCTCGGCGAAGTCCGCGTTCTCGGAGAGAAAGCCATAGCCCGGGTGCACGGCATCGGCGCCGGTCTCGCACGCCACCTGCAGCAGCCGCTCCTGGTTCAGATAGCTTTGCGCGGCGGGCGCAGGGCCTATGCACACGGCCTGGTCGGCGGCCTGCACATAGGGCAGCCCGGCATCGGCCTCGGAGTAGACGGCCACGGATGCCAGGCCCATGCGCCGCAGCGTGCGGATCACGCGCGCGGCCACGGCGCCCCGGTTGGCGACCAGCACGCGGCGGATGGGGCGGACGGCTCCGTTCATGCGCCCTCCCCGGACACCGCGACCACCGCATCGACGATCACCGGCGCCTGCGCGCCGCGCGCCACCAACACCGGGTTGGCATCCACCGACTGCACCTGGCCGGCCTGGGCCAGCATCCAATCGCCCAGGCACACCATCATGTCGGCCAGCAGCGCCAGCTCCACCGCCGGCATGCCGCGCACCGCGGCGAATGCGGGTGCGATGGCCAGCCTGCCGATGGCGGCCAGCGCCTGCACATGGCTGAACGGCGCGACCAGGAACTGCACATCCCTGAGCGCTTCGACGAGCACCCCGCCCTGGCCGATCATCACGGCCACGCCGAACTCGGCATCGACATGCGCGCCCAGCGCCAGCTCGAAATCCGCTTTGTGCTGCGCGCCCAGCAACAGGCCGCCATCCTGCGCGCCCAGGCCACGCAAGGTTACGGCGAAGTCATGGAAGGCCTGCACCGCCTGGTCCGCCTCGTGGATATTCAGCCGCACCAGGCCGTGTTCCGACTTGTGCGCCAGATCGGCGGACACCCCCTTGGCCACCAGCGGCGCCGGCAGCGCAGCCAAGGCTGCCCGCACCTGCTCCTCGCTGGTGGCGACCACATGGCGCATCACCGGCAGGCCGGCCGCCTGCAGCCTGGCAAGGCTGGAGGGTTCGTCCAGCGTGGCGAATGCGCCCACGCGCGGGGCGGGCGTGGACGCAGAGGCCTGCGCCGCCATCCCGCGATGCGCCGCCTGCTCGGCCAGCAGCGCCAGGCCGCGCATCGCGGCGCGCTCGCTCCAGAAGATGGGCACGCCCTGCGCCTGAAAGGCCTGGGCCACCCAGTCCTGGTTGACGCTGACCGCGATCGGCACGCCGGTCTCGCGTGCAAAGTGGCTGGCCTGGGCCGCGAAATCGGCGAAGTCATAGCCCTCGCCGCCTATCGGAAAACCTACGTGCACGAGGTCCGCCGCACCGCTGCCCGACAAGGCCCGCAGCGTGTCGCCAAAGGTCCGCGGCTTGCCCAGCAGGGCCGTGGTCATGTCGATGGGATTGCGCGCCGTCACATAGGATGGCAGAGCCTCGCCCAGGCCCGCGAGCGTGGGCGCATCGAACTGCTCCAGGGCCAGGCCGTATTCCTCGGCCGCATCGGCCGACAGCACGCAGGTGGCGCCCGAGTTGCTGATGCTGACCACGCGGCGCCCGCGCGGCGCGGGCTGGGACAGGAACAGCGGCGCGTAGTCGATCAGTTCGCGGAAGTCCGCCAGCCGGGGTATGCCGTGCTGGCGCAGGAAGGCATCGGCCAGCGCATCCTCCGCCGCCAGCGCGCCGGTATGCGAGCTGGCCGTGGCCTGGCCCGCGCTGGTGCGCCCGGCCTTCACCGCCAGGATGGTGACGCCGCGCCCCTGCGCCGGCCGCGCGGCCTCGGCCAGCCAGGCGGCTTGCCTCAGGGTTTCGATGTAGAGCACGACCAGGCGGATATGCTCGTCCTGCACCACGGCGCGCACCGCCTCGGCGGCGCAGACATCGGCCTCGTTGCCGGTGGAGACCATGTAGCGCACGCCGACGCCGGCGCGGCGCAGCCCGCCATAGAGAATGGCCGCGCCGGCGCCGCTTTGGCTGACGATGGCCACCGGGCCATCGCCCGGCGGGCTCTCGTTGATCATGGTCGAGAAATTGAGGATGGCGCCACTGGCGAAGTTGGCCACGCCCTGGCAGTTGGGGCCGAACAGGCGCAGCCCGCCGCCGTGCCCGGCCTGCCGCGCGCGGGCCAGCAGATCGGCCTGCTGCGCGCGGCCCGCCTCGCCCAGCTCGGCGAAGCCCGACGAATAGACCACCGCCGCCTTGGCGCCCACGGCCACGCAGTCGTCGATCGCGGCGGCAACGTCTTCGCCGGCCAGGCTGATGATCACCGTCTCGGGCGCCTCGGGCAGCGCCTGCAGCGATGCATAGGCGGGCAGGCCCTGCACCTCGCGGCGCTTGGGATTGATCGGGAAGATGCGGCCCGCATAGCCGTAGCGGCGCATGTAGTCGATCGGCCGGCCGCCGGCCTTGAGCGGGTTGTCCGATGCGCCGAGTATGGCCACGGCACGGGGGTTCAGTGCTTGCAGCAGCGTCATGCGTAGGCCCTTTCAGTCCAGCGAAATGGCTTCGCGCTGGATCACCTGCTTCCAGTCCGCCACTTCCTTGGCGATACGCTGGGCGAAGGGCTCGGGCGGCAGCATCACCAGCTCGCCCTGGCTGGCGAGCACGCTGCGCGCATGCTCGTCATTGAGCATGCCCTTCGACGCTTCGTAGAGCTTGCCGACGATGGCCGCCGGCGTACCGGCCGGCGCGAACAGGCCGGCCCAGAAGGTGACATTGAAGTCGGCATAGCCGGCCTCGGCCATGGTGGGCACCTGGGGCAGCTGCTGCATGCGCCGGGGCGCGGTCACCGCCAGCGGCAGCAGCTTGCCGGCGGCGATCTGGGGCAGTGCGCTCCAGGTGTCGAACTGGATGTCCAGCTCGCCGCTGAGCACCGCCAGCTGCGCCTGCGAGGCGCTCTTGTAGGGCACATGCGTGGTCTTCACGCCAGTGCGGTTGCTCCACGACGCGAAGGCCAGGTGGGCGATGTTGCCGGGGCCGGCCGAGCCATAGCTGATCTTGTCGGGATTGCGCTTGGCGAAGGCAATCACGTCCTGCGCGCTGCGGATCTGGTTCCTGGCGGCCCAGGCCGGATTGGCGGTGAGGATGAAGGGCGCGTCCAGCAGCATGGCGATGGGCGCGAAATCCTTGGGCTGGTAGCTGATCTTCCTGTAGATCTGCGGATTGATGGTGATGCTGCTGGAGTTGGTGACCAGCAGCGTATAGCCGTCGGGCGCGGCGCGCGCGGCCTCGCCCACGCCGATGGAGCCGTTCGCGCCGGGCTTGTTATCCACGATCACCGGCTGGCCGAGCTGCTTGGCCAGCCGGTCGGCCACCGCGCGGGCGATGGTGTCGGTGAACGAGCCGGCCGGAAAACCCACCACGATGCGCAGGGGGCGCGTGGGCCACTTGTCCTCCTGGGCCTGGGCCGCTGTCGTAGCCGACAGGGCCAGGCACAGGGCCAGGGCGGTACGGCGCGAGAGAGAGTGCGCTTGTCTAGCTGCCATTTTTGTCTCCTTGGGTTATATGCGATCAGGGGCGCATGCCGAAATGCGGCGCGCCCGCCTCGCGCAGCGGCGCGGCCAGGTTGGCGAACTCGCACAGCAGCCGGCGCGTGTCGCGCGGGTCGATCACCTCGTCGATGCCGAAGGCCTCGGCGGTGCGGAAGGGCGAAGTCAGGCTGCGCACGCGCTGCTCGATCTCGGCGCGCTTTTGCACCGGGTCGTCGGCGCCCTCGATCTCGGCCTTGTAGGCCACCTCCAGCCCGCCCTCGATGGGCAGCGAGCCCCAGTTGGCCGAGGGCCAGGCATAGCGGAAGTTGAAGCGCCCCATGTGCTGGTGGCCGGCCGCGGCCACGCCGTAGGCGCGGCGCACGATGATGCTGCACCAGGGCACCGTGGCCTGGTAGACGGCGGCCAGCGCGCGCACGCCGTAGCGCATGATGCCGGCCTTCTCGGCCTCCACGCCGATCTGGAAGCCCGCGATGTCCACCAGGTTGACCACCGGCAGGTGGAAGGTCTGGGCCAGGTCGACGAAGCGGGTGAACTTCTCGGCCGAGGGGCCGTCCCAGCCGCCGCCGTAGAAATACGGATCGCTGGCCACCACGGCCACCGGCCAGCCATCGATGCGCGCCAGGCCGGTGACGATGGCGCGGCCCCACTGCCGGCCCACCTCCAGGAACGAGCCCTGGTCCACCAGGCATTCGACGATGGGCCGGATCTTGTAGACCTTGCGGCCGTCGCGCGGGATGGCCGACAGCAGCCACTCGTCGCGCCGCGCCGCGTCGTCGCCCGCCTCTGCGCGCGCGGGCAGCTCGTACACCGACGAGGGCAGATAGGACAGGAAGCGGCGCACGCGCTCGAAGGCCTCTTGCTCGGTGGCCACCTCGTCGTCCACCACGCCATTGCGCGTGTGGATCTGGCTGCCGCCCAGCTCTTCCTTGGTCACGTTCTGGCCGATGCGCGCCACCACCGGCGGGCCGGCATTGAACAGCTGCGCCGTGCCCTTGACCATGACCGAATAGTGGCTGGAGGCCACGCGCGCCGCGCCCATGCCGGCCACCGAGCCCAGCGCCAGCGACACCACCGGCACGGTGGACAGGTTCTGCACCACCTGGCTCCAGACCTTCATGGTCGGCACGCTGGTATAGCCCTTGGTCTCGATGTTGCGCACCGAGCCGCCGCCGCCCGTGCCGTCGACCAGGCGCACCATGGGCAGGCGCAGGTCGTGCGCCATCTTCTCGGCAAAGATCAGCTTGTCGCCCACGGCCCCGTCGTTGGCACCACCGCGCACCGTGAAGTCGTCGCCCACCACCACCACCGGCCGGCCGCCCATGCGGGCACGGCCCATCACCAGGTTGGACGGCGTGAACTCCACCAGCCGGCCCAGGCTGTCGTACTGGCCCGAGCCGGTGAGCGAGCCCACCTCGGCGAAGGAATCCCCATCGGTGCAGGCCGCGATGCGCTCGCGCACCGTCAGCTTGCCCGCCGCCTTGTGGCGCGCCACCTTGTCGTCTCCGCCCAGCTTCGCCGCCAGCGCGCGGCGGTAGGCGATCTCATCCACTTCGGGTTGCCAGCTCATGTCATTGCCTCCTGTGCGAAGAGCAATGCACAAGCCATGCCAGATTGCAACACATTGATTTTGTTGTGATTTTTTCAGCCCAAAAAACATGTGTCCTCGCAGTAGACACATGCATGAACACCGAAGACAATGTGTCCACCACAAAAACACTGCTCTCTCGCCATGCACACAGCCTTTGTTTCCGACCAGCGCCTGGGCGCCCTCGTCTGGCGGCGCGGCGAACCCGCTCCCCTGGCGCGGCTCGGGCTGGCAAACGATCCGCTGCTGGGCGCCGCCGTGGCCGAGGCGCGGGCCGCACGCGCGCCGCTTGAACCGGCTGGGCTGGGTGGACCGAGCCCGGGCACGCTGTTCCATGTGGAGGTGCCGGGCGCGCGCGGCGCAAATGCACGCTATGCGGTGGTGACGCTGGGCGACGAGGCGCTGGAAATCGCCCTGGTGCGCCCGGCCGACGAATCGGCCGCGCTGCTCGATTTCGTGGCGGCCGTGCCCTTTGCATTCGCCATCCTGAACATGTTCCTCACCAACCCGTACCAGGCGGTCACCGTGGCCGACCGCGAGGGGCTGATGCGCTACATCAGCCCGGTGCACGAGAAATTCTTCGGGCTGGCGCCGGGCGCGGCCATGGGCCGCAGGGCCGAGGAGGTGATTCCCAACTCGCGGCTGCCGCAAGTGGCCCGCAGCGGCAAGGCCGAGATCGGCGAGCTGCAGCAGCTCGGCTCCGGCGTGACCCGCATCGTCAACCGCCTGCCCGTCTTCGAGGGCGGCGCCGTGGTGGGCGCGGTGGGCCAGGTCAGCTTCAGCGGCGTGCAGGCCCTCAACCGCATGCAGCAGCGCCTGAACCAGCTGCACGACGAGGTGCAGCACTACAAGCGCGAGCTCCACCAGCTGCGCCGCGGCCCCGCCTCAGGCGCGCTGGTGGGCAGCAGCGCGCCCATGCAGCGCCTGGCGCGCGAGATCGATGCGGTGGCGCCGCTGGACGTGCCCGTGCTCATCCTCGGCGAAAGCGGCAGCGGCAAGGAACTGGTGGCCCAGGCCCTGCATGCACGCGGGCGCGACGCCCAGGCGCCGCTGGTGAGCCTGAACCTTGCCGCGCTGCCGGCGACGCTGATCGAATCCGAGCTTTTCGGCTACGAGGCCGGCGCCTTCACCGGCGGCCGCAAGCAGGGCCAGCCCGGCAAGCTGGAGCAGGCCGAGGGCGGCACGCTGTTCCTCGACGAGGTGGCCGACATACCGATGGAGATCCAGGTCAAGCTGCTGCGCGTGCTGGAAGACCGGCATGTGCAGCGCCTGGGCGGGCAGGCGGGGCGGCGCGTGGATTTCCGCATCGTGGCGGCCACGCACCGCGACCTGCGCGCCCTGATCGACGGCGGGCGCTTTCGCCTCGACCTGTTCTACCGCCTGAGCGGCGTGGTGCTGCGCGTGCCCGCGCTGCGCCAGCACCTGGAGGACATACCGGCGCTGGTGCAGCGCTTTGCCCAGTCCTTCTGCGAGCGCAACGGCATCGCCGTGCCGCGCATCGCGCCGGATGTCACGGGCTACCTGGCACGGCAATCCTGGCCTGGCAACGTACGCCAGCTGCGCCAGCGGGTCGAGGAAGCGCTGGTGTTCTGCGATGGCCAGGTGCTGACGGTGGGCAGCTTTGCGCGCCACGAAGACCCGCTGACAAGCACCGCACCGCCCGCCCCGCTGGCCACGGCCGGGCCGCTGCCTGCAGCCGCGCCCCTCAAGGCACTGGAGCACGGCGCCATCCTCGCGGCCATCGCCCGCTGCGGCGGCAACAAGAAGCAGGCCGCGCAGGAGCTGGGGATTTCGCGCTCCTACCTCTACAAGGTGCTGGCGGCGCTGGGGTAGGCTTAACCGAAGCGCGCTCAGCGCAATGCCAAGCTTGCGACCATCAGGATTGCGCGCATCCACCCAGCCCCTGCGACACCGGTGGGCCAATGCCGGCAACCACGGGCTGGCTCAAGAGCTGCAGAAGGTGGACAATTTCCCGACCTGCAATGGCGTCTCGCCGCTACAAAGACCTGTTCAAGGAGACCAGCATGCGTATCGAAGAGATGATCGCCGCCGTGCAAGAGGCGCTGGGCGTGGACGTGGACGGCAAGGCCGGGCCCCAGACCTGGGGTGCCATCTATGCCCGGCTGGTGCAAAAGAAGATCGATGGGCAGCCCCCCGCGCAAGCCATCACCCTCGTGGATGAGCGCAGCGAGAAAACACTCGCCACGCTGCTGCCCGAGGTGCGGCCCATGGCCCGCGCCCTGGTGCAGAAGGCAGCGGCGGCGGGCATCACCATCAGGATCATCAGCGGCCTGCGCAGCTACGAGGAGCAGGATGCGCTGTATGCGCAGGGGCGCAGCGCGCCTGGGAGCGTCGTCACCAAGGCCCGCGGCGGCTACTCGAACCACAATTTCGGCATCGCGTTCGACGTGGGGGTGTTCGAGGGCAACCGCTACCTGGGCGATTCGGCCAAGTACAAGGCGGTGGGCGCGCTGGGCATGGATCTGGGGCTGGAATGGGGCGGCAACTGGAAGTCCATCGTCGACCAGCCGCATTTCCAGTTGCGGCCGGTGTGGGCGCTACCGCTTTCCGAGAGCCAGATGCTGGCCGAGCTGCGCCGGCGGCGCGCGGCGGGCCAGCCGGTGTATGCGGCGTAGCCTGTGCCGACGTACTGGCCTGGCAGGCCGCCCAAACTATCGCGCCTGCAGTTCGCTGGCCGCAATGCCGGCATCACCCGGGCTGCCCGCCGCCTCGGGCTCGGGCGTGGCCCGGCGCCATACGATGCCATCGGCGCCGGCTGGCGGCCGGGCTGCGTCGGGCGGCGGTGCGCCGGGCACCACCACGCCCTGCTGCACCGGCACCGGGCTGGGCGGTGCAATGGCATTCGGCGCAGGAGGGGCGGTCTCGAACACAAAGTCCCCCTCGCCGCCACCGCTGCGGCGGTTGATGGGCTTGGGCTCGTCATCGATCACCGGCGGCAGCTTGTCGCCGCCCTGCACCGCGGGCGGATGCTCGAACGGATCGGGTTGCGGGCGGCTGTCGGTCGAAAAACCCAGCAGCCAGCTGCGCAAACGCTGCACGAAGGTGTTGTTCTCCGCCGGCTTCTCGAAGCGGGCGCCGGTATCGACCAGCTTGGCGCGCTGCGCCTGTGCCGCCACCTGGGCCACGATGGGCAGCGCGCTGTGCGCGCCCTGGCCCCAGTAGTCGTTGAGCGTGATGCGGCCGTCGTTGAAGCCGACCCAGGCGCCCGCGACGAACTGCGGGTGGATGAGCATGAACCAGCCGTCGGTGTTGTCCTGCGTGGTGCCGGTCTTGCCGGCCCAGTCGCCCTGCACGCCCCAGCGACGCACGCCCTGGCCGGTGCCCCGCGCAATCACGCCGCGCATCATGTCCACCAGCGCGTAGTCCACGCCCACATCCAGCGCCAGCTGGGTATCGGGCGGCGCGAACTCTTCCAGCACCTGGCCGTTGCGGTCGGTGATGCTGGTGACCATCACCGGCGGCCGGTAGCCGCCGCCATTGGCGAGCGTGGTGTAGGCGGTCACCATCTCCTGCAGCGTGACGGGGCTGGTGCCCAGCGCCAGCGCCGGCACGCTCTCCAGCGGGCTCTGGCGCACGCCCAGCGCGGTGGCCAGCTTGGCCACCTTGGCGGGGCCGACCTGTATCATCACCTGGGCGGTGATGGTGTTCTTGGAGTAGGCCAGGCCGTCGGCCAGCGTCATCGGCTGGTTGGATGGCGGGCCGCCGTCGCTGGGCCGCCAGTGCTGGCCGCCGGCGAGCACGATGTCCACGGGCTGGTCCATCAGCGTGTCGCTGGGCACCGCGCCATTGAGCAGGGCCGCGCCGTAGACGAAGGGCTTGAAAGTGGAGCCCGGCTGGCGCCGCGCCTGCGCGACATGGTCGAACGGATCGAGCGCGAAGTCGCGGCTACCCACCCAGGCCAGCACATGGGCGTTGCGCGGGTCCATGGCCATGAAGCCGGCCTGCACGCGGGTTTTTTCCTCGCGCAGCTTGGCCATGAAGTCGCCGTCGGCCAGCAAGGCCTTGAGCGCCTCGTCCTTGTCGGCGCCGCCCTGCAGCGCCTGGCGGTAGGCCGCGCTTTCGCGCACGAAGCTGGCCAGCTGCGGGTTCTTGGCATTCCACTGGCTGCGCGGCCCCCACAGGCCGTTGGCAATCTTCTGCAGCTGCTGTCCCTGGCGCGCCACCGCCTGGTTGGCCCAGGCCTGCACGCGCGAGTCGATGGTGGTGTGCACCACCAGGCCGTCGGCATAGATGTTGTAGTCGTGCGCGTCGGCCCAGTCGATCAGCCATTTGCGCAGCTGCTGCGCAAAATGCGGCGCGCTGCCCACGGTTTCGTCCTGGCGCTCGAAGTCGAGCTTGATGGGCCGGGTCTTGAGCGCGCCGAACTCGATGTCGCTGAGCTTGCCGTGCTTGTACATCTGCGCCAGCACGGTGTTGCGGCGCTCCTTGGCGCGCTCGGGGTTCTGCACCGGGTTGTAGTAGCTCGTGCCCTTGAGCATGCCCACCAGGGTGGCGGCCTCCTGTACGTTCAGCTCGTCGGCCGATTTGTCGAAATAGGTGCGTGCCGCCATCTCGATGCCGAAGGCGTTGTACAGGAAGGGCACAGTGTTGAGGTAGGTCTCCAGGATCTCATCCTTGGAGTACGAAGACTCGATCTTGAAGGCGGTGATCGCCTCCTTGAGCTTGCGGTTGAGCGAACGCGCCCGCCCCACCTCTTCGGGAAACAGGTTGCGCGCCAGCTGCTGCGTGATGGTGGAGCCGCCCTGCGGCCGGCCGGTGGCGGTGTGCACCACCGACGCCAGCGTGCGCCGCCAGTCGAGGCCATGGTGCTGGTAGAAGCGGTGGTCCTCGGTGGCGATCAGCGCATTGATGACATTGGGCGAGATATCCTTCAGCGCCACCCATTCGCGGTTGGAGCGGCGATATTGGGCCAGCACCTTGCCGTCGGCCGACAGCAGCTGTGTGGGCGCCTCCAGCTTGGCCTTCTTGATATCGCTGATCGACGGTGTGAACGGGATCAGCACCAGCACGTACAGCAGCAGCAATGCCGGCAGCGCGGCGGCCATCAGCAGCCACTGCTTTTTGCCGCGGCTGCGCAGCCATTGCCATCCGCGGCGCGCCAGCGCCGGCACCTTTTCGAGAAAACGCATACTACTCAGACTGAAAACCTGCGCCATTGTGCGGCAGCAGCATTCCGCAGGGGTTTGGATTTACGGGATATTGACGCAGCCAACTGTAACAAGCGCTGCAACTATGCCGGCGGCACCTGCGCCCAGAACCTGCGCGCCAATGCCTGCGCGTCGGGCCAGACCTCCAGCGTCGCCGCGCTGGGCTGCACCGCCTGCATGTCCCATTCCCAGGCCGGCACCTCGCCTTGCACCGGCATGAAGCGCATCGGCAACATGTCGTAGCAAGGCGCCAACGCCCAGCGGCGCCCATCCCACAGTAACGAGACATTGCCATAGTGCCGGTCGGTATTGGCGATCAGCTGGCCAAACGCGTCCCAGAGCTTCAGGCTGCGGGCAGCCTGCCCGCTGAGCAGGCCACGCTCGCGCAGGCGCTGCGCAGTCCTGGCCCATTGGTCCACCGGACCCGCATATTCAGCGTTGTAGGCCTGCAGCGAGGCCATGCCTATGCGGCCCGGCGCATAGGCATGGCCTGATAGATCGGGCGCCGTTCGATCAAACCGCAGTGCAGCCATGAACACACGGCCTTCGCGCTCGAAGCACCGGGTGAGCGCGACCGGCTGCCCCGCCTCGCGCAGCACCTGCAGCGCCAGATGCTCGCAGCGCAGCAGATGCCGCACCCGCTGCGCCACGGGGTTGTCGCCAGCCGGCGAGAACTTCACGATCCAGCTGCGCCCCTGCCCATCCAGGCAGCAGAACTTGGGCTGCTCGCCGCCCGCGCTGGAGCCCGGCACGGCGCCGGCCATGGCCGCGGCGGCCAAGGCCGGATAGTCCTCGGGCGCGGCCAGCGGCAAGGGGGAACGGCTGCCCTGCAGGTGGCGCTGCAGTGCCGCCTCGCCCACGATGAGATTGCCAGGCAGGTCATCGCCCCAGGCGCCAATGGCGCGCAGCAAGTCGTCATCGCTCCATTGCCGCGGATCGGGCCCCAGGCTGTGCCCGGCATGGACTCGGGCCAGGCTGCGGCCCAGAAAACCCTGTGGCCGCATATCCTGGACCAGCCAGGGCAGGCCGTCGTGATAGGCCTCGCCGCCCAATGGCTTGCGCAGCGCCTCGCCTTCCACCCAGAAGCCTCCGCCCTGCAGCGCCAGCAGGCTGCCCAGGGACTGCACGCCCCCCTGGCGGTCCACCTGGGCCACGGCAATGGAATGCCCCAACCCGCCGATGTGGCGCGGCAGGCCGTATCGCAGGCCACGCCCCTGGCCCAGCTTGCAGGCCTGCCCGGCCAGCACCAGCGCCGCCAGCGCCCGCGATGCGGTGGGCTGGCTGATGCCCAGCTGCCGCTGCAGATCGGCGCTGCGCATGGGGGCACCGCTTCTGCGCAGCGCCGCCAGCATGGCATCGGCGTGGGGAATGGCAGATGCGCCCATTGGATGAATGTCAGAATGAATAGATCAATGAATATAAATCAATTCATTTTTTTTCTGAAAATTCAATGACCTCTACCACTGGATAGACGATTGAATGAATAGAAAATAGCACCCCACGCTCGCGATTGCATGTGGTCGCCGCCCCTCCATGAGGGGGCTCTTGCCTCAGCCCAGGTTCGGCGCCAGCCGCCGCCGCAGCTCGGCCACATCCATGCCGCGCCGCGCGGCCATGTCCTCCACCTGGTCCTCGCCGATCTGGCCCACGTTGAAGTAGGTGGCTTCGGGGCTGCCCAGGTAGAAGCCGCTGACGCTCGAGGCCGGGAACATGGCCAGGCTGTCGGTCAGCTCCATGCCGATCTCCTTGGCGTCGAGCAGCCTGAACAGATCGGTCTTGGCGGTGTGGTCCGGACAGGCCGGGTAGCCGGGCGCGGGGCGGATGCCCTGGTACTGCTCCTTGATGAGCTGCTCGTTGCTGAGCCGCTCATCGGCCGCGTAGCCCCACAGGTCCTTGCGCACGCGCTCGTGCAGGCATTCGGCGAAGGCCTCGGCCAGGCGGTCGGCCAGGGCCTTGAACATGATGCCGGAGTAGTCGTCCAGCGCGTCCTGGAACTCCTTGTCCTTCTTCTCGGCGCCGATGCCGGCCGTGACGGCGAACAGGCCGGCGTAGTCGGCAATGCCCGAGTCCTTGCCAGCCACGAAGTCCGACAGGCAACGGCTGGGGCGCATCACACCATCGATCACCTGCTTTTCGGTCTGCTGGCGCAGGCCGTACCAGGTCATCAGCTCGGTGCTGCGCGATTCGTCGCTGTAGAACACGATGTCGTCGCCCACGCGGTTGGCGGGGTACAAGGCCATCACGCCGTTGGCGGTGAGCCAGCGGCCTTCGATGATCTTCTTGAGCATGGCCTTGGCATCGGCCAGCACCTTGCGCGCCTCCTCGCCGACGATCTCGTCGTCGAGGATGGCTGGGTAGGGCCCGGCCAGGTCCCAGGTCTGGAAGAACGGGCCCCAGTCGATGTACTGGGCGATCTCGGCCAGGTCGAAATTCTTGAACACGCGCCGCCCCAGCGCGCGCGGCGCCACCGGCGGGTGGGCGGCGAAGTCGAGCACGGTGGCATTGGCGCGGGCCTTGTCCAGCGGCCACAGCGGAGTCTTTTTCTTATTGGCGTGCTGGTGGCGCACCTTGTCATAGTCGGCCATCACCTCGGCCAGGTATTCCCGCTTGTTCTCGCCGAGCAGGCTCTGGGCCACGCTGACGCTGCGCGAGGCATCGGGCACGTAGACCACCGGGCCGTCGTACTTGGGCGCGATCTTCACGGCCGTGTGCACGCGCGAGCAGGTGGCGCCGCCGATCAGGAGCGGGATCTTCTTGATGCGGAAGTAGTCGTCCTTGTCCATCTCGCCGGCGACGTACTGCATCTCTTCGAGGCTGGGCGTGATCAGGCCCGACAGGCCGATGATGTCCGCGCCCTCGGCCTTGGCGCGCGCCAGGATCTCGTGGCAGGGCACCATCACGCCCATGTTGATGACCTCGAAGTTGTTGCACTGCAGGACCACGGTGACGATGTTCTTGCCGATGTCGTGCACGTCGCCCTTGACGGTGGCGATGACGATCTTGCCCTTGCTGGACACGTCCATGCCCGCGGCCTCCTGCTGGCGCTTTTCTTCCTCGATGTAGGGAATCAGGTGGGCCACCGCCTGCTTCATCACGCGCGCGCTCTTGACCACCTGGGGCAGGAACATCTTGCCCGCGCCGAACAGGTCGCCGACGATGTTCATGCCGTCCATCAGCGGGCCCTCGATCACATGCAGCGGCCGGCCGCCGCCCTGCACCACGATCTGCTGGTAGGCCTCTTCGGTATCGGCGACGATGAAATCGGTGATGCCGTGCACCAGCGCGTGCGACAGGCGCTCGCCCACGGTCTTGGGGTGCTCGGGCGTGCCGCGCCATTCGAGCTTCTTGCTGTCGTCCTTGGCCGCGCCCTTGGCGGCCTCGGCGATCTCCAGCAGGCGCTCGGCGGCGTCGGGGCGGCGGTTCAGCACCACGTCTTCCACGCGCTCACGCAGCTCGGGCTCCAGGTCGTCATAGACGCCGACCATGCCGGCGTTGACGATGCCCATGTCCATGCCCGCCTGGATGGCGTGGTACAGGAACACGGTATGGATGGCCTCGCGCACCGGGTCGTTGCCGCGGAAACTGAAGGAGACGTTCGACACGCCGCCGCTCACCTTGGCGCCCGGCAGATGCCGCTTGATCCAGCGCGTGGCCTCGATGAACTCGACCGCGTAGTTGTTGTGCTCCTCGATGCCCGTGGCCACGGCGAAGATGTTGGGGTCGAAGATGATGTCCTCGGGCGCGAAGCCCACCTCGTCGACCAGCACCCGGTAGGCGCGCTCGCAGATCGCGATCTTGCGCTGGTAGGTATCGGCCTGGCCCTGCTCGTCGAAGGCCATGACCACCGCGGCGGCGCCGTAGCGCTTGATCAGCTTGGCCTCGTGCTTGAACTTGTCCACGCCCTCCTTCATCGAGATGGAGTTGACGATGCCCTTGCCCTGCAGGCAGCGCAGGCCGGCCTCGATCACTTCCCACTTGGACGAATCCACCATCACCGGCACCTTGGCGATGTCGGGCTCGGAAGCGATGAGGTTCAGGAAACGCACCATCGCGGCCTTGCTGTCGAGCATGGCCTCGTCCATGTTCACGTCGATCACCTGGGCGCCGTTTTCCACCTGCTGGCGCGCCACCGATAGCGCCTCCTCGTACTGCTCGCCCAGGATCATGCGCGCAAAGGCCTTGGAGCCGGTGACGTTGGTGCGCTCGCCCACGTTGACGAACAGCGTGCCCTCGCCAATCAACACGGGCTCAAGGCCCGACAGGCGCATGGGGGGAACGGAAATGGGCGACGTGGGGACTGCGGCAGACATACGGCTCACCTGTGTTTTCAGGGCATCTCAACAGGTGAGCGTCGTTGCGGATACCAGGCTGCCTCCGAGCCTGACGCCGGGCTCAAGGCACGGGCGCTGCAACGCTCCTCGGAGGGGAGCGCCATTTTAGCGCGCTCCCCAGGGCGCTGCGGGAGCATGGCCAAGCCAGGGCTATTTGCTGCCCAGCAGCATGATCGCGGCGATGGTGCCCGCGCCGAAAACCACGGCCCAGATGGCCTGCGCAATCATCTCGGCGCGCAACAGCTGGTCCCAGGGCATGCCGCCCGGCTCGCTGCCGGTGCTGGCCTGGCGGCTGTCTATCGGATCCATGAACACTCCCATCTTGCATTCATCGGGCTGCGAGTCTAATCACAGCCGGGCCCGCGCGGCGTGACCGGAGGTAACAGCTGTCCCGCGCCATTTCCTCGCCACACCGCTTACTGGGCCGCGGCCGGCAGGCCGAACACCCGGTCGAAACACCAGTTGAAGACGAAGGTATAGACCAGGAAGAACAGCAGCAGGCCAATATCCATCACCAGCGCCTCCCACAGCGACACCTGGAACCACCAGGCGAACAGCGGCACCAGCATGAAGACCAGGCCGCCCTCCATGCCGAGGGCATGCGCGATGCGCCGGCCCAGGCTGCGCCCGCGCACGCTCTGGCGCGCTTCCCAGCGCTCGAAGAGCGTGTTCCACACCAGGTTCCAGACCAGGGCGATGGCCGACGACACCACCGAGATCGCGCCCGAATGCAGGGCGCCCTGGCCAGTGGCGGCGGCCAGCCCGGCGGTGGCGACCACGACGGCGATCAACTCGTACAGCCCCATGTAGGCGACGCGGCGCATCGGCCCCTGCAGCGACCAGAGAACGGGTTTGGATAGCATTTGTGTTGACATGGCCGGCATGGTATATCCACAATACTGAAATATAAAGTCATAATCTTTCATTTATATTGATAGATAAACCGCACTCCTTCACCATGGCCTTTACTTCTGACAACATCCAGGTCTTCCTGGCCGTGCTCGACCGGGGCTCGTTCTCGGCCGCCGCGCGGGCGCTGGGGCGGGTGCCTTCGGCCGTGAGCATGTGCATCGCCCAGCTGGAAGCGGAGCTGAGCCTGCCGCTGTTCGAGCGCAGCGGCCGCGAGCCGGTGCCGCTGCCCGCGGCCCGGGCGCTGGAGCCCCAGGCCCGGCTGCTGGCCACCCAGCTGCAGCAGCTCAACACGCATGCGCTGGCGCTGGAGCAGGGGCTGGAGAGCCGGCTGACGCTGGCCATCGCGCCCGAGCTGCTGTCCGCGCCGTGGACGGTGCCGCTCGCCACCCTCACCAGCGAATACCCGCAGCTCAATGTCGAGGTGCTGACCGCGCCGCAGGCCGATGCGATGGCCATGCTGCACAGCGGCCGCGCCCAGCTGGCCATCGTGTTCGAGCGCCCGAGCATCGACGGGCGCGAGGGCTTCCAGGAGATCGGCGAAGACACGCTGCTCGCGGTCATCGCGCCCAGCCATCCGGTGATGCAGGCCGCCAGGGCGGGCCACGCAAGCCCGGCGGACCCGACGGATGGCGGCGCGCCGGTGCTGCTGCGCGAGCACCATCTCGTGAACACGCGCCAGATCGTGGTGGCTAGCCGCGACTGGAGCGTGACGGACAGCCGCCTCGCCTACGCCCGTGACATCTGGCGCACCGACAACCACTGGGCGGCCATGAGCATGATCTGCGCCGCCCTGGGCTGGGGCCTGCTGCCGCGCCAGCTGATCCAGCCCTCGGTGCAGTCGGGCGCGCTGGTGGCGATCGAGTTCGAGAACCTGAGCAATGGCGTCAGCCTGCATGTGGACGTGGTCTGGTCGCGGGAGCATCCGCAGGGGCTGGCCGCGCGCCGCTACGTGCAGCTGGCACGACAATGGATGGGCGGCGCCGCTTGATTCAAGAAAAATCAAGCCATACCCCTTATGTATCAATCGCTTACAGCTATCATTTTTATAACAATGACTGCCTGCTTGGCATGGCGTACAGTTGCACAGGTCTCCCTACGCTGAAATGGTATCGATGCAGGCCATCCGGGCTTTGATTTCTGCGCTGCCCCGCCTTGCCAGGCTGGCCCTGCTGGGCGCGCTGCTGCCGCTGCTGGCCAGCGCCGCGCAGCCCGATTCCACGCCCCGCCTGCCCACGCAGGCGGGCGCGCTGGGTGCGCTGCGCGCCAGCCTGAGCAGCCCCAGCCTGGACGAGGAGCGCCGCAAGGCAGTCCAGGCCCAGCTGGATGCGGCCGATGCCGCCACCAAGGAGGCCGACGCGCTGGCGCAGGAGCTCGACCGCCTGCGCGCCCGGGTGCAAGCCCCTGTGTCCGCGGCGCCCGCGCCGCTGAGCGACGCGGAGCTGGCCGGCCTGTTCGAGCGCTGGAAGGAGCGCATTCCGGCCAATGCCGGCATGGATGTGCTCGAACGCCTGCTGGCCGACGAGCGCCAGGCCATCGCGGCGCTCAAGACCGGCATCGAGAAGACCGCGGCCGACCAGGCCGACCTGGTATCGCAGCCCGGCCCGGCGCGGGCCGACCTGCCGCTGCTGCAGCGGCGCGTGCAGGAAAGCGCCGAGCCGGTGACGGCCGAGCCCGGCGAGCCGGCCGCGCTCACCCAGGCCCGCCAGCTGCGGCGCAGCGCCGAACACCGGCGCGCCACGCTGGAGCTGGCGCTGCGCCAGGAGGAGCAGGCCACCGTCGAGGCCCGCCAGCGCCTGCTGGACGTGCAGCTGCAATCGCGCCGCCTCGAACTGCTGGAGCGCACGCCGCGCGTGGCCTGGCTGAACCAGCGCATTGCCGAGCGCAGCCGCCAGCAGCTGGAGCAGCAGGCCAAGGAGGCCGCCGATGCAGCGGCCGCCCAGGCCGGCGCGGCCGACCCCGCGCTGCGCGAGCTGGCGCAGCGCAACGCCGCGCTGGCCGCGCAAATACTGGACTACACCAACCGCCTGGCCCAGGAGCGCCAGACCCTGGCGAGCGACGAATACCGCCGCGACCAGCTCGCCTCGGCGCTGCGCGACACCCAGGCCCGCCTGCGCCTGGGCGGCACCGGCGCCACCGTGGGCCAGTGGCTGTGGAGGCAGCGCATGGCGCTGCCCACGGACAACGCGGTCAAGGCCCGGCGCAAGAACATACAGCGCCACCTGGCCGAACTGCGCCTGGCGCTGTTCAACTCCAACGAATGGCGCTTCAACCTCAACGGCACGGCCCCGGCCGCCGCCCAGGCCGATGGCGTGGCGGCGCAGCCCGATGCGGACGACGCCGGCACCGCCGCCCAGCGGACTGCGCTGATGGGCCGCCAGCTCGCGCTGGTCGACCAGCTGCAGCCGGTGCTGCTGCGCCGCATCGCGGTGCTGGAGCAGACCGACGACATGCTGCAGTCGGCGCTGCGCAGCAGCGGCGAGCTGGTGCAGGTGATGGACAAGGAGCTGCTATGGTTCCCCAGCCACAGGGCCATGGACGCCACCTGGCTGCAAGAATGGCGCGCCACGCTGCAGGACGGCCCGTCCCTCACGAACAGCTCGCCGTGGGCCACCACCCGCGCGCTGGCGGCCAGCGTGGCGGAAGATCCCCTGGCCTATGGCGCCATCGCCACGGTCGTGGCACTGCTGCTCGGGCTGCGCCGCTATGCATCGCGGCGGCTGCACGCGATTGCGCAGCGCGTGGGCAATTTCGCGCAGGACCATTTCGGCCTGAGCCTGATCGCGCTGGGCTGGAGCCTGCTGTACGCCCTGCCCTGGAGCTTCGCCACCGCGGCCCTGGGCGCTCTGATGCAGGCCTCGGACACGCAGGGCGCCGCGCTCGAGCCGCTGGGCCGCACGCTGGAGCAGCTCAGCGACTTCATCTTCGTGGCGACGCTGCTCAACGCGCTGTTTCGCCCCGGCGGGCTGGCGCTGGCCCATTTCGGCTGGCAGCCCGCGCGCGTGCGGGCGCGGCGCCAGCTGGTGCGCCGCGCCACCTGGCTGATCGTGCCCACCGAACTGCTGGGCGGGATGGCCTTCTTCAGCCACGACGACATCGCCATCAGCACCTGGGGGCGCCTGTCCATCCTGGTGCTGGCGCTGGGCCTGGCATGGATGGCCTGGAACCATTTGCGGCGCGGCGCGCAGCCGCCGGGCCCGGCCTGGGCGCGGTGGCTGGCCGGCGCGCTCATGCTGCTGCTGGCCGGCGTGGCCGTCGGCACCGCGCTGGGCTATGTGTACACCGCCACTGAATTCATCCAGGCGCTGCTGGGCAGCTTCGTGTTCCTGACCGCGGCCGAGGTGGTGGTCGGCCTGCTGCGGCGCTGGCTGCTGCTGGGCGAGCGGCGCCTGGCGCTGAGCCGGCTGCGCGAAGCCGCCACCCAGGCCATGAGCGGCGGCCCCGCGGACGCGGGCAAGGCCCCGCCACCGGACGAGGAAAGCCAGATGGCCCTGGTCACGGTGAGCACGCAGGCGCACCGGCTGCTGGGCCTGCTGCAGCGGGTGCTGATCGTGCTCAGCCTGCTCTATGCCTGGTCGCGGGTGCTGCCGGCGCTGCTGCGCTTCGAGGGTGTGGTGCTCTGGTACACCACCAACACCGGCAGCGACGGCGTGGCCCATGCCGCCCCGGTGAGCCTGATGGACATGCTGCTGGCCGTGCTGATCCTGCTGCTCACCTTCAGCCTGGCGCGCAACCTGCCCGGCCTGCTGGAGGTGATGCTGTCGGCCTCGCGGCACATCAGCAGCTCCGCGCGCTACACCACGGCCACGCTGGCGCGCTACATCATCAGCATCGCGGGCACGGTGACCGCCTTCTCGCTGCTGGGCCTGCGCTGGGGCCAGCTGCAGTGGATGGCCGCAGCGCTCACCGTGGGCCTGGGCTTCGGCCTGCAGGAGATCTTCGCCAACTTCGTCTCGGGGCTGATCTTGCTGGTGGAGCGGCCCTTTCGCGTGGGCGACGTCATCACCATCAACGTGCACACCGGCACGGTCACGCGCATCCGCACCCGCGCCACCACGGTGCTGGATTTCGACAACCAGGAAATCGTCATCCCGAACAAGACCTTCATCACCAGCGACGTGACCAACTGGACGCTGAGCGACGACGTCACCCGCCTGGTCATCCATCTATCCGTGGCCCATGGCAGCGACGCGGAGCAGGTGCGCGAGATGCTGCTGGCCATTGCCCGCGAGCATCCCCAGGTGCTGCGCGAGCCCGCGCCGAACTGCTGGTTCATGGCGCTGGAGGGCAGCGGCCAGAAATTCGAGCTGCGCGCCTATGTGGGCACGGTGGGCGACCGGCTGCAGGTGCGCCACGACCTCAATCGCCGCATCAACGAACGGCTGGCGGCGGCCGGCATCGCGATCGCCTTCCCGCAGATGGACATCCACGTGCGCGACCTGCCGGCCGGTGCGCCGCCAGCCCATCCACCCGCCCCGTCCGGCGCCTGAGCGCCGCATCCACCCAGAAAGCCCTGCATGCAACGACGCCATCTCCTCGCCCTCGCCGCCCTTGCCGCCCCCTGGGCCGCCACCGCGCAGACCGGCGGCCACTGGCCGAGCAAGCCGATCCGCATCGTCATCCCATACGCCGCGGGCGGCATCACCGACAACGTGGGCCGCAAGCTGTGCGAGCAGATGGGCAAGGCCCTGGGCCAGCCGCTGGTGGTGGAGAACAAGGCCGGCGCCGGCGGCACGCTGGGCATGGCCGAGATGGCGCGCGCCCAGCCCGACGGCTACCTGCTGGCGCTCAGCGCGATCAGCCCGCTCACGCTGTCGCCGCACCTGATGAAGCTGCCCTACGACCCGCAAAAGGACATCGCCGCGGTCGCGCCGATGATGTACTCGCCGGTCTACGTGCTGGCCACCCCGGCCTTCACCGGCAAGAGCTGGGACGAGCTGGTCGCCCAGGCCAGGGCCCGGCCCGACAGCATCCGCTTCGCCACCTCGGGCATAGGCTCGGTGGGGCACATCATGCTGGAGCAGATCCAGGCCCAGCTGGGAATACGGATGATCCACGTGCCCTACAAGGGCGTGGGCCAGACGGTGAACGACGCCGTGGGCGGGCACTTCGAGATCATGCTCGGCAACCCGTTCGGCACCATCAACGGCCTGCTGCAGCAAGGCACGCTGCGCCTGCTGGCCACCACCGGGCCGCAGCGCGCGCCCAACCAGCCGCAGGCCGCCACGCTGGCCGAGCTCGGCGTGCCCGAGGCCAACCTGACCTCGCTGTTCGGCTTCATGGCGCCGGGCAAGACGCCGCCCGCCATCATCGAGCAGCTGGCCCGCACCATCCACGCCCAGTTGCAGCAGGACGACATCCGGCAGCTGATGCGCAGCACCGACAACGTGCCGCTGCAGTTGGCGCCGGACGCCTTCGCCGCGCTGCTGCGCAAGGAGAGCCATAGCAATGCCGAGATCATCCGCAAGGCGCACATCCAGCTGTGAGCGGATGCGGATGCGCTGCAGGGATTGATTATTTTTTAATCAATCTCATGCATTGAATGCATAATTCCTTTGCCATCCGGCCTTGGACAAGGCCTGGCCGCACTCGTAAGCTGTAGGTCTTTCCACAACGAGACTGGCCATGACCGCCAAACCGACCAGCGCCAAAAGCGCGCCCTCGAAGCACCCAGCACACCCGCTGCCGTCCTATCTGCAGGCCGACCACCTCGGCCCCTGGGGCATCTACCTGCAGCAGGTCGACCGCGTGACACCCTACCTGGGTCACCTGGCGCGCTGGGTCGAAACGCTCAAGCGCCCCAAGCGCATCCTGATCGTGGATGTGCCGATCGAGCTGGACAACGGCACCATCGCCCACTACGAAGGCTACCGCGTGCAGCACAACCTGAGCCGCGGCCCCGGCAAGGGCGGCGTGCGCTTCCACCAGGACGTGACCCTGTCCGAAGTCATGGCCCTGTCGGCCTGGATGTCGGTCAAGAACGCAGCGGTCAACGTGCCCTACGGCGGCGCCAAGGGCGGTATCCGCGTCGATCCCAAGACCTTGTCGCGCGGCGAGCTCGAGCGCCTGACGCGCCGCTACACCAGCGAGATCGGCCTGCTGATCGGCCCCTCCAAGGACATCCCGGCTCCTGACGTGAACACCAACGGCCAGATCATGGCCTGGATGATGGACACCTATTCCATGAACACCGGCGCCACCGCCACCGGCGTGGTCACCGGCAAGCCGGTGGACCTGGGCGGTTCGCTGGGCCGCGTCGAGGCCACCGGCCGCGGCGTGTTCACCGTGGGCGTGGAAGCTGCCAAGCTGACCGGCCTGTCCATCGAAGGTGCGCGCGTGGCCGTGCAAGGTTTCGGCAACGTGGGCGGCACGGCCGGCAAGCTGTTTGCCGACGCCGGCGCCAAGGTGGTGGCCGTGCAGGACCACACCGGCACCATCCGCAATGCCAAGGGCTTCGACGTGCCGGCGCTGCTGGCCCACGTGGCGGCCAAGGGCGGCGTGGGCGGTTTCGCCGGCGGCGAGGCCATGGACGCCAAGGACTTCTGGGGCGTGGACTGCGACATCCTGATCCCCGCCGCGCTCGAAGGCCAGATCACCAAGGACAATGCCGGCCAGATCAAGGCCAAGATGGTGATCGAAGGCGCCAACGGCCCCACCACCACCGAGGCCGACGACATCCTCAACGACAAGGGCGTGCTGGTGCTGCCCGACGTGATCGCCAACGCCGGCGGCGTGACGGTGAGCTACTTCGAATGGGTGCAGGACTTCTCCAGCTTCTTCTGGAGCGAGGACGAGATCAACGCCCGCCTGGTGCGCATCATGCAGGAGGCCTTCGCCTCCATCTGGCAGGTGGCCCAGCAGCACGGCGTGACGCTGCGCACCGCCACCTTCATCGTGGCCTGCCAGCGCATGCTGCATGCGCGCGAGATGCGCGGCCTGTATCCGTAAAGCGGGCAGGTACCGGCCCCTTCGAAAAAAGCCGCGGCCGCGGCTTTTTTGCGTGCTTCAGCCCGCCTGCACCCGCTGCTGCAGGCGCAGGCCGGTGATGAAGCCGATCTGGCGCAGGGCCTCGGCCAGTTCGCCCTCGGTATCGCGCCCGCTGCGCGAGCCCAGTTCGGCGAACAGGCCGGCGCGGGTGTAGTGGCGCACGCAGGCAATGAAGGGAAAGCCGTGCCGGTCGCGGTAGGCCTGGTTCAGCGCAGTCAGGCGCACCGCCTGGTCGGGCGGCAGGTCGCCCAGGCCGGCGCCCTGCTGCTCCTGCTGCGAGTCGCTGGTCAGCGTGCCGGCATTCACCGCCTGCGCCGACAGCTCCGGGTGGCCGCACAGAAATCGCACCACCTGCTCGCGCGGGCTGGACTGCACCACCGCCATCATGCGGCGATGCATGTCCTGCACGCTGGCGAAGGGGCGCTGCGCGGCGGCGGCCTGCGCCACCCAGGGGGCGTACTCGAAGACTTCGCCCAGGGCGGCGACAAAATGCTCGGGCGCCATGGCATTGAGCGCGGCGAGGGTCAGGGGGGTGGGGTTGCTCGTCATGCCGGCCAGTGTAGGTAGCCACCCCGCGGCTTTCCCAGTGGCGGATTGTTATAGGCGGTATAACAGCTCAGGCGGCGCTGAGCGCCTGGGCGGCTGCGCTCAGCACCCCGCGCAGCCAGGTGTGCGAGGCCAGGCGGTGCTGCGACGCGTGCCACAGCAGGTAAAAGCGCATGGCGCGGGGGCCCATGGGCAGCGGCACGATGCGCAGCGGCAGCCGCCTGGCATGGTATGCGGCGAAGTGGCGGGCCGTGGTCATCAGCAAGTCGGTGCCCACCAGCAGGTCGGGCGCCAGCCCGAAATACGAGCACTGCACCCGCCGGTCGCGGCTGACCCGCATGGTGCCCAGGCTGGACTCGACCACGCCGCGCTGCGCGATGGAATAGGGGGTGGGCACGATGTGCGCGCCCTGCAGGTAGCGCTCGGGCGTCAGCTCGCCGGGCGCGGCCCAGGGGTGGGCGGCGTCCATCAGGCAGACCACCTCGTCTTCGAGCAGGGTGGACATGTGCAGGTGCTCGGGCGGGCTGGGCCAGTTGCCGATCACGATGTCGATCTCGCCGCTTTGCAGCGCCTGCTCGTAGTCGAACTGCGGGCCCAGCGGCAGCACCGCCAGCCGGGCGCCCGGCGCCTGAGCCCGCAGGGCCTGGGTCACCCGCGCGAGGAAAGGCGGCGCCAGGTAGTCGGGCGTGGCGATGGTGAAGCGCAGCTGGGTGCTCTCGGCTGCGAACGCCTTGCCGGCATTGACCATGCCGTCGATCAGCTCCAGCGCCGCGCGGGCCTGGTCGGCCGCCAGCAAGGCACGCGCGGTGGGCACCATGCGGTTCTTGTCGCGCACCAGCAGCGGATCGCCGAACAGCAGCCGCAGCCGCCTGAGCGCCGCGCTGATCGCCGGCTGCGACTGGTCCAGCCGGATCGCCGCGCGCGACACGCTCTGCTCGCTGATCAGCGTGCACAGCACCCGCAGCAGGTAGGTATCGAAGGCATCCTCGTTTCGTGACAAGCCGTGCTCCTGGGCCGCCGCGCATGGGGTATATGCGCTTTGCTATTCGGTCTATAGATGCTGCGCAGTTTCGCTCAAGAGGCCAAGCCGCGACCATGCAGCCGTGAAAACGCAGATAACTGTTGGAGACAAGGACCCCATTATGAGTGCTCAGACCCTACCGGCGACCGGCATGCCTGCCGCCGACGACCAGGTGAACGCCACCTATTCCAAGATTTCCTGGCGCCTGCTGCCCTTTCTCGGCGTGCTGTGGGTGCTGGCCTGGCTGGACCGGGTGAACATCGGCTTCGCCAAGCTGCAGATGCTGGACGACCTGAAGTTCAGCGAGGCGGTCTACGGCCTGGGCGCCGGCATCTTCTTCATCGGCTACTTCCTGTTCGAGGTGCCGTCGAACATGCTGCTGCAGAAGATCGGCGCCAAGAAGACGGTGATGCGCATCACCATCGGCTGGGGCCTCATCTGCATCATGCAGGCCTGGGTCAGCACGCCGGCCCAGTTCTACCTCCTGCGCTTTCTGATGGGGGTGTTCGAGGCGGGCTTCTACCCGGGCATCATCCTGTACCTGACCTACTGGTACCCCTCCAAGCGCCGCGCCAAGGCCTTCGGCACCTTCATGTCGGCCTCGGCGATCGCCGGCGTCATCGGCGGCCCGCTGGCCGGCGGCATCATGACCTGGGCAGCCGGCGCGCACGGCATGCATGGCTGGCAGTGGCTGTTCATCATCGAGGGCATCCCCTCGGTGCTGGCCGGCATCTTCGCCTATTTCTACATGACCGACCGCCCCGAGCAGGCCAAGTGGCTCAGCGATGCGGACCGCGCCGTGGTGCGCCAGCAGCTCGAACTCGACCAAAAGGCCCAGGGCGAGCGCCACAGCGACTGGCGCACCCTGTTCGGCAACCCCATGGTGTGGCTGCTGATCGCGGTCTTCTTCTGCCTGCTGTGCGCCAACTCCACGCTGACCTTCTGGATACCCACGGTGATCCGCGAGGCCGGCTTCAGCTCGCCGATGGAAGTCGGCTGGATCGCCGGCGCCGCCTACCTGCTGGGCGCGGCCGGCATGATCATCAACGGCCGCCATTCGGACCAGCGCGGCGAGGTGCGCTGGCACTTCGCGGGCTCGGCCCTGCTCGGCGCGGTGGGCATGCTGGTGCTGGCGGTCACCATGGGCATGGGCAGCATTCCGGTGCTGCTGGCGCTGAGCGCCATGGTGCTGGCCCTGGTGGGCACCATGAGCGCCATCCCGGTGTTCTGGCAGATGCCGAACATGCTGCTGAGCGGCGGCGCCGCTGCGGTGGGCGTGGCGCTGATCAACTCGGTCGCCAACCTGGCCGGCTTCGGCGCCCCCTACCTGATGGGCGTGATCAAGGCCTCGACCGGCAAGGTCGCGCCGGGCCTGTACCTGGTGGCCATCGTCGAGGCGCTGGCGGCCATTCTCGCCATCGCTTTCGTGGCCCGCATCCAGCGCCGCAAGAACAACCCCTGAAGGAGACACCGAGCATGCCATCCAACCTCTTGCAAGCTCCGCTGGCGCCGTCGCGCCGGCGGTTCGCCCTGTCCGGCATGGCGCTCGGCGCCTCGGCCCTGGCGGCCGCGCGCGGCGCGCTGGCAGCCGATGCCCCGCCGCCGGCCGCACCGGCGCAGAGCAGCGGCCCGATTTCGCTGCACGGCGCCAGCCCGCGCCTGACGGTGCACACCATCGACACCTACCACGGCATGGCCGCCACCGGCCTGCGCATCGACTTCTCGCGCCTCGACGGCGAGGCCTATGCGCTGCTGCGCTCCTTCACCATCAACGCCAACGGCCGCGCCGACGAGCCGCTGCTGGTGGACGACAGCTACCGCACCGGCCGCTACGAGCTGCTGCTGCATGTGGATGAGTATTTCGCCGCCAAGGGCGCCAGGCTGCCGCGCCCGCCATTCCTCTCCAAGCTGCCGGTGCGCTTTCAGATCGCCGATGCCGCGCAGCGCATCCACCTGCCGATCCAGTTCGGCCCCTGGAGCTACACCTATTCGCGCGGCAGCTGAGCAGCCGCGGCACCGCTCTATCGCAATCCCATCGAAAGGCACGCCATGGCAGGCATCAGCACCCATGTACTCAACCTCACCACCGGCCGCCCCATCAGCGGCATGCGGGTGGAACTCTACGACCTGGCGCAGACGCCCCCGCAGCGCATCACCAGCACGCGCACCAATGCCGACGGCCGCACCGATGCGCCGATGATGGCCGCCGCGGCGGCCCGCACCGGCGACTTCGAGCTGCGCTTTCACGTGGGCGAGCATTTCAAGGAGCCCACCGCGCTGTCGGACGAAGTGCTGGTGCGCTTTTCCATCTTCGACGCGGCCCAGCACTACCACGTGCCCATGCTGTGCTCGCCGTGGTTCTTCAACACCTACCGCGGCAGCTGATTTTGTTTTTTTACCAAGGAGAGTGACCCGATGAGCAACGACAACGACGCCGGCAAGTACCTGCTCGAATCCATCCGCCTGGCCATGGGCAATGTCAAGGACCGCGCACAGGCCACCTGGCCGTTCGGCGCGGTGCTGGTCAGGGATGGCCAGGTGCTGGCCCGTGCCGTCAACCAGGTGGACGAGCTGTGCGACCCCACGGCCCATGCCGAGATGCAGGCCGTGCGCGCTGCCGCCAAGGCCCAGGGCCATACCGATCTGAGCGGCGCGGTGGTCTATGCCAGCGGCTATCCCTGCAGCATGTGCTACACCGCCATGCTGCTGGCGGGCGTGAAGACGGTGTACTACGCCTACTCCAACGAAGACGGCGAGCCCTACGACCTGTCCGCCGCGCGCGGCTACGACGAGCTTCGCAAGGCGCCCGGCGCGCGCGCGCTGCAGCTGGTCTCGCTGCCGGTGCGCGACGAAGGCGAAGACCTGTATGAGGCCTGGCAGGAGAAGGTGGCGCGCTAGGCGCGCCGGTATCCTGCTGGGCAGGCTGTGAGCGCTTGCAATGTCCTACACGGAACTGCCACGCAGGCATGGTAAAAAGCAGGCTCGCCAGTGTGCATACGAACTGGCTCCTCCAGCGGACCGCCGATGCAGCGGACCGCACACCATGCCTGCCGTGATGGCAGCCGCGTCCCTCAAGTTCCAGCCCCCTGCGGGCACCTCAGCAGGAGTATCGATATGACGACAAGCAATCAGCGCGCGTACAGCGGCGACTTTCAGGCCCGTGTGGTCGGCCCGGTGCAGCACCGCATCGGCGACGGCCAGCTGGAAGAGATTCCCCGCGACCTGGACGTCCAGGTCTCCACCGCCATCGCCAGCTATGTGCTGTCGTGGGAGTCGGACGGCCAGCCGGTGACGGTCACCCTGTCCACGCCCGACTTCGAATACCACGTCGAGCACGGCAACATCATCGTCAAGTAGGCCGCCAGGCGGGCTCAATCGAGCTGCGTGGCGATGCGGATCTCGCCGCTCAGCAGCTTGTGCACCGGGCAGGCCTCGGCCACCTGCTGCAGCCGGGCGCGCTGCTCCTCGGACAGCGCGCCTTCGAGGTGGATGGTGCGCACGATGGCGTTGCCCTGCGCGGGCTTGCCATCAGGGTTGAGCGCCAGCTCCACCCGCACCGCATCCAGCGGCCAAGCCTTGCGCTGCGCATACATCTGCAGCGTGATCGTGGTGCAGGCGCCCAGCGCGGACAGCAGCAACTGCGAAGGATCGGGCGCCGCATCCCCGCCCCCCTTGTCCGCAGGCTCGTCGGCCCGCCACTGGTGGCCGGCCGGGTCGGACAGCTCCACCCGGTAGGGCGTGGCGGTGCTGCGGGCAGTGGCTTGTTCGCTCATCGGTATCTCCTGGGCCAAATCCGCATCTTAGACCACGCTTAAGCGCTGCACCTGGATACACCGCCGCGGCTTTTGCGGCGCGATACTGTCCCCATCTTCCTGCTGCATGCCCCGACACGGGGGAAAGGATGAATGCGATGACTTCCCAGGAACAGCAATGGCTCGATGAATTCCTGCAGCGGCTGGCCGCCGCCCAAGGCGTGGCCAAGGACCCGCAGGCCGACGCGCTGATCCGCGAGCGCCTGGCCGCGCAGCCCGACGCCAGCTACCTGCTGGTGCAGCGCGCGCTGCTGCTGGAGCGGGCGCTGCACGATGCGCGCCAGCAAATCGCCCAGCTGCAGCAACAAGCCCAGGGCCAGGGCAGTTTTCTGGGCCAGGGCCTGGACACCCAGTTCGGCCGCAATCCGGCGGCGGCCCCTTCCCCCACCCCCGCCTATGCAGCACCCGCCTATGCGGCAGCGCCGCCGGCCCAGCCCGGCTGGCGCGAGCGGCTGTTCGGCGGCCCGGCCGCCGCTGCCGGCGCGGCGGCACCGGCAGCGGCCGGCAGCAGCTTTCTCGGCCATGCGGCGGCATCGGCGGCGGGCGTGGCCGGCGGCATGTTCCTGTTCAACGGCCTGGAGAACCTGCTCGGCCACCACGGCACGGGCAGCGGCTGGCCGGGCGGCGGCAATTCGCCGCAGGTGGTCGAGAACGTGACCCAGAATTTCTACGACGACGGCCAGAACCAGGCCGGCCTCGACCAGCTGGCGCGCGAATCCGGCGGCGATGCCGGCCTGCTGCGCGGCAGCGACGACTTCGACAGCACCGGAGGCTTTTTCGACGATGACGACGACAGCTTCGCCTGATAAAAATAAGAGCTGCCAGCGATTACCGCACAATGATTTCAATATGAAAGCTATTTGAAAACATTGTATATAAAGCGCAAGCAGCTCCTGTTTTTGAAATCTCCAGCAACAAAAAGGCGCGCCCGCGGACGCGCCTTTTTGCCGTTGGCACTGGATGGCGGCGCTTACTTGCCGGCCACCACGCGCACCATCTCCAGGCACTTGTTGGAGTAGCCCCACTCGTTGTCGTACCAGCTCACCAGCTTGACGAAGGTGCCGTCCAGCGCAATGCCGGCCTCGGCGTCGAAGATCGAGGTGCGGGTGTCGCCGCGGAAGTCGGTGGCCACCACCTTGTCCTCGGTGTAGCCCAGGATGCCCTTGAGCGCGCCCTGCGACTGCGCCTTCATCTCGGCGCAGATCTCGGCGTAGGTGGCGTCCTTGGACAGCTCCACCGTCAGATCCACCACCGACACGTCGGAGGTGGGCACGCGGAAGGACATGCCGGTCAGCTTGCCCTTCAGCTCGGGCAGCACCACGCCCACCGCCTTGGCGGCGCCGGTGCTGCTGGGGATGATGTTCTCGAGGATGCCGCGGCCGCCGCGCCAGTCCTTGTTGCTCGGGCCGTCCACCGTCTTCTGGGTGGCGGTGGCGGCGTGCACCGTGGTCATCAGGCCGCGCTTGATGCCCCACTTGTCGTTCAGCACCTTGGCCAGCGGGGCCAGGCAGTTGGTGGTGCACGAGGCGTTGGAGATGATGGCCTGGCCGGCGTAGGTCTTGCAGTTCACGCCGAAGACGAACATCGGGGTGTCGTCCTTGGACGGGGCCGACATGATGACCTTCTTGGCGCCGGCGTCGATGTGCTTCTGCGCGGTTTCCTTGGTCAGGAACAGGCCGGTGGACTCGATCACCACATCGGCGCCGACCTCGCCCCACTTCAGGTTGGCGGGGTCGCGCTCCTGCGTCAGGCGGATCTTCTTGCCGTTGACGATCAAGGTGTTGCCCTCGACGGCGATCTCGCCCTGGAAGCGGCCGTGCACGCTGTCGTACTGCAGCATGTAGGCCAGGTAGTCGGGCTCCAGCAGATCGTTGATGCCCACGATCTCGATGTCCGAGAAATTCTGTACCGCAGAGCGCAGCACGTTGCGGCCGATGCGGCCGAAGCCGTTGATACCTACTTTGATCGCCATGAAAGCTCTCCCAAAAGTGAAAAAAGAAACTATTTCTTCAGCACGGCGCGCACCGTGGCCGCGACATTCGCGGGCGTGAAGCCGAAGTGCTCGAACAGCACCGGCGCCGGGGCCGATTCGCCGTAGACATCGATGCCCACCACGGCGGCGCAGCCGTACTTCCACCAGAAGTCGGTCACGCCCATCTCCACCGCCACGCGCGGCAGGCCGGCAGGCAGCACGCTGCTCTTGTACTTGGCGTCCTGCTTGTCGAAGGTGGTGGTGCTGGGCATGGAGACCACGCGCACCGCGATCTTCTTTTCGGCCAGCTCACGCTGCGCCTTGAGCGCCAGCTGCACCTCGGAGCCGGTGGCGATGATCACCGCCTGGGCCTTCTTGCGCAGGCCCACGTCGGCGGGCTCGGACAGCACGTAGGCGCCGCGGCTGATGTTGCCCACGGCCTCGCCGCTCTTGGGCGCATAGGGCAGGTTCTGGCGCGACAGCAGCAGCGCGCTGGGCAGGCGGCGGTTGGTCAGCGCCACGCTCCAGGCCACCGCGGTCTCGGTGGTGTCGGCCGGGCGCCAGACGTCGAGGTTGGGGATCAGGCGCAGGCTGGCCGCATGCTCGATGGACTGGTGCGTGGGGCCGTCCTCGCCCAGGCCGATGGAGTCGTGGGTGAAGACATGGATCACGCGCTGCTTCATCAGCGCCGCCATGCGGATGGCGTTGCGGCTGTAGTCGCTGAAGGTCAGGAAGGTACCGCCGTAGGGGATGTAGCCGCCGTGCAGCGCCACGCCGTTCATGATGGCGGCCATGCCGAACTCGCGCACGCCGTAGTTGATGTGGCGGCCGATCCTGCCGTCTTCGGCCTTGACCACGGCGCCCTTGTCATCGACGCGGAAGGCCGGCGTGCTCTTGGTGTTGGTCAGGTTGGAGCCGGTCAGGTCGGCCGAGCCGCCCAGCAGCTCGGGCAGCGCGGCGGTAAAGGCCTCCAGCGCCAGCTGGCTGGCCTTGCGGCTGGCCACGGTCTCGCCCTTGGCATGGGCATTGGCCACCGTCTCGACCGCCACCTGGGCGAAGTTCTTCGGCAGGTCGCCAGCCATGCGGCGGGTGAAGGCCTCGGCCAGCTCGGGGTGGGCCTTGGCATAGGCGGCGAAGCGCTGGTTCCAGGCGGCCTCGGCCTTGGCGCCGGCGGCCTTGGCATCCCAGTCGGCATAGACTTCGGCCGGGATCTCGAACGGGCCGTGGTCCCAGCCCAGCGCGACGCGGGTCAGCGCGATTTCTTCGGCGCCCAGCGGCTCGCCGTGGGCCTTGGCCGTGTCCTGGCGGTTCGGGCTGCCCTTGCCGATATGCGTCTTACAGATGATGAACGAGGGCTTGTCGCTGCTGCCCTTGGCCTGGACGATGGCCGCATTCACCGCCTGCACGTCGTGGCCGTCGATGGGGCCGATCACGTTCCAGCCATAGGCCTCGAAGCGCTGCGCGGTGTTGTCCACGAACCAGGGCGCGACCTTGCCGTCGATGGAGATGCCGTTGTCGTCGTACAGCGCGATCAGCTTGTTCAGCTTCCAGGCGCCGGCCAGCGCGCAGGCCTCGTGGCTGATGCCCTCCATCAGGCAGCCGTCGCCCAGGAACACATAGGTGTGGTGGTCGACGATGGCGTGCTTGCCCTGGTTGAACTCGGCGGCCAGCAGCTTCTCGGCCAGCGCGAAGCCCACCGCGTTGGTGATGCCCTGGCCCAGCGGGCCAGTGGTGGTTTCCACGCCAGGGGTGATGCCAACCTCGGGGTGGCCGGCCGTCTTGCTGTGCAGCTGGCGAAAGTTCTTCAGCTCCGACAGCGGCAGCGCGTAGCCCGTCAGGTGCAGCAGCGCATAGATCAGCATCGAGCCATGGCCGTTCGAGAGGATGAAGCGGTCGCGGTTGGCCCAGTGCGGATTCGCGGGATTGTGCTGCAGATGCTGCCCCCACAGCGCCACGGCCATGTCTGCCATGCCCATCGGGGCGCCAGGGTGACCGGAATTGGCTTGTTGAACGGCATCCATTGCGAGTGCGCGGATCGCATTCGCCATATTCTGAGTGTTGGCCATGGAGAAGGAGGGGTTCGAATTATCAATAAACCCCGCATTTTAACGGGCCGGCCCGCCTGCCCTCTGTCGCACCCGGCAATGCCGCAGGCCCGAGAACGTGTTTACCGGTATTCCTGCACCATGTAGACCGCGTCCGCCCCATAGCCGCGCAGGCGCTGCAGCTGCTCGGGCGGCAACTGGCCATGCAAGCGGTAGCCATGCCGCTCCCAATAGGCCCGCGCGCCCTGCACCGCCACCAGCGCGCTGTAGCGCGGGCCCCAGGCCGCCGCCTGGGCCCGCGCGGCCCGCAGCAAGGCGCCGGCCATGCCCTGGCCGGCATGGGCCGGCGCCACCGCCATGTCGTGCAAATACAGGGTATCGGGATCGCCAGCCTGGCCGAAATCGCCGTGCAGCGGCGTGATCGCATGCAGCCGCGAGCGGTAGGCCGCCAGGTAGGCCAGCACCTCGCCGCCCGCATCGGCCGCCACCAGCGAGCATTGCGCGCTGCTGGCGATGCGCCGGCGGTACACCTCGGCCGGCTCGACAAAGCCCGCGCCGTAGCAGGCCCGCTGCACGCGCAGCACGCCATCCAGGTCGGCCGGCCGCATGGGCTGGATCTGCCAGCTCATGGCCGCCGCAGCGCCGCGCGGGCGCGCCAGCGCCATGCCACCGCCAGCAGGCCCAGCGCGGTCAGCGCCAGCGGCGGCAGCGAGCCCCAGTTCAGCATGCTCCAGCCCTGGCTGGTCACCAGCGCGCCCGAGGCGAACGAAGTCACCGCCATGGTGGCGAACACGCAGAAATTGATGGTGGCCTGGGCACGGTCCTTCTCCTCGGGGCGATAGTGGTCCATCGCCAGGCTGGTGCTGCCGGTGAAGAGGAAGTTCCAGCCCACGCCCAGCAGCGCCAGCGCCCAGGTGAAATGCATCACCGACTGCCCCGACAGCGCAATGCCCACGCAGACCAGGTTGAGCAGCACGCCCACGCCCATGATAGCCAGCACGCCGAAGCGCTTGATCAGCTGGCCGGTGACGAAGCCCGGCGCGAACATGCCCACCACATGCCACTGCAGCACGCCGGCGGCATCGGAGAAATCGTAGCCGCACACATCCATCGCGATCGGCGTGGCCGCCATCAGCAGGTTCATCACGCCATAGCTGGCCGCGGCGCAGAAGGTGGCCACGGCAAAGCCGGGCTGGGCCAGCAGCTGCCAGGCGCTGCGCGACGGCGCCGCGCCAGCCGCGGCGGACCTGGCCGCCGGCGCCGGAAACCGCACCCGGCCCATGCAGGCGATGCCGATCGCGGCCACCACCATCAGCGCCAGATAGGCCCCCAGGAAGGGCGTCGGCAGCCAGGTCTTGGCACGGCTGGCCAGCGCCGGCCCGAGCACCGCGCCCAGCAGCCCGCCGGCCAGCACCAGCGAAATCGCCCGCTCGCGCTGCGAGGCATCCACCAGCTCGGCCGCCGCAAAGCGGTACAGCTGACCGTTGGCGCTGTAGTAACCCGCCACCACGGTGGCCAGGCACAGCAGCGCGAACTGCTGCGCATAGGCGGCAAACGCGCACAGCGCCGCCGACACCAGCGCCACCAGCAGGCCCAGCTGGAACGAGCCGCGCCGCCCCCAGCGCCGCTGGCTGGCGGCCACCAGCGGCGTCGAGAGCGCACCGCCCACCACATAGCCCATCACCGGCAGCGTCGCCATCCAGGGGCGCGGCGCCAGGTGCAGGCCCACCAGCCCGTTGACGGCGATGAACACCACGTTGTTGGTGAGCAGCAGGCCCTGGCAGAGCGTGAGCCAGGCGATGGAGCGGTTCATGGCGAGCAGGCCTCGTTGTGGATGTCTGCCGCTAGCATACGCGGGAAACATGCCGGCAGCACGCCGGAACCGCCTGCCCCCAGGCCCAGGCTAGGCCCGCGCCTGCACGAGCCGCAGCAGCGTCTCCACCATGCGGCGCACATGGGGCTGGATGCGGGCCGCGACCGCGGGCAGGTAGTCGAACGGCAGGGCCTCCTGCATGTAGGAGCACTGGGTCATCTCCAGCTGCACCGCGTGCACGCCCTGCCCGGGCTGGCCGTAGTGGCGCGTGATGTAGCCGCCGGTGTAGCGGCCGTTGAGCACGGCGCTGAAGCCATCGGCCGCGGCCTTGCCGGCCTCTGCCAGCAATTGCTCGCCCAGGCCTGGTGCGCAGCTGGCGCCGCGGTTGGTGCCCAGGTTCAGGTCGGGCAGCTTGCCTTCGAAGAAGCGCGGCAGCACCGAGCGGATCGAATGCGCATCCCACAGCCCCGCCGCGCCGAACTGCTGGCGCATGCGCGCGATCTCGGCGGCAAGCTGGTCGTGGTAGGGCTGCCACACCAGCTCGCGGCGCCGGGCGATCTCGGCCTCGTCTGGCGCCAGCGCCGCTTCGCGGTACAGCGGCGTATCGTCGAAGGTGTCCACCGGGCACAGGCCGGTCACGCTCTGGCCGGGATAGAGGCTGGCGCCATCCGGGGGGCGGTTCAGGTCCACCACATAGCGCGAATGGGTGGCCACCAGCGTCGAGGCGCCGATCTCCTGCGCAAATGCGTACAGGATGGGCAGGTGCCAGTCCGTATCGGGTACCTGGCGCGCCTCGCCGGTCAGGCGCTCGGCCAATACCGGCGGCACATGGGTGCCGGCATGCGGAAAGGAAATCAGCAAGGGCGCGGAGCCCTGGCGGAATTCGAATGCCGGGCGGTCGGTTTCAAAGTGCATGGTTCAGTCCTCCTTGGTCAATGCGGCGCGGGCTTCGACAAAGGCATCCCGGGCGCGGCGATGCGCCGCATGGCGCCCTTGCTGCACCAGGCGCCGCCCGCCCACCCAGACGCCGTCCACCGCACTACTGCGGCTGCTGGCGAAGACGTGCGAATCGAGCTGCACGACCGCCTGCAGGCCGGCCAGCGCGACATGGCCGGCATCGAGCACGACCAGGTCGGCCTGCTGCCCCACGGTCAGCCCGGCAATCGCGCGGCCCGAGGCCTGGGCGCCGCCCGCCACCGCCTGCAGCATCAGGTGGCTGGCCACATGCGGCTGCTGCGCACTGGCCGCCACGTTGCGCTGCAGCTGGCGCAGGCGCTGGCTGTATTCCAGCTGCATCAGCTCTTCAGCCGGGTTGGTGCCGACATGGCTGTCCGAGCCGATGGCCCAGCGCCCCCCGGCCTGCTCCCAGCGCGGCAGCTCGAAGATGCCGTCGCCCAGGTTGGCCTCGGTCAGCGGGCACAGCCCCGCCACTGCCTGCGATGCAGCGGCGCGTGCATACTCCGCCGCGTCCATGTGCGTGGCATGCACCAGGCACCAGCGGCCGTCGACCGGCATGTGGTCGAGCAGCCACGCCACCGGGCGCTGGCCGCTCCATCGCAGGCAGTCCTGCACTTCCGCCACCTGCTCGGCGATATGGATATGCACCGGTGCCCGCGCATTCATCGCATGCAGGCCTTGCACGGCTGCCTTCAGCGACTCGGGGGCGACGGCGCGCAGCGAATGCGGTGCCAGCCCCAGCGCGGCGCCCTGCTCCGCACACGGCGCGGCCAGCGCCTGCAGCAGCGCCAGCATGCTGTCGGTGCTGCGGATGAAGCGCCTCTGGCCATCAGACGGCGGCAGAGCGCCAAAACCGCTGTGCTGGTAGAGCACCGGCAGCAGCGTGATGCCAATGCCGGCACTCCTCGCGGCACGCAGCAAGGCCAGGCTCAGCTCGGCATCGCTCGCATACGGCGCGCCATCGGGCTGGTGGTGCAGGTAGTGAAACTCGCACACGCTGGTGTAGCCGGCTTCCAGCATTTCGATGTACAGCCAGGTGGCGATCGCCTCCAGCTGCTCTGGCCCCAGCCGGGCCGCGAAGCGGTACATCAGCCTGCGCCAGCTCCAGAAACTGTCCTGCGCTTGGCCACGGAACTCGCTCAGGCCCGCAAAGCCGCGCTGGAACGCGTGGGAATGCACATTGGGCATGCCCGGCAGCAGCGGGCCGCCAGCATGCGGAGTGCCAGCCACGGGTGTTGCACCAGCCTGCACCTGCGTCAGCTGGCCGTCCGCATTCCAGCGCAGCAGCACGTTCCTGGCCCAGCCGCCGGGCAGCAGCGCATCGGCCGCAAACAAACTGCGGGTGCATCGATCCATGGCCGTCACACCCCGTGCCCGGCAGCCGCAGCTGCAGCTGCATCGTGCAGCTCCACGAGGAGCAACAGCGCATCCCGGGTCTGCGGCACCGCGGCCATGGCGGCATCGCCGCAGTCCGCCCAGTACACGCCATCCTGCGCACCGGCAGCCAGATCCGCAGCCACCGCAGGGCCGTCGATGCGCCACGTTCCGCGCAGCGCCAGCAGCAGGCCATGCGGCGCCGCCGCCCGATCCGCCGCGCCCTCGGCGACTCTGAGCGCCGCCCGCAGCGCTCCGCGACGCACCATCACATTGAAGTCGCGCGACGCGCCGCCGAGCAGCCGGCAGTCCAGCGCCACGTCGCCCGCAAACGCAAACGGCGCCAGCGGCCGGTTCAGCGCATGGTCGATGCTGCCATCGGCCGACGTCAGCTGCACGCCATCGCCCTGCAGCAGCGCGATGGTGCGGTCGATGCCTGGAAACGCCGAGAACGGCCCGCTGCTGGCGATCCGCGCAATGCTGATGCGCCACGCAAAATTGGAGAGATCCGCGCCCGGAGGCCAGCACACCACTTCCTGCGTGGTGCCGCCGCCGTTCTTCCATGGCGTTGCGGGCAGCTGTCCGCTGCTGAAGAATTCGATCGTCATCTCACACCCGCCTATTGTCTGGTGAGCACCGCTTGCAGGAAATTGCGCGTGCGCTCCTTGGCCGGATTCGAGAAGATCGTCGCCGGCTCACCCGCCTCGACGATGACCCCGCCGTCCATCACCACCACGACATCGGCCACCTCCCTGGCGAAGCCCATTTCGTGGGTCACGACCATCATGGTCATGCCTTCGCTGGCCAGCAGCTTCATCACCTGCAGCACTTCGCCGACCAGCTCGGGGTCGAGCGCCGAGGTCGGCTCGTCGAACAGCATGACCTTGGGCCGCATCGCCAGTGCGCGCGCAATCGCCACGCGCTGCTTCTGCCCGCCCGAGAGGCTGGCCGGCATCGCATCGGCCTTGTGCCCCAAGCCCACCTTCTTCAGCAGGTCGTGCGCAAGCGCCTCGGCATCTGCGCGGCCCAGGCCGTGCAGCTTGCGCGGCCCCAGCGTCACGTTGTCGATCACCGACAGGTGCGGGAACAGGTTGAACGACTGGAACACCATGCCGACCTCTTCGCGCAGGGCATTCAGCTCCTTGTCGGGCAGCGTCCGGCCGTCATGCACCAGGGTACGGCCGCAGATGTCGATGCGCCCGCCCTGGGGCTGCTCCAGGCCGTTGCAGCAGCGCAGGAAGGTGCTCTTGCCCGAGCCGCTGGGGCCGATCACCACTACGACCTGCCGGGCCTGCACGTCAAAATCGATGCCGTCGAGCACCACATGCTCGCCGTAGGCCTTACGCAGGCCGCGAATGCTCACCATGGGCGCATCCTGGGTCGGGTTTGCAGCAGCAGCCTTCATTGCACCATGCCTCCTGCGCGCATGCGCTTCTCGAAATGGCGCAGCAGCAAGGTGGTCGCGCCGGTCAATACGAAATAGATCACCGCGATCGCCAGATACACCTCCAGCGAGCGGTACGACACGCTGATGATCTTCTGGCCCTCGTGCATCACGTCATGGATGGTCAGCAGCGACACCAGGGCCGAGTTCTTGATCAGCGCGATGAATTCATTGCCCAGCGGCGGGATCATGCGCACCACGGCCTGCGGCAGGATGACCGAGGCCATGGCCTGGGCGGACGACATGCCGATGGAGCGCGCCGCCTCCATCTGCCCGCGGTCAATGGACTGGATCGCGCCACGCACCACCTCGGACACATAGGCGCCCGAGTAGATGCCCAGGCCCAGCACGCCACAGGCAAAGGCCGGCAGCATGACGCCGAACTGCGGCAGGCCGAAGAACAGGATGAACAGCTGCACCAGCAGCGGCGTGCCGCGGATGGCGGCCACATAGGCAGTGCATAGGCCGTAGACGATGCGGCGCTGCGGATTGAGCCGCCCGATGCCCACCAGCAGGCCCATCACACAGCCAAGCAGCAGCGAGGCCGCGGTGATCTCCACCGTCACCGCCGCGCCGCGCAGCAGCTCGGCCCACCCCGCCCAGACGGGGGAAAAGTCCAGATCCATAGCGTTTTATCCTGCGGTTTTCACGAATCCTGCGGTTTTCACGATGCTGCAGGCATCACTTGGAGGAAGGGAACCACTTGTCGACGATGGCCTGGTAGCCGCCATCGGCCTTGAGCTGCGCCAGCGCCTTGTTCACCGCCTGGGTCAGCTCGGGCATGTCCTTGCGCACCGCCATGCCGTATTCCTCGGTGGTCAGCTGCTCGCCCAGCACCTTCATGCCGCCACGGGTGCGCAGGTACTGGAAGGCGGCGGGCTTGCCGGTCACCGCAGCGTCGGCGCGGCCTATGGACACCAGGTTGAACATCTCCTGGTTCTTCTCGACCTCCACGCGCTGCACCTTCGGGTAGTGCTCGGTCAGGAAGCCCACCGACTTGGTGCCCACCTGCACCGACACCCGCTTGCCGTCCAGGTCGGCCAACTTGGCGATGGGGCTGCCGTCCTTGACCATCGCAACCAGACCGCCCGCGTAGTAGGGCTGGCTGAAATCCACCACCTTCTTGCGCTCGTCGGTGATGTAGATCGCCGAGACCGCCATGTCGAAGCGCCTGGCGATCAGTCCTGGTACCAGGCCCTTGAAGTCGATGTCCACCCACTGCACTTTCTTGCCCATCTTCTGCGCCACGGCCTCGACCAGCTCGATATCGAAGCCAGTGCGCTTGCCGTTGTCCACGAACTCCATGGGCGGGAAGGTGGCATCGGTGGCCACGCGCAGCAGATCGGATTGGGCGAACGCGGCATGGGCGCCAAGCGCCAGGACTGCGATGCCGCTTTTCAAGGCGGTGCGACGGAAGTTCATGGGAAAGTCCTTTCTTGGATGGTGAAGGTATCGTCCGGGGCCGGAGCCATCATTCGGCCAGGATGCGGGAGATGCGGGCCGCCGCCGCCAGCGTGGCCTGCACCAGCTGCTCTTGCTGGTGCAGCACGCGCTGGTGCGGGGCCATCAGCGTGATCGCCGCCACGGCGCGGCGCCCACCGCCGAACAGCGGCACGCTGCAGCCCCAGACGCCGGCATCCACTTCGCCGACGGTGGTGACATAGCCGCGCTCGCGCAGCTGCTGCAGCTCGGCCGCGGCCTGCGCCCGCAGCGGGGTGCCCGCGCCATAGTGCCGCTCCAGCAAGTCGTCGCGCTGCGGCGCCGGCAGGTGGGCCAGCACGCACTTGGCCGAGGCGCCCACCTTGAGGGGCACGCTGCTGCCCTTGGCGAACGAGCAGCGCAGCGACAGCGGGCTTTCCACCATGTCCAGGCATACCGCCTGGCCATTGGCGGCCACCAGCAGGCCCACGCTTTCGCGCGTCTGCCCGGTCAGCTGCTCCAGCACCGGGCGCGCGACCTGCACCAGGTGCGAGCCGTCGTCGAAGCCGCGCGCCAGCTGCAGGCCCAGCGGGCCGGGGGCGTACAACGCGCCGCTTTCCATCACGAAGCCGAAACGCTTGAGGCGCGCCAGCTGCCGGTACAGGCTGCTGCGCGGCAAGCCCGTGCCCTGCATCAGCTCGGCCGCCGCCAGCGGCCGGCCCGCACTGGCCAACACCGCCAGCACATGCAGCACCCGGTCGGCAGCCGATACCTCGGCGGGCGCGACGTCTATGGCAAATGGGTCTGGAGCATTCATCTTTCATTCCCATTTAATGGGACAAAAAATACTGTTCATCGAGGAACATTAATGCTCAAATTCTCATTTTTCACTCACAGCGAGAGACTAGAACAAACCCTAGATGGGCAGCAAATAGCAGAGCCAATTCCCATTAAACGGGAATGAAAAAGGCATGGCAAACCGCTGGCGCGGCGTGCCACGGAAGATCAGTGGGGCTACAGCGCGGCCAGATAGGCCAGCGCGGCCAGGGGCGCGGTTTCGGCGCGCAGGATGCGCGGCCCCAGGGTGACCGGCGCAAACCCGCTGGCGCGGGCCAGCGCTTCTTCGGCCGGCGACAGGCCGCCTTCGGGGCCGGAGAGCAAGACCAGCGCGGGCGCCGCGGGCAAGCCCGCTCCAAGCGCCGGCTCCAGCGCCTGCGGCAAGGGCTGGGTGCCACAGGCCAGCGAGAGCACCAGGCGCAGCGCATCGGCCGGTGCGCCGGCCCGGCTCCATTGCTGCAGGTCGAGCGGCGCATGGATGGGCGGCACCCGGTTGCGGCCGCACTGCTCGCAGGCGCTGGCGGCAATCGCCTGCCAGCGCTCCTGGCGCTTGGCGGCACGCTCGCCCTTGAGGCGCATCACCGAGCGCTCGGCCTCGATGGGCGTGATGCTGGCCACACCCAGCTCGGTGGCCTTTTCCACCAGCCATTCCATGCGCTCGCCGGCGGTGATGCCCGCCAGCAGGTGCACGGCCATGGCGGCCTCGCGCTCGATGGCGGCGTGCGCCTCGATGCGCACCTCGACCTGGCTACGGCCCATGCGCACGACGGTGGCGCTGTATTCGCCGCCCTGGCCGTTGAACAAGGTGATGCCGTCGCCCGGCTGCAGCCGCAGCACCTGCACATGCCGCGCCGCCTCGGGCGGCAGCTCCAGTTCGGCGCCGATGGCCAGGTTCACAGGGCAATAGAAGCGCGGCATGCGATGCGGATACTCATGAATTGATAGCTGTCAGCGCTTGATATATAAGCACTGCAGGCCTATTTTAATCAAACCCGGCCGAAGGCCCAGCCGGAGGGTGTCTCGATGCCCTCGATCTCGTCCACCAGGCGCAGCAGCGGCTTGAGCTCACGGTAGCGCGACGCGGTGGCGCGGATGTAGTGGATGAAGCGCGGCGCATCGGCCAGGTACTTGGGCTTGCCGTCGCGCAGCGTCAGCCGCGCGAAGATGCCGGCGACCTTCAGGTGGCGCTGCAGGCCCATCCACTCGACGGCGCGGTAGAACTCGCCGAAATCCTCCTGCACCGGCAGGCCGGCCTTGCGGGCTTTTTGCCAGTAGCGCACGGTGATGTCGATGACGAAGTCCTCATCCCAGCTGATGAAGGCATCGCGCAGCAGGCTGGCGATGTCGTAGGTAATGGGGCCGTAGAGCGCGTCCTGGAAATCGAGCACGCCCAGGGCGGTGTTTGCATGGCCGGGCACCATCAGGTTGCGCATCATGAAGTCGCGGTGCACGAAGACCTGCGCCGCCGACAGGTTCTGCGCCACGATGGCATCGAAGGCCTGCGCCAGCACCGCCTGCTGCTTGTCGTTCAGCACCACGCCGCGATGCCGGGCGATGTACCAGTCGGGAAACAGCTGCAGCTCGCGGCGCAGCACCGCCTCGTCGTAGGGCGGCAGCGCGCCGGGGCGCGAGGCCTGCTGCAACTGCAGCAGCACGTCCACCGCCTGCAGGTACCAGGGGCGGGCCTGGGCCGGGGTGGCCTGCTCGGACAGGAGTTTCTCGAGCACCGTCTGCGCGCCCAGGTCGTTCAGCAGCATGAAGCCGTGCGCCTCGTCCCACTCCAGGATCTGCGGCACGTTCAGCTGGGCCTCGCGCAGCAGGGACTGCACGCGCACGAAGAGCGGGCAGTCTTCCTTGTCGGGCGGCGCATCCATGATGATGCAGGTGGCGCCATCGCGGTCGTCGAGCCGCAGGTAGCGGCGAAAGCCGGCATCGGCCGACGCGGCGCGCAGGGTCTCGGGCAGCAGCCGCTGGGGGCCGGCGATCCGCGCCAGCCACTGCGCAAACTGCGCCTGGCGGCCGGCGTCGGTCCATGCAACCGCCGTAACAGAGGGTAAAGCTTGCGCTGCGGCAGCGGCGGCGGAAAAGTCGGTCATGGGGGGAATCGGATGGCTCATGGATAATGGCGGGTCACGTCCTAGATTCTACAAACCCGACCCGCCGCCAGCGGGAACCGATGCGGGGCCGGCGCCACACGCAATGTCATACAACGCTATCCCATCGCTGCAGCCTCCCTTTGTCCATGGATACTGATTCTTCAACTGACGCGCATCGCCCCCGCATGACCGCCATCGCCAGCCTGTGCCTGGCCATGCTGTGGCTGCCCTGGGGCCCGGCGGCGGCGCAGACCGCCGATGAAGGCCTGCAGCTGCAGGCCAGCCCCCGGCTGCGCGAGCAGCTCTCGTCGGCCGAGCGGGCGCAGATGCCGGTGTTCCTCGAAGGCGACGACCTGACCGGCCAGTCGGCCGGCACCACGGTGGTCACCGGCAATGCGCAGCTGCGCCGCGCCGACACCATGATCCGCGCCGACCGGCTCGAATACCACGAACCCACCGATACCGCCTTCGCCCAGGGCAACGTGCACATCAACCGCGCCGGCAATGTGTTCGACGGCCAGGAGCTGCAGATGCAGCTCGACTCGCACGAGGGCTATTTCAAGGACGGCAACTACCGCCTGCTGCTGAACAACGCCTATGGCGTGGCCTCGCAGGTGGATTTCATCGACCGCAACCGCTCGCTGGTGCACCAGGGCACCTACACCACCTGCCAGCGCACCGACGAGGCCAGCTGGCAGCCGGACTGGATCATCCGCGCCGACAAGATCCACATCGACACCATCGAGGAAATCGGCGTGGCGGAAAACGCGGTGCTCGAATTCAAGGGCGTGCCTATCCTGCCGGTGCCCAAGATCAGCTTTCCGCTGTCGGACAAGCGCAAGTCCGGGCTGCTGCCGCCGACCTTCACGCTGGACAGCAACAGCGGCTTCAGCTATGCGCAGCCGTACTACTGGAACATCGCCCCCAACCGCGACGCCACCATCACCCCGAGCGTGATGACCAAGCGCGGCGCGGCGCTGGCCGGCGAGTTCCGCTACCTGGAGCCCAGCTACAGCGGCCTGTTCGCCGCGCTGTACATGCCCAACGACAAGCTGCGCGAGCGCGACCGCTGGTCCTATGTGCTGCAGCACAACCAGAGCCTGAATTCGCCCATCGGTGGTCTGGGGCTGAACCTGAACCTCAAGCGCGTGAGCGACGACTACTACTGGCAGGACTTCATGCGCAACAGCTACCACCTCAACGAGCGCCTGCTGAGCAGCGACGGCACGTTGAACTGGTCGCGCGGCGACCAGAGCCTGCTGCTGCGCGCGCAGTCGTGGCAGACGCTGCAGGACCCGCTGTCGGGCATCGTGGTGCCGCCCTATGACCGCCTGCCGCAGCTGCAGTACCGCTACACGCCGCGCAACCTGGGCTATGGCCTGGAGGCCAAATTCGAAGCCGACGTCACGCGCTTTCACGCCGACCCGCTGCTGACCAAGCAGTCGAACGCCGACCGCGCCTACGTGCAAGGCGAGATCAGCCGCCCCTTCATCGCGCCGCAGGGCTACATCACGCCCAAGCTGATGTTCAATGCGCGCCACTACAGCTTCGACGACACCTCACTGACCGGCATCTCCAGCAAAAGCGTGGCGCTGCCCACCTTCAGCATCGACAGCGGCCTGGTGTTCGAGCGCAATACGAGCCTCTTCGGCCGCAACCTGATCCAGACGCTGGAGCCGCGCGCGTTCTATGCCTACACGCCCTACCGCGACCAGAGCATGATCCCGGTGTACGACACCGGGCCGTACGACTTCAGCTTCGCCACGATCTACACCGAAAACGCCTTCACCGGCTACGACCGGATCTCGGACACCAACATGCTGACGGTGGGCGCCACCACGCGCTTCCTCGACGCCGACAGCGGCGCCGAGGCGGCGCGCTTCAGCGTGGCGCAGCGCCTGCGCTTCAAGGACCAGCTGGTCACCATGCCCGGTGTGGCGCCGGATCTCAGCAGCGGGCGCTGGTCCGACATCATGCTGGGCGCCGGCATCAACTGGACGCCGCGCTGGGGCTTCGACACCACGGTGCAGTACAGCCCCGAGATCGACCGCTCGGTCCGCTCCACCGTCGCGCTGCGCTACAAGCCGGGGCAGTACAAGACCCTGAGCCTGGCCTACCGCTACCAGCGCGCCGACACCACGCAGACCACCAACAGCGAGCAGATCGACCTGGGCTGGCAATGGCCCCTGGAGTCGCTGATGGGCGGCGCGCGCAAGCAGGGCGACGGGCGCTGGTACACCGTGGGCCGCCTGAACTACAGCAGAGTGGACCGCAAGTTCGTCGACTCGCTGGCCGGCCTCGAATACAGCAGCTGCTGCTGGTCCACCCGCGTGGTGCTGGAGCGGCTGCAGACCAGCCTGGTTCAGGCCAACACCCGGCTGCTGTTCCAGGTCGAGTTCCGCGGCCTGTCCCGCTTGGCGCTCGGCTCCGACCCGCTGATTTCGCTGCGCGACAATGTGCCTGGCTACCAGCCGCTGACGCGCGACACCACACCGGCCAGCCGCTTCAGCAGTTACGATTGACCACCATTACCATGACCTATCGCTTTCTTCTCGGCAGCCTGTGCCTGGCCACAGCCGTTGCCGCCAGCGCCCAGGGCTTCAAGACGCCCCAGCAGACTCCCTCCACCTCCGGCACTGGGCTGCGCGGCGCCGCCGAAATCACCGCGCCGGTGCCGCTGGACGGGCGTGGCCCCGCGCCCAGCACCGCGCCGCGCGCGGCCGACTACATCGTGGCGGTCGTCAATTCCGAGCCGGTGACCAACTATGAAGTCCAGCAGCGCACCGACCGCGCCATGGCGCAGCTGCAGGGCCAGGGCGGCGAAATGCCGCCGCGCGAGGCGGTGCGGCGCGAAATGCTGGAGCGGCTCATCGCCGAGAAGATCCAGCTGCAGATGGCCGCCGAAGTCGGCATCAAGGTCGACAGCTTCGCGATCCAGCAGGCCGAGCAGTCCGTGGCCCGGCAGAACAACCTCAGCATCGACGAAATGCTGGAGCGCCTGGCCCGGGACGGCATCTCCCGCGACCAGTTCCGCGCCGACCTGCGCCGCCAGCTCACCGTCCAGAAGCTGCGCGAGGCCGAGGTGGACTCCAAGGTGCGCGTGAGCGATCTGGAGGTCGACCAGTACATCCGCGAGCAGAAGGCCAAGGCGGGCACGCCCCTGGCGGCGGTGCAGGTCAACCTCGGCCACATCCTCATCGCGGTGCCGGAAAACGCCAGCGAGCAGCAGCTCAAGGAACTGCAGGCCAAGGCCCAGGCGGCAGCCGACAAGGCCAAGGGCGGCGAAGACTTCCTCAGCGTGGTGCGCGAATACTCCGACGTACCCGACGGCCGGGGCGGCGGCGCCATGGGCCTGCGGCCCGCGGACCGCTATCCGGAGCTGTTCGTCAACGCCACCAGGAACACGCCGGTGGGCGGCGTGGTCGGCCCCATCCGCTCGCCGGCCGGCTTCCATGTGCTCAAGGTCATCGAGAAAACCAGCGGCGAGGTGCCGCTGATCGCGGTGCAGAACCATGCGCGCCACATCCTGCTGCGCCCCGGCCCCAAGCTGAGCGAGGCCCAGGCGGTCGAGCGCCTGGAGGACTACCGCCGCCGCATCACCGACCACCAGGCCGATTTTGCCGACCTGGCGCGCCGCTACTCCGAAGACGGCAGCGCCAAGGAAGGCGGCGACCTGGGCTGGGCCGGCCCGCACAAGTTCGTGCCCGAGTTCCAGGCGGCGCTTGACCACCTGCAGCCCGGCGAGATCAGCGAGCCCGTGGCCTCGCGCTTCGGCATCCACCTGATCCAGCTGCTGGAGCGCCGCGAGGCCAAGCTCAGCCAGCGCGAGCAGCGCGACATGGTGCGCGACCAGGTGCGCGAGAAGAAGCTGGAGCAGGCCTTCAGCACCTGGGCCCAGGAGGCGCGGGCGCGCGCCTATGTGGAATACCGCGATCCGCCGCAATGAATATGGCCCCCACGCTCGCCCACTGCGTGTGGCTCCCTGCCCCCCGAGGGGGCCGCTTTTTGCCTTGGGGCGGCCCGGCGGCAAAAATGGCTCCCCACGCTCCCCACTTCGTTGGGTCGCTGCCCCTCCAAGAGGGGCGCTTTTTGCCTTGGGGCGGCCCGGCGGCAAAACCATGAAACACATTCCCCGCAAGCGCTTCGGCCAGAACTTCCTGACCGACGGCGGCATCATCGATGCCATCGTGCGCGCGATCGCGCCCCAGGCGGGCGAGCCCATGGTCGAGATCGGCCCCGGCCTGATGGCGCTGACCCAGCCGCTGGTGGAGCGCCTGGGCCGCCTCACGGTCATCGAGCTTGACCGCGACCTCGCCGCGCGGCTGCGCCAGCACGCGCAGCTGCAGGTGCTCGAGTCCGATGTACTCAAGGTGGACTTCTCGGCGCTGGCCGAGCAGCTGGGCGCGCGCCGGCTGCGCGTCGTGGGCAACCTGCCCTACAACATTTCGTCGCCCATCCTGTTCCACCTGCTGGAGCATGTAGACCGCATCCAGGACCAGCATTTCATGCTGCAAAAAGAGGTGATCGACCGCATGGTGGCCGCGCCGGCCACCAGCGACTATGGCCGCCTGTCGGTGATGCTGCAGTGGCGCTACGCGATGGAGGATGTGCTGTTCGTGCCGCCCGAGAGCTTCGATCCGCCGCCCCGGGTGAACAGCGCCGTGGTGCGCATGGTGCCGCGCGAGGCGCCGGCGGCGCTCGATCCGGCGGTGCTGGAGGAGCTGGTGCAGGTGGCCTTCAGCCAGCGCCGCAAGATCCTGCGCAACACGCTGGGCCGCTGGCTCGACGCGCAGGGCTTTGCCGGCAGCTTCGAGTTGCAGCGCCGCGCCGAGGAGGTGCCGGTGGCCGAATACGAGGCGCTGGCCGCGGCAATTTCGCCAAAGTAAGTATCTATTTACTTACTTTTCAGAGAAACGAATAGAAGCAGCGGAACGGGATCTTGCGCTCGGCCCAGTACTCGGCGGCATCGCGGAAGACGTCGAGCAGCTGCTCGCGCGCCTCCTTGTCGAACTTCATCGCGGTGGGGATCTGGTCCAGCACGACGACGAAGCCGGGCTGCTTGCCGCTTTTGTGCAGCGGATCGGTGAGGCAGTCGTACAGGGCGTCGAAATTCTTGCCGTAGTGCGGCGGAAAATGAAACTGCGTGCCGATCAGCTCCAGCACGTCGGCCTTGGACAGCGCGTGCGCCAGATTGGCGTACAGGAAATGCTGGCCCAGCGCCATGGCTGCGTCGCGCAGGTCCTGGAGCCGGTAGGCCCGGATCGACTGCACGATGTTGGGCCGCACGAAACGCAGCTGCGTATCCTGTTCCTGAAGAAGCGGAGTTTCCATCTCCGTTGCTCTTTCCATTAGCATGTGTGACAACTCGAGTTTTCACGATTCCCCAAAAGGGCCTCGTTGATTGTTGATCCGCTGCACTGCAATGCGCAAGCAGTTTCTTGTGCAAATATGACAACAAGGTGCGTCAGATCAGCGCTCATTTGACGATCACACGGAAGCTGGCATAGTGATCGTTGGTGTAATAGCACGCATCGGGCCGCGTAGGCTGCTTGCCGCCGCAGATGATCCGGCGCGCGCCGCGATTGCGCGCGCGCGGCGTCTTCACCGTGTATTCGCGGTAATAGCCACGCTTTTGCTGCGGCAATATGCGTTCGCGGTTGCCGAAAACCGAGCCGTCCTTGTCATAGGGGAAAGGTCCGCCGTCCATGATCAAGGCATAGGTGGCGCGGCCCTGCTCGGGCAAGTCCGCCAGCTCCACCGGAGCCAGCACCCCGGAAGCCGCGGCCGCGTACCGGCTGTCGCGCGCCATGCCGGGAAGCGCCGTCCCCAGCAGCAATGCCCCCAGCACACCTGCAACGACCGAACGATATCCCTGGGAGGCCAGTGCCTTCAGCATGCGTACCTTTCAAGAATACGGGTTATCCCGCAATTCAAGGCCGAAAGTGTGACGGATGCGGGCGCAAAAAGCAAGAGGACTGCTCAAAATTTGAGCAGTCCCCAAGGGTACTCGGCGCAAGGGAGTTTGCGTCAACTATCGTTAAAGGCCGGTATCAGCGTGCAAAATTCGCATCCGCCACGGTGACCGCGGTCATGTTCACGATACGGCGCACCGTGGTGCTGGGCGTCAGCACATGCACCGGCTGGGCCGCGCCCAGCAGGATCGGGCCGATCGCGATGTTGCCGCCCGCCGCGGTCTTGAGCAGGTTGTAGCTGATGTTGGCCGCGTCGATGTTGGGCAGCACCAGCAGGTTGGCGCTGCCGGTGAGCTGGCTGCCCGGCAGGATCGCGCTGCGGGCCTTCTCGTCCAGCGCGAGGTCGCCATGCATCTCGCCGTCCACTTCCAGCCAGGGTGCCTGCACGCGCAGCAGCTCCAGGGTCTCGCGCATCTTGACCGCGCTGGGCTGGTTGCTGGAGCCGAAGCTGCTGTGCGACAGCAGCGCCGCCTTGGGCTTGATGCCAAAGCGCATCATCTCCTCGGCGGCCATGATGGTGATCTCCGCCAGCTGCTCGGCCGTCGGGTCGTAGTTGACATGGGTGTCCACCAGGAACACCTGGCGCTCGGGCAGCAGCAGGCCGTTCATGCAGGCATAGGTGGCGACGCCGGCGCGCTTGCCGATCACCTGGTCGATGTACTGCAGGTGGTGGGCGGTATGCCCCCAGGTGCCGGTGATGAGGCCGTCGACCTCGCCCTTGTGCAGCAGCATGGCGCCGATCAGCGTCAGGCGGCGGCGCATCTCGATCTTGGCGATGGGCGCGGTGACGCCCTTGCGCTCGGTCATGCGGTGGTAGGTCTGCCAGAAGTCGCGGTAGCGGTCGTCATGCTCGACGTTGACCACGTCGTAGTCCGCGCCCTCCTTCAGGCGCAGGCCGAATTTCTCGATGCGCTGCGCGATGACGGCGGGGCGGCCGATCAGCGTCGGGCGGGCGATGCGCTCGTCGACCACGATCTGCACCGCGCGCAGGATGCGCTCTTCCTCGCCCTCGGCATAGGCCACGCGCTTCTTGCTCGCCTTCTTGGCCGCGGTGAAGATGGGCTTCATCGCGGTGCCCGAGGCGTAGACGAAGGTCTTCAGGTGCTCGCGGTAGGCGTCCAGGTCGGCGATCGGGCGCTGGGCCACGCCGCTGTCGGCCGCGGCCTGGGCCACGGCCGAGGCGATCATCATCATCAGCCGCGGATCGAAGGGCTTGGGGATCAGGTACTCGGGGCCGAAGCTCAGCTCCTGGCCCACGTAGGCGGCCGCCACCTGCTCGCTCTGCTCGGCCTGGGCCAGCTCGGCAATGGCGTGGACGGTGGCGATCTCCATCTCGTCGGTGATGGTGGTGGCGCCGCAATCGAGCGCGCCGCGGAAGATGTACGGGAAGCACAGGACGTTGTTGACCTGGTTCGGGTAGTCGGAGCGGCCGGTCGCCATGATCACGTCATCGCGCACCGATTTGGCGTCTTCCGGCGCGATTTCCGGGTTGGGGTTGGCCAGCGCGAAGATCACCGGCCGGGCGGCCATGCGCGCCACCATGTCGGGCTTGAGCACGCCGCCGGCCGACAGCCCCAGGAACACGTCGGCGCCGTCGATCACCTGCGCCAGCGTGCGCTTGTCGGTTTCGCGGGCGAACCTGGCCTTGTCTTCGTCCATCAGCTCGGTGCGGCCCTGGTAGACCACGCCGGCCAGGTCGGTCACGAACACATGCTCGCGCTTGAGGCCCAGCTTGAGCAGCAGGTTCAGGCAGGCCAGCGCCGCGGCGCCCGCGCCCGAGGCCACCAGCTGCACCTCCTCGATCTTCTTGCCCGCGACCTTCAGCGCATTGAGCATGGCCGCCGCGACGGTGATGGCGGTGCCGTGCTGGTCGTCGTGGAAGACCGGGATGTTCAGGCGCTTGCGCAGCTCGCGCTCTACGAAGAAGCACTCGGGCGCCTTGATGTCCTCGAGGTTGATGGCGCCGAAGGTGGGCTCCAGCGCGGCGATCACCTCCACCAGCTTGTGCGGGTCCTTCTCGTTGATCTCGATATCGAACACATCGACGCCGGCGAACTTCTTGAACAGCACGCCCTTGCCTTCCATCACCGGCTTGGAGGCCAGCGCGCCGATGTCGCCCAGGCCCAGCACCGCCGTGCCGTTGGAGATCACCGCCACCAGATTGCCGCGGCTGGTGTACTTGAAGGCGGCGGCCGGGTCCTTGACGATCTCCTCGCAGGGCGCGGCCACGCCGGGCGAATAGGCCAGCGCCAGGTCGTGCTGGTTGGCCATGGGCTTGGTGGCGGCGATCGCCACCTTGCCGGGACGCGGGAACTCGTGGTACTCCAGCGCCGACTGGCGCAGCAGTGCGCGTTTGTCACTATTGGAATTCGTGGAAGAAATTTCAGGCATGGCGGTCTCCGGCACTCGATGTCGCTGTTGCACCGCCGCTGGCCCCCAAATCCCGGGCCGGCGGCGCTGGATGGGCCATTGTAGGCCGACGCCGACAGCTTGCGGCCAGCTGGGTCAAGCAGCCATCGGAGAAAACACTTATGACTTTTCCGTAGCTAGTAAAGCCCAATGTAAGCTGGTTGTATGCTGAAAAGTGCATGCTGCACAGGAATAAGCCTGCATCGCCGCATGCCAACGGCAGCGGGCGGGCCCGCTAGGGCCTGTTCACACAAATACGGGGTCGCGCAAGTCCGGCAGGGTTGTCAATGCTAGGCACGCGACGCCGTGCGTGTGCCCACCCGCACAAGGAGCGCAA
>NZ_JBMDII010000080.1:0-3282 GCF_057808605.1 Comamonas sp. FG99
GCCTCCATGTCGGTTTGCTGGATGGCATCATCGCCGTTGGTGGCTTTTAAGTAAATCTTTTAAAGGAACGATGTACTAGGCATTGCCAGGGAACCGTGGAATGCTACTGTTTTGATGGAAAACCCCCCGCGCGGCGGGTGCCGTGCGGGGTGGCTGTGGCCGTTTTACTTCGCGCAGCTCTTGCTGTTCTTGGCGGCGTGCATGCCCTTGGCCTTGGCGTCGGCCTCGCTCATGTAGGCGCCCTTCTTGGTGGTGCCGTAGTAGCGGTCGCCCTGGCAGTGGTAGACCTTGGTGTTTTCGTTGGCCCAGACCATGCCGGGGCCGCCGCCGGGCGCCGGGGCGGCGGCGGGTTTGGTTGGGGCCGTGGTGGCTGGTGCGGCAGGCGCTGCAGCTGCGGCGGCCGTGGCGGGAGCAGCTGCCTTGGCCGCGGGTGCTGCGCTGCCACCGGCGCTGGCCGCCTTGTCTATGCCCTTGTGGCCCTTGCAGGCGCCCTTGGAGGTGGCGGCGCTTACCGAGGTGCCGTCCTTGCAGACAAAGGTCTGCATGCCGGCGGCCGGCGGCGCTGCGGCCGGCGCGGTCGCGGCCGCAGGCGTCTGGGCAAAGACGGCGGCCGAGCTGCCGATCAAGGCGGTTGCAAACCAGGTTTTCCAGATATTGCGCATAAAGTCCTCTCTATGGTGTAGTCAAGTAGTCAATCGTTGTATCACGCACATGCGTGACCCGAGCATGCTGCGCCCGGCAGGTAAACGCAGCAATAGGACAAAACGCGCAAAGACAAATTTTTACGTATTTATGCGGCGGGCAGCTCCGGCTCGATCTGCTCCTGGGCCTGCTGCAGGCATTGCGCCAGCAGCAGCTGCAGCGCCTGCCGGGGCGCGGCCGGATCGGCGGCGCCGCGCAGCTGCTGCCACAGCGGCGCCAGCTCGGCCGCGCGGGCCTGCAGGGCGGCCTGCACCGCCTCGCTCCAGCGCTGCGGCGCGGCCGGGCTGCTGTAGCGCCCCTGGCCCCGGCCGAAATGCGAGATCATCAGGTACTTGAGCAGCACTTGCGCGGCCAGCGCGTCCAGGTAGGGGGCCGAGAGCGTGAAGCGCTGCTCCTCTTGGTCGAAGACCTTGTTGGCGCCCCAGGCCGCGCCGGCGAAGGCGGCCGCGCCCACCAGCGCCCCCACCAGGGCACCGGCGCCCAGGGTCAGGCCGCCGGCCATCAGGTCGGCGCCCAGGCCGCTGGCGGCGCCGGCGGTGAGCGCGCCCCACAGGCTGGCGGCCTGCGGGTCAATGGGCTTGGTGATCTGCAATTGCTCGCGCAGGCCGTCGCGCAGCTGCTGCTGGATCTGGCTGGCCGCGGTGCCGTCGAGCCGGTGCAGCGCCAGCAGGCGCTGGGTGCATTCCACGTCCTGCGCCTGCAGCTGGTGCAGCAGGCGCTGCATGGCGTCGGCCTCTTGCGGGCTGGCGCCGCTGGCGTTGGACGAGGGCTTGATCCGGCTCTTGACCACGTGCAGCGCGCGCTGCCACAGCGCGTACTCGGGCGCACCGGCCTGCTCCTGCAGCCGGGCCGCGTCGGCCAGCTGGGTGGCCAGCGCCTGCAGCGAAGCCTCCACGCGCTCGCGCTCGCGCTCGGCGCGCGCCTGCAGCAGGCGCTGGTAGGCGGGCTGCTTGGCGGCGGGCAGCAGCGGCGCGATGGAGGCGAGCACGCTGCTCTCGTGGCGCCAGCTGCGGGTGAAGGCGTCGAGCACGCGTACGCCGCGCACCGTGTCGCCAAAGACCACGGTGGCCTGGCGCCAGCGCTGCAGGTCGGCCGCGGTCTGCGCGGGCGAGGTGTCGCTGCCGATCTGGTTGAGCACCACCAGCACGGGCTTGCGCATCCATTGCAGGATGCGCATCTCCGACTCCCAGTAGCCGGCGTCGGCCGGGTCTTCGGCGGCGTTGACGAGGTAGAGCATCACGTCGGCATGGTCGCGCGCGGCCAGCAGCGCGCGCTGGCTCATGTAGAACGGCTTGTCGCGCCAGCGGTCCCAGACATGGGTGAGGAACCAGCCCAGTGGGTTGCCCTGCTGGCGCAGGCGCTCGTACAGGCGCAGCGAATCGCCGAAGCCCGGCGTGTCCCACAGCCACAGCGTGTCGCCCTGGCTGCTTTTCTCCAGCAGGTAGCGCTGCGACTGGCTGGTGATGTGGGCCGCGTCCTGGATCTCGCCCACGTCGTCGGCCAGCAGGGTGCGGGCCAGCGTGGTCTTGCCGATATTGGTATGCGACAGCAGGCACCAGGCGATGGTGTTGTCGGCGCCGGGCGAGCCGTCGGCCAGCGCTTGGGTCTCGCCCGTCATGCGCAGCCTTCGGGCAGGATGGTTGCGCTCAGCCCGTAGGGCCGCACGAACTCGCGCCACAGCTGTTCGCGCTCTTGCAGGCGGCGCGGCGTGCCGCGGTTGCGCTCGGCGAAATCCTGCGCCCACAGCCAGACCTGGGCGCCGCTGCCCCAGTGCTCGCGGGCCTCGGCCAGCAGCGTGCCGTGGATTTCGGCCTCGGGCGTGGCCGCCAGGCTGAGCAGCAGCACCGGCTGGGTGCCGTCGCCGCCCCGCGCGGCATTCGGCGCCGCGGCCGGCAGCGGGTTGCCGTAGCGCACCGAGGGCTGCCATTGCAGCTGCGCGCCCGCGCCATGGTGCTGCTGCACCCAGGCCTGCAGCACCTGCTGGCGCTCGGCCGTCGGCGTGAGGTTGTAGGGGGTGACGCGCAGCGTGACCGCCAGGCCGCCGAAGTCGCGCAGCAGGTTCTGGAAATAGGCCTGCTGCCACGGCAGGCGCATGCGCCGCCGCAGCCAGCGCGTGCGCAGCCACTGCCACAGCGCCAACAGGGCGCGCGGCACCACGATCACCGCGGCCAGCAGCGTGCTGTAGGCCGCCACCCATTGCGCGCCGACCGAGGGCGGCGCGGGCAGGGCGCCCGGCGTGGGCGCTGCCGCGGGGTTCGCCACCCAGCCCTGCAGCGCCTGGATGTCGGCCAGCGACCAGGGGCTGGTGTGCAGCAGCGCCTGCGCGGGCCAGAACAGCGTGTTCAGCAGCCGCTGCACCTGGCCGGCCGACAGGAAGGTGCTTTCCCAGCCCACCTGGTAGGCATGGGTCAGGCCGGTGGCCCACAGCGAAGCCAGCGCGCCCAGCGCCATCATCGCGGCGCCCAGGTGCAGCCACTGCAGCCACTGCGCATGCCGGGCCTCGCGGCTGATGGTCCACCAGTTCTTCTCGAAGGCCAGCGCCATCTTGCGCAGGGGGTTGCCGCGCAGGGGCCGCCAGCG
>NZ_JBMDII010000081.1:0-2463 GCF_057808605.1 Comamonas sp. FG99
CGTATCCGTCCGGCGAACCCATCTTGAATCGAATGCCGTAATCGAGGATCGTCCCCACGATGGAGGATCGTGGAGACGATGGAACGATTGTTCAATGATGAGCGCCCGCGGCGGCGCGAGTACAGCGCTGCATTCAAGGCATCGGTGCTGGAGCAGACCTGTCAGCCGGGTGCGTCGGTGTCCGCTGTAGCCCTTCAATATGGCTTGCACCCGAACATGGTGCATCGCTGGCTGCGTGAGCGGCGCCTGCAGGCTGTGCCGCCCCAGTTGCCGGCAGCGGCGCCGGCATTCGTGGCCTTGCCATTGCCAAGCGCTGCCGGTGATGCATCAAGCCCAGCATCGCCCTTGGCGCAGCCACCCCAGACTTGCTCTTGCGAGACTATCCGTATCGAAGTGCAGCGTGGCACTGCCACCGTGACGGTGCATTGGCCGCTGGCGGCAGCTGGCCAGTGCGCACAGCTCTTGCGCGAGATGCTGCGATGATCCGCATCGATGCCGCCTGGCTGGCCGTCGAGCCACTGGACATGCGCGCGGGCACCGATACCGCCTTGGCCCGCGTCGTGGCAGTCTTCGGCGCTGCCGTGCCCCACCATGCCTATTGCTTTGCCAACAAACGCGCCAACCGCATGAAGGTGCTCGTGCACGATGGCCTGGGCATCTGGCTGGCGGCACGCCGCCTGCAGCAAGGCCGCTTCATCTGGGCACGATCGGCCGGTGGGTCTCAACCTCTGTGCCAGGAGCAACTGGCGGCGCTGGTTCAAGGCCTGCCCTGGCAGCGCCTGGGCCAGGCCGGGGTGATCACCTTGGTCTAAGCCCCAGCTGCTGCAATCGGGACTCATGCCCATGGGCCAGCACCCTGGGCAACGGCACAATGCCAAGCCATGGTTGCCGCTACCCCATCTGTTGCCGATCTCCAGTCCCTGGATGAGGCGCAACTGCGTGAACTCAACGCCCAGCTGCAGGCACAGCTGCGCCATGCCCAGGCGCTCAACGACAAGCTCACGCACGAGCTGGCGCTGCTGCGCCGCCTGAAGTTTGCCGCGCACAGCGAGCGGCTGAGCGCTGAGCAGCGCCACCTCTTCGAAGAAGCCATTGAAGCCGACCTGGGCGCTGTCGAAGCCGAGATCGAGCAGCTCGAAGCCGCCGATCCGCAGCCACAGCCGACCAAGCGAACGCCCAGGCGCCAGGCGCTGCCCGCCGAGCTGCCGCGCCGCGAGATCCGCCATGAACCCCCATCGAGCATCTGCGCCTGCGGCTGCACGATGAAGCGCATCGGTGAGGACATTGCCGAGAAGCTCGACTATGCGCCAGGCGCCTTCAGTGTCGAGCGGCATATCCGCGGCAAGTGGGCTTGTGCGCAGTGCGAGACAATCACGCAAGCCCCAGTCGATCCGCACATCATCGACAAGGGCATCCCCACGGCAGGCCTGCTGGCCCAGGTGCTGGTGGCCAAGTACACGGACCACCTGCCGCTGCACCGCCAGGAGCAGATCTTTGGCCGGGCCGGCTTGACCATCGCGCGCTCGACGCTGGCCCAATGGGTGGGAGCCTGCGGCGTGCAATTGCAGCCGCTGGTTGATGCGCTGCGCCAGGAGATGCTGGCCTGCAGCGTGCTGCACGCCGACGAGACCCCAGTGCAGATGCTCAAGCCCGCCAGCGCGCGCGACGGCAAGACGCATCGGGCCTACCTGTGGGCCTATGCGCCGGGCATCTTCGACGATCTCAAGGCCGTGGTCTACGACTTCTGCGAGTCCCGAGCAGGCTCCAACGCCCAGCACTTCCTGCAAGGCTGGCAAGGCGCGCTCGTGTGCGACGACTTCGCGGGCTACAAGAGCCTGTTCACCCAGGGCATCGCCGAGATCGGTTGCTGGGCGCATGCCCGGCGCAAGTTCTTCGAGCTGCATGCGGCCAACAAGAGCATGGTGGCCGAGCAGGCCCTGGCGCTGATCGGCCAGCTGTATGACATCGAGCGCGAAGCCAAGGCGCTTGATACCGGCGAGCGGCAGGCCCTGCGTCAGGCCAGAACGAAGCCGGTGCTTGGAGCCTTGCATCAATGGATGGTGCTCACGCGCCAGAAGGTGCCCGACAACTCAGCCACGGCTAAGGCGCTGGATTACAGCCTCAAGCGCTGGGCCGCGCTGGTGCGCTTTGCCGAGGACGGGCAAGTGCCGATCGATAACAACTGGATCGAGAACCAGATCCGGCCGATTGCCCTTGGTCGATCGAACTGGCTGTTCGCCGGCAGCCTGCGCGGGGGCCAGCGCGCTGCGGCGGTGATGAGCTTGATCCAGTCGGCCAGGCTCAATGGGCACGACCCATACGCCTACATCAAGGACGTGCTGACCCGCCTGCCCATGCAGCGTGTCAGCCAGATCGCAGAGTTGCTGCCCCATCGCTGGCAGCAGACCTAGCGTCAACTACGACAGACATCCTCGGTCAAGATGGATTGGCCGGACGGATACC
>NZ_JBMDII010000082.1:0-1216 GCF_057808605.1 Comamonas sp. FG99
CGCGCTGGTCAAGCTGTCAGCTTCGACGAACGGGGTTTTGCAGACCTTCCCTAGAGGCCAACTTCCGCGCCAAGTTTGAGGCACTCAACCGGGTGCGCCTGACCGACAGCGAGTTCCAGCGCCTGCGGGACAGCATCGTGACAGACGATGTTTACAACGCTGCCCAAACGCTACGCAATATCAACAGCTTCGAGCGCGACGATGGCACGCCGCTGAACTACACCTTGGTGAACATCCGGGATTGGTGCAAGAACGACTTCGAGGTCATCAACCAGCTACGCATCAACACTGACAACAGCCATCACCGCTACGACGTGATGCTGCTCATCAATGGGGTGCCGGTGGTGCAAATTGAGCTGAAGACGCTGGCCGTCAGCCCGCGCCGGGCGATGCAGCAGATCGTTGATTACAAGACCGTTCCCGGCAACGGTTACGGCAAAACGCTACTGTGTTTTTTGCAGCTATTCATCGTCAGCAACCGCACCGATACCTGGTACTTCGCCAACAACAACGCGCGCCACTTCAGCTTCAACGCTGATGAGCGTTTTTTGCCGATTTATCAGTTCGCCAGCGAAGATAACAAGAAGATTACCCTGCTCGATAGCTTTGCCGAGAAGTTCCTGGCCAAGTGCACCCTGGGCCAGATGATCAGCCGCTATATGGTGCTAGTGGCCAGCGAGCAAAAGCTGCTGATGATGCGGCCATACCAAATCTATGCCGTCAAGGCCATCGTGGAATGCATCCACCAGAACTGCGGAAACGGCTATATCTGGCATACCACCGGCTCGGGAAAGACTCTCACATCCTTCAAGGCGTCTACCCTGCTCAAAGACAATCCAGACATCGACAAATGTCTGTTCGTGGTCGACCGTAAAGACTTGGACCGACAGACTCGCGAGGAATTCAACCGTTTCCAAGAAGGCTGCGTTGAGGAAAACACCAATACCGAAACATTGGTGCGCCGCCTGCTGTCGGATGACTACGCCGACAAGGTGATAGTCACGACCATTCAGAAGCTGGGCCTTGCCCTGGATGGGGCCAACAAGCGCAATTACAAAGAGCGTTTGGAGCCGCTACGCAACCAGCGAATGGTTTTCATCTTTGATGAATGCCACCGTTCGCAGTTCGGCGACAATCATAAAGCCATCAAGGAGTTCTTCCCTAAGGAAGGTCTGCAAAACCCCGTTCGTCGAAGCTGACAGCTTGACCAGCGCGG
>NZ_JBMDII010000083.1:0-1199 GCF_057808605.1 Comamonas sp. FG99
TTTACTTAAAAGCCACCAACGGCGATGATGCCATCCAGCAAACCGACATGGAGGCCGGCATGGCACGAAAGACAGGACGAGCGGCGCTTGCGTTGAGCACCGAGCAGCGCACGATGCTGCAGGAGTTGGCGGGCTCGCGCACAGCAGCGCTGCGCGAGGTGGAGCGCGCCAAGGTGCTGCTGGCATATGCGCAAGGCAAGGCACCCACGGAGATACAGCGCCTGCTCGGAGTGTCGCGCCCCACGATCTACAAGTGCATCGACAAGGCGCTGGCTGCTGGCGTGAACACAGGCTTGCGTGATCGCTTCCACCGGCCCCATGCCCCGCAGATCAGCGATGAAGCCAAGGCCTGGGTGATCGATCTGGCGTGCCGCAAACCCAGCTCGCTGGGTATGGCCGCCGAACTGTGGACGCTGTCGGCCCTGGCTGGGTATGTGGCTTCGCACGCGATCTCGGCAGGCTTTCCACGCTTGGCCCGGGCTGGCAAGACAACCGTTTGGCGCATTCTTGATGCCCACGAACTCAAGCCCCACCGTGTGCACTACTACCTGGAGCAACGCGACGCGCAGTTCGAACGCAAGATGGCCGAGGTGCTCATGGTCTACCGCGACGTCAACCTGTACCGGGCCGATGCGGTGCATGACGCGCGGCCCACGCCGATCTACACCGTCAGCGTGGACGAGAAGCCCGGTGTGCAGGCGCTGGGCACGACGGCACCTGATCTGGCGCCAGTGCCAGGCCAGCACCCGGGCATCGGTCGCGATCACGAGTACGTGCGTCACGGCACCTTGTCGATCATTGCGGCACTGGACCTTCATAGCGGACAGATCATCGCCAACGTCGAGCCGCGCCATCGCAGCGTGGAGTTCATCGCGCTGCTGCGCCGACTGGACGAACACTATGCGCCCGAGGCCATCATCCGTGTCGTGCTGGACAACCACAGCGCGCACATCTCCAAAGAAACGATGGCCTACTTGGCCAGCCGTCCAGGTCGCTTCGAGTACGTCCACACTCCCAAGCACGGCTCTTGGCTCAATCTGGTCGAGTCCGCCTTCTCCAAGATGGCGCGCAGTTTCCTGCGCCACATTCGCGTGTCCTCGCTGGATGAGTTGAAGCAGCGCATCCTCAAGGGCATCGAAGAGATGAACGCTCAGCCGGTCCGATTCCAGTGGAAGAGCTTCGACTTTCAAATGACTTGA
>NZ_JBMDII010000084.1:0-1197 GCF_057808605.1 Comamonas sp. FG99
GGAAGGTCTGCAAAACCCCGTTCGTCGAAGCTGACAGCTTGACCAGCGCGGCCTGAGCTTCGAGATGGGGATAGGAGCGACGATTCCGGGCCAGATTGGCGTCGAATCTCGGCGTTATGCGCGGTCACCGCGCCTGGTCGGCGCCATGCAGGCGCACTCATCCCTGCGCTCCCAGAAGTTGCCGGCGCGCCATCCACAAATTGCCCAACGCAAACAGCATCGTCAGCCGCGCCGTATTCTTGGCCAGGCCCCGGTAGCGCACCTTGGCGTAGCCGAACTGCTGCTTGACCACGCGAAACGGATGCTCGACCTTGGCCCGAATGCTGGCCTTGAGCTTCTCGACCTTCTCCAACAACTGATGCAACTCGCGCTCGGAGTCGAGGGCGCGGCGCTTGCCTGGCCGCAAAGCCACTTCCCAGCGCACCTTGCTGTCCTTGAACTGCTCGCGCTTGTCCACACCCTGATAACCCGCATCGCCCCAAGCATCGGTCTCCTCGCCGTGCAGTAACTCGCCGGCTTGGGTCACGTCGTTGACGTTGGCGGCCGTGCCAACGACGGTGTGCACCAGGCCGGACTCGGCGTCCACACCGATATGCGCCTTCATGCCGAAGTGCCACTGATTGCCCTTCTTGGTCTGGTGCATCTCGGGGTCGCGCTCACCGTCCTTGTTCTTGGTCGAACTCGGCGCGGCAATGATGGTGGCATCCACCACCGTGCCGGTCTTGAGCATCAGGCCTTGCTGGGTCAGCATGGCGTTGATGGTGCCCAACACCTGAGGCGCCAGTTCGTGCCTCTCCAGCAGATGCCGAAAGCGCAGGATGGTCGTCTCGTCCGGCATGCGCGCCGCACCTTCCAAGCCTACGAAGCGCCGATACAGCGGCCGCTCGTGTAGTTCCTCTTCCATCGCTGGGTCGCTCAGGTTCCACCACAGTTGCAGGCAGTGGATGCGCAGCATCGTCTCGAGCGCAAATGGCGGGCGTCCGCCCAGTGCCTGATGCGCGCCGCGCGCGTGCGGCTGAATCAATGCAACCAGCGCCGCCCACGGCACCACTTGGTTCATCTCTTCGAGGAAAACCTCCTTGCGGGTCTTCTTGGGTAGCGGGTCAAGGCCGAGCGTGATCTGATTCATGTCCGTGATCGTCCTTGCTCCTCAGGTTGCACACCAGTCGGATTGACGAGAGGTTTTGCAGACCTTCC
>NZ_JBMDII010000085.1:0-1195 GCF_057808605.1 Comamonas sp. FG99
TCCTCAGGTTGCACACCAGTCGGATTGACGAGAGGTTTTGCAGACCTTCCCTAGCGCGGCACGATCCCGGATATCAGGGCGATAGGTGTACTTGAGGTCACCAAGCTTGGCGATCAGATCGAGTTCGATTTGTTGTTCTGATGTCGTCATGACTCTTTCCTCAAAAACCCCAACGGTTCGCCATGGTCGTTGCATGGGCGGATAAAAGCCGTGGTGCTCATGTGTGTCGACCCCCTGACTCGGTGGCATCTTCGTTAGCCCCGCCTGCGCGCACCCACTCGTCCACTTCGGACAACTGAAACTTCCACAGTCGCCCCACACGATGTGCTGGTAGGCCCTTGTGCTCTCTCCAGCGATAAACAGTGTCTTTGGCGACACCCAGATGCTGGGCCACGTGTTCAGCAGTCACCCACGGTTCAGTGCTCATGTCAATGGCGCTCTGGAATTATGTTTTAAAGTCGTCTTAAATCGTCTGAAGTCTACCATTGAGATGCTGCTTAAGCACCCGCCTAGCCAACCTCAACCTCCCAGATAGATCGACGTCACCGTCAACCGCTCATGCCCGAGCTCCCGGCTGATTTGCTGGCGGGCGTATCGGTCGACCAAGCGCTGCGATAGCCCGAATTGAGCCTTGCCAGGTCCGCCTGCTGCCGGTGGCTTCCATCCCGTCAATGTTTCATATCGCATCTGCGCATATCGATGCCGCAGTCCGTGCATGTTGCTCAACCCGGCCGCTTTGCATTGGCCGTCGTAGACGTGCCGCTGTTGGATGAAGGTCTTGTGTGCCGGAATCAATGACCCTTTGCCCGCCAGACGGTGCGCTGCCTGGAGCACGTCGCGTTGCTCTGTCGTGGTGATGGGCACCGTCCGCTCCCGGCCGCCCTTGGTCCACGATCCCTTGAGAGCGATGTGGTCGCCCCGATCCGCGTAACTGGGCTGGAACTTGATCGCTTCCTCCCGACGCAATCCGAAGGCGGCCTGTAGCTGAAGGCTCATGCGTACGTGCGCGTCGGTGACCTGTCCAAGACCTGTGCCCAGTTCTTGGGCCTTGCTGACGTTGGTCACATAGCGGCGCTCGGCCACGCCAAGCTGCATGTTGTCCGCTGGCAAGATGCCCGACTTGCTGATCTTCTCGGCCCACCTGTATTGACCCACTAAAAACCTGCACAGGTCCTAAACTTGAAGAAAGGACCTG
>NZ_JBMDII010000086.1:0-1166 GCF_057808605.1 Comamonas sp. FG99
GCAATGATCTTGGCAACGACGCCGGCGCCCACGGTGCGGCCGCCTTCGCGGATAGCGAAGCGCAGGCCTTCTTCCATGGCGATCGGCGCGATCAGCTTGACGGTGATCGACACGTTGTCGCCAGGCATCACCATTTCCTTGTCAGCGGGCAGCTCGATGGCGCCGGTCACGTCGGTGGTGCGGAAGTAGAACTGCGGACGGTAGTTGTTGAAGAACGGGGTGTGGCGGCCGCCTTCGTCCTTGCTCAGCACATACACTTCTGCGGTGAAGTGGGTGTGCGGCTTGATCGAGCCGGGCTTGCACAGCACCTGGCCGCGCTCCACGTCTTCACGCTTGGTGCCGCGCAGCAGCAGGCCAACGTTGTCGCCAGCTTGGCCTTGGTCCAGCAGCTTGCGGAACATTTCCACGCCGGTGACGGTGGTCTTTTGGGTGTCGCGGATACCGACGATTTCGATTTCCTCGCCCACCTTGATGATGCCGCGCTCGACACGGCCGGTCACCACGGTGCCGCGGCCGGAGATGGAGAACACGTCTTCCACGGGCATCAGGAACGCACCGTCCACAGCGCGCTCAGGCGTGGGGATGTAGCTGTCCAGCGCTTCCGCCAGCTTGTCGATGGCTTGCTCGCCCAGCGCGCCCTTGTCGCCTTCCAGCGCCAGCTTGGCCGAGCCGCGGATGATGGGGGTGTCGTCGCCGGGGAATTCGTACTTGTCCAGCAGCTCGCGCACTTCCATCTCGACCAGCTCCAGCAGCTCTTCGTCGTCGACCATGTCGCACTTGTTCAGGAACACGATGATGTAGGGCACGCCCACCTGGCGGGCCAGCAGGATGTGCTCGCGCGTCTGGGGCATCGGGCCGTCAGCGGCCGAGCACACCAGGATGGCGCCGTCCATCTGGGCCGCGCCGGTGATCATGTTCTTCACATAGTCGGCGTGGCCGGGGCAGTCCACGTGAGCGTAGTGGCGGTTGGCCGTTTCGTACTCGACGTGGGCGGTGTTGATGGTGATGCCGCGGGCCTTTTCTTCGGGCGCTGCGTCGATCTGGTCATAAGCCTTGGCTTCGCCGCCGAACTTCTTGGACAGCACGGTTGCGATCGCTGCCGTCAGCGTCGTCTTGCCGTGGTCCACGTGACCGATCGTGCCCACGTTCACGTGGGGCTTGGTGCG
>NZ_JBMDII010000087.1:0-966 GCF_057808605.1 Comamonas sp. FG99
CGCAGCCCGTAGCTCTTGACTAAGGCCGTGTAGTGCCGGCTGGTGAAGACCAGGCCATTGTCGGACCTCAGCAGGAAGGGCTGCGGGACCCGGCCCAGCGTGCCGAACCGAGCAATCAGGGCCTGCTCCAACGCACTGGCGGCCGTCGTCGCACGGCCCGTGCGAGAGAGATGCCAGCCCAGCAACTCTCGGGTATGGCAATCGATGACCAGCGCCAGCGAGGCCCAGCCATCGCGGCCGGCCCAGATCCGGCACAGGTCCGTCGACCAGCGCTCGTTAGGCGCCTGGGCCACCGAGGGAAGTGCCTGAATGCGCGGGCGCATGCCCACGGCTCGCTTCTTCACCTGCCAGCCCCTGAGCTGGAAGATGCGCTGCACGGTGTTCTTGTTGAATCCCAACAGGTGCGCCACCGTGCGGTAGCCGAACGAGGGGTTCTCTTCGATCAGGGCCTTGATCGGCTCGGCGTATCTCGCATTGACCTTGGGGGCTGCTTTCACCGCCTGGTAGTACACCGTGCGACGTGGTACCCCGAACCAACGGCAGAGCTGGCTGAGGCCAACCTCCACACCGTCATCACGCAAGCCTTGCTGCACGCGCAGGATCATTTCCCGTCCTCGTCCAGCAAGGCTTGCAGCTTTTTTCGTGCACGCAGCTCCAGCATCGCCTCCCCATAAGCCTCCTGCAGATCACGCAGCTGCCGCTCGTACTGCTCGCGCACGTCCTCGGGCTTGGCCCGCAGCGCGTTTTCCATGCCGCGCTTGGCATCATCCACCCAGTTCTCGATTTCCGAGGGCGTGAGGTCATGGCAACGGCTGGCCTCAGCCACCGTCGTCTTGCCCTGGATGATGTCCAGAACCAAGGCGCTTTTGCGCTTGGCCGTCCATCGTTTGATCTCTTCTTCTGCCTTCATCTTCAGGTCCTTTCTTCAAGTTTAGGACCTGTGCAGGTTTTTAGTGGGTCAATACA
>NZ_JBMDII010000088.1:0-726 GCF_057808605.1 Comamonas sp. FG99
AGCAGCGCGCCCGCGCCCGGCACCACCGGCTCCAGCCCCAGGTGGTCCAGCATGCGGCGCACGGTGCACACCGCCGTGGACACGGTGGGAATGCCGCTCGCCTCCTGGATGCGCTGGATCGCCGGCAGCGACGGCATCTGCACGCAGGCCGAGGCCACGATCACGTCCGCCCCCCGGGTGTTCAGGCGCTTGACGTCTTCAAGCAGCTGCAGCGGATCGCGCCGCCCCACCTCCAGGTTGTCCGGAATCTCGAAGCAGATCGAGTCGATCACCTCGATGCCCTCGTGCTCGATGTACTGCACCACCAGGTCGGTCAGCGGCCGCATGTAGGGCGCCATGATCGACACCCGCCTGGCGCCCATGATCTTCAGGCCCTCCACCAGCGCGCCGGCCGAGGTCATCACCGGCGCCAGGCACTGGTTGGCGCGCGCCACTTCGCTCAGCTCCCGCTCGGTCTGGCGGTGGTAGCCCAGGCCCATGGCCATGATGGCCACCAGGCAGGCGGTGCTCATCACGTCGACCCGCGCGTCGGCCAGCTCGGCGGCGCAGCGCAGCCCTTGCTGGTTCATCGCGGCCAGCTCTTCCTTGGTGACCTTGTGCATGCGCATGCGGCTGGAGTGGAAGGTGAAGCGCTCATCGGGGCGCAATGCCTCGCGGGCGCGCAGCATGGCCGGTATCTCGGTCTCCATGGTGGTGTTCGAACTCGGCACGATCTGGCCGATGCGG
>NZ_JBMDII010000089.1:0-621 GCF_057808605.1 Comamonas sp. FG99
TCCTGAAATGCCCAGGTGGCGGAATTGGTAGACGCACTAGTTTCAGGTACTAGCGGGTAACTCCGTGGAGGTTCGAGTCCTCTCCTGGGCACCAAGTTTAACGACAAGTGCAACTTGTTTTGTGAAACCTGGCGAAATGAAATTTTCGTTGAAGGAAAAGCATTTTGGCAAAGGCCTGTCCGGCCGGCGCCCAAAATCCTGAAATGCCCAGGTGGCGGAATTGGTAGACGCACTAGTTTCAGGTACTAGCGGGTAACTCCGTGGAGGTTCGAGTCCTCTCCTGGGCACCAAGTTTTTTGCAGCAGGCTCCTTCGCAGCGTGCGGCACCGATGCATGTCTTGGATGCATCCTCATCGTTGAAATCCTGAAAGCCCAGGTGGCGGAATTGGTAGACGCACTAGTTTCAGGTACTAGCGGGTAACTCCGTGGAGGTTCGAGTCCTCTCCTGGGCACCAAGTTTTTTGCAGCAGGCTCCTTCGCAGCGTGCGGCACCGATGCATGTCTTGGATGCATCCTCATCGTTGAAATCCTGAAAGCCCAGGTGGCGGAATTGGTAGACGCACTAGTTTCAGGTACTAGCGGGTAACTCCGTGGAGGTTCGAGTCCTCTCCTGGGCACCAA
>NZ_JBMDII010000009.1:0-150463 GCF_057808605.1 Comamonas sp. FG99
AGCGCCGGACTGTTAATCCGTAGGTCCCTGGTTCGAGCCCAGGTTGAGGAGCCAAGATTTTCGGTCCTGCAATCGCACAGGACCCGTGCAACACCATTGTCAGCCGACATATTCCTCAATAGCTCAGTCGGTAGAGCGCCGGACTGTTAATCCGTAGGTCCCTGGTTCGAGCCCAGGTTGAGGAGCCAAGATTTTCGGTCCTGCAATCGCACAGGACCCGTGCAACACCATTGTCAGCCGACATATTCCTCAATAGCTCAGTCGGTAGAGCGCCGGACTGTTAATCCGTAGGTCCCTGGTTCGAGCCCAGGTTGAGGAGCCAAGATTTTCGGTCCTGCAATCGCACAGGACCCGTGCAACACCATTGTCAGCCGACATATTCCTCAATAGCTCAGTCGGTAGAGCGCCGGACTGTTAATCCGTAGGTCCCTGGTTCGAGCCCAGGTTGAGGAGCCAGTACAAGCCTGCACTTCGGTGCAGGCTTTTTTCTTGCCTATTGCTCCATCAGGCAGCGCGCATCTGCCCCGGCAGGTCGCCTTCCGACGCCAGCGGCTTGATCACCCCCGAAGGCCGCTGCGGGCTGGGTGCATGGTGCTCCACGGAGCCGGCGGCTGCGCGGGCAGGCGGCATCCGGGCCTGGACTGCGTCCGCGCCAGCCTCCCAGGCGGCGATCTCCTGCTCCAGACGGCTGACGCGCTGCGCATACATCTCGGCCATGGCCTGGTAATGCTCGGCGGCTATCGAATGCTCCAGCATGGACATGCGGGCCTCTTCCAGATAAGCCCTGGCACGACGAATATGCTTGGGATCGGAAAGTTTGCCCACTCCTTTGAAAAACAACATGGCGACCTCCTAAATTGGGGCCGCGCCATTGATCGCGGCCCGGTTTCCATGGTTACAGCAAAGCCGGGGCGCGGCTGTAAGCAATTGCCTCGCCAGACCTCGGTTGACATGCTTTTGCAAACCCCGGCCCATTGCTCGCCGCGAAGCGGTTGAGCATGCCGCAAAACTGATAGCTGGATGCCCCATCTCGCCGCGCGCCCGCAGCCCTCGGGCAAAATGGCCCCCATCCCCCGACAGCATCCCGACCGTTGCATGACCACAACACCCGCGTCTCCCGCACTGTGCTGGCTGAGCGCAGGCGATCCCTTCCCCACGGCAGACGAAGCCTGGGGGCCCGACACCCCGCACCCCGGCCTGCTGGCCGCCGGCGGAGTGGTCGACAGCGCACACCTGAAAGCCGCCTACGCACAAGGTATTTTCCCGTGGTACAGCCCGCACTCGCCTCCGCTGTGGTGGTCGCCCGATCCGCGCATGGTGCTGCAGCCGCGCAACTTCCGGCTGCGCCGCTCGCTGGAGAAGCGCCTGCGCCAGTTTGCGCAAGACCCGGCGGCGCAGCTGCGCATCGACACCGCCTTCGCCCAGGTGATCGATGCCTGCAGCCGCATTCCACGCGCCGGCCAGGACGGCACCTGGATCGTCGAGGACATCAAGGCCGCCTACACCGATCTGCACCGCGAAGGCCTGGCCCACAGCGTGGAAGTCTGGCGCGGCGAGCGGCTGGTGGCGGGCCTGTATTGCGTGGCCATCGGCCGGGCCGTGTTCGGCGAATCCATGTTCACCACCGAAAGCGACGGCTCCAAGATCGCGTTGGCCGCGCTGGTGCAGCTGTGCCGGCGCCACCAGGTGGCCATGATCGACTGCCAGCAGAACACCCGGCACCTGGCCTTCATGGGCGGCGCCGAAGTGCCCCGCGAGCAATTTCTGGAGGCGGTGCGCGCCGGCATTGCCCTGGCGCCGATGCAATGGGAGTTTTCACGCGCGGATTGGGCTGACATAATCCCACTATCCGAAATCACATCTCCAATCGTGGATGAGTAGGCTCAACGAGCTCCCCCTGCAGACGCTCCAGTTCTATGCAACGGCCCCCTATCCGTGCAGCTACCTGGACGCACGCCTTGCCCGATCGCAAGTGGCAACGCCTAGCCACGCCATCCAGCAGGACGTGTATTCGGGCCTGATCCAGCAGGGCTTCCGGCGCAGCGGCCTGTTCACCTACCGGCCTTATTGCGACGGCTGCCAGGCCTGCGTTCCGCTGCGCATCAAGGCGCTGGAGTTCACGCCCAGCCGCAGCCAGCGCCGCGCCGGCGCCAGGCACCGGCAGCTGCAGGCCCGGGTGCTGCCGCTGAGCTTTCTGCGCGAGCACTACGACCTTTACCTGCGCTACCAGGCCACGCGCCATGCCGGCGGCGGCATGGACCACGATAGCGTCGAGCAGTATTCGCAGTTCATGCTGCAAAGCCGGGTGAATTCGCGGCTGGTGGAATTCCGTGAGCCACCCGCCCCGGATGCCGGCAACCCGGCACCCGCTCATGCGCTGGGCGCGCTGAAGATGGTGTCGATCATCGATGTGCTCAACGACGGCCTCTCAGCGGTCTACACCTTCTACGAATCCGACCCGGGCGCCAGCTACGGCACCTTCAACGTGCTCTGGCAGATAGAGCAATGCCGGGCCATGGGCCTGCCCTACCTGTACCTGGGCTACTGGATCGCCGAAAGCCCGAAGATGCGCTACAAGGCCGACTTCCACCCTTACGAGATCTACCGCCAGCAAGGCTGGATCACCCCACAAGAAACCAACGGCTCAGAGGCAGGCCGCGCCTGATGCATCAGGAGCCTCCCCTGCTCTCACCCCACATACCTGCATGACCAAGCCTTCCCCCGCCCCGACCTCCAAGCCCAGCGTACAGGTGATCGAGCGCATGTTCACGCTGCTCGACGTGCTGGCATCGCGCGAAGAGGCGGTCTCGCTGAAGGAGCTGAGCGAGATCACGGGCCTGCACCCGTCCACCACGCACCGCATCCTCAACGACCTGACCATCGGCCGCTTCGTGGACCGACCCGAATCCGGCAGCTACCGGCTCGGCATGCGCCTGCTGGAGCTGGGCAATCTGGTGAAGGCGCGCATCAACGTGCGCGAGGCGGCGCTGCAACCCATGCGCCGCCTGCACCTGGCGACCCAGCAGGCGGTGAACCTGAGCATGCGCCAGGGCGACGAGATCGTCTATGTGGAGCGCGCCTACAGCGAGCGCTCGGGCATGCAGGTGGTGCGCGCCATCGGCGGCCATGCGCCGCTGCACCTCACCTCGGCAGGCAAGCTCTTTCTGGCGGCGGAAGAGCCCGAGCGCGTGCGCGCCTACGCCATGCGCACCGGGCTTGCCGGCAATACCAAGAACAGCATCACCAACCTGGCCGTGCTCGAGCGCGAGCTGTCGAAGGCGCGGCAATACGGCATCGGCCGCGACAACGAGGAGCTGGAGCTGGGCGTGCGCTGCATGGCCGCCGGCATCCACGACGACCAGGGCCGGCTGGTCGCCGGGCTGTCGGTATCCGCACCCGCCGATCGCCTTGACGAGAACTGGATTCCGCGCCTGCAGGCCACGGCCAGCGAAATCTCCGAAGCCCTGGGCTACAGCGCCGAGCGCAGCCGCCAGCGGGCGCGCTGAAGGCCTGGGGCAATAAAAATGGCTCCCCACGCTCCCCACTGCGTTGGGTCGCTGCCCCTCCAAGAGGGGCGCTTTTTTATCTTGGGGCGGCCCGGCGATAAAAAACGCGAGCCCTTGGCTCGCGTTTGTCATGGGGTAGGCAGCGCCTCAATGCTTGGTGGCCACCAGCTCGCCATGGTGGCCTTCCAGCCAGGTGCGCACGCGCTCGGCATCGGCCAGCCGGCTGAACTTGCCGGCCGAATCCAGGAACACCATGATGAGCTTGCGTCCGGCCACCTGGGCCTGCATCACCAGGCAGCGCCCAGCCTCGTTGATGTAGCCGGTCTTCTGCAGGCCGATATTCCAGTCGGGGCTGCGCACCAGGCGGTTGGTGTTGTTGAACTGCAGCATGCGCTGGCCCACCTCCACCTCGTAGGAGCGCGAAGTGGTCAGCTCGCGCATCAGCGGGTCGGCATGCGCCACATTCACCAGCGTGGCCAGATCGCGCGCGCTCGATTGGTTGGAGCTGGACAGGCCGGTGGGCTCGACATAGCGTGTATCCGTCATGCCCAGGATGCGGGCCTTCAGGTTCATCTGGTAGACGAAGGACTGCAGGCCACCCGGATAGGTGCGGCCCAGCGCATGGGCGGCGCGGTTTTCGCTGGACATCAGCGCCAGGTGCAGCATTTCGCCACGGCTTAGCGTCGTGCCCACGCGCAGCCGCGAACTGCTGTTCTTCTCGGTATCCACATCGTCCTGGGTGATGGTGAGCATCTCATCCATCGACAACCCGGCTTGCGAAATGATCAGGCCGGTCATCAGCTTGGTGATGGAGGCAATCGGCAGCACGGCCTGGTCGTTCTTGCTGAAGAGCACCTCATGCGTGTCCTGGTCCATCACCAGGGCGACGCTCGATTTCAGCGACAGCGGGTCGCTCACGTCGTGCAGGCCGGCCATCTGGCCGAACGACATGCGCTCGGGAATGGTCACCGGCGCCGCCACCGCCACAGCCGCCGCATGCGCGCCGTGCTTGCGTAGCTTGGCCGTCAGCATCTTGTCGCCCTTGCCGCCCCCTTTACGCGCGCTGCGCTCGGCCACCTGGGTGTGCTTGCCGCCCTTCTTGGTGGTGGCCGCCACCTCCTTCTTGGCGCGGCCATTGCGCTCGCCCTTGGCCACGGCCACCTTCTTGGTCGGCTTGGCCGCCGCCTGCGTCTTGTGCGCCGAAGCAGCCACGGCCTTCTTCTTTTGAGCCGCCTGGGCAGCCGGCAGCGATACGCTCACCGTCAACGCCAAAATTGTAAAAATTTGCGAAAAACGACGTAAAACGCTGCGATTACGGGCTGCCATGGTGCTATCCCCAACAAGAAAACTGAGCTGCTATCACATATCTACAATTAAAAAATCGCGCAATTTCATGGAGTTACGCGATTCTTCAATTATTTAAGTGAGATTATATTCCGAAGCCTCAGCCTTGGGCAGCCACCCGCTCGGTTTGATCTTGTAACTTGTTCAATGCGCTGATGTAAGCCTTGGCCGACGCGACCACGATATCGGGGTCTGCGCCTACGCCATTGACGATCCGGCCGCTGCGCTGCAGGCGCACCGTCACCTCGCCCTGGCTCTCGGTGGATCCGCTGATGGCATTGACGGCATAGAGCACCATTTCCGCGCCACTGTGCACCTGCGACTCGATGGCCTTCATCGACGCATCCACCGGGCCATTGCCGGTGGCCGCGCCCTTGACCTCGGCGCCGTTGGCGACGAACACCACTTCGGCATGGGGCTGCTCGCCGGTCTCGCTCGATTGCGACAGCGACACCAGGCGGTAGATCTCGCCGCTGGCCTCGGCGCCTTCGGTGTTGACCAGCGCCAGGATGTCCTCGTCGAAGATCTCGCTCTTGCGGTCGGCCAGGTCCTTGAAGCGCGCGAAGGCGGCGTTGATCTCGCCCTCGCTGTCCATCACCACGCCCAGCTCCTGCAGGCGCTGCTTGAAGGCATTGCGGCCGGACAGCTTGCCCAGCACGATCTTGTTGGCCGACCAGCCCACATCCTCGGCGCGCATGATCTCGTAGGTGTCGCGGGCCTTGAGCACGCCGTCCTGGTGGATGCCGGAGGCATGCGCGAAGGCGTTCGCGCCCACCACGGCCTTGTTGGGCTGCACCACGAAGCCGGTGGTCTGGCTGACCATCTTGCTGATGCCCACGATATGCTGCGGATCGATGTTCAGGTCGAGTCCGAAATAGTCCTTGCGGGTCTTGACCGCCATCACGATCTCTTCGAGCGAGCAGTTGCCCGCGCGCTCGCCCAGGCCATTGATCGTGCATTCGATCTGGCGCGCGCCGCCCAGCTTCACGCCGGCCAGCGAGTTGGCCACCGCCATGCCCAGGTCGTCATGGCAGTGCACCGACCAGATGGCCTTGTCGCTGTTGGGGATGCGCTCGCGCAGGCTTCGGATGAACTCGCCATACATCTCGGGCACCGCATAGCCCACGGTGTCGGGCACGTTGATGGTGGTCGCGCCTTCGTTGATCACCGCCTCGAAGACCCGGCACAGGAAGTCGGGATCGCTGCGCGAGGCGTCCTCGGCGCTGAACTCCACATCGCCGCAGAGGTTGCGCGCAAAGCGCACCGACAGCCGCGACTGCTCGAACACCTCGTCGGCCGACATGCGCAGCTTCTTTTCCATGTGCAGCGGGCTAGTGGCGATGAAGGTGTGGATGCGCGCGCGGTTGGCGGGCTTGAGCGCCTCGGCCGCGCGGGCGATGTCGCGGTCGTTGGCGCGCGCCAGCGAGCAGATGGTGGAGTCCTTGATGGCCGCGGCGATGGCCTGCACACACTCGAAATCGCCATTCGAGCTGGCGGCGAAGCCCGCCTCGATCACATCCACGCGCAGGCGCTCCAACTGGCGCGCGATGCGCAGCTTCTCGTCCTTGGTCATCGACGCGCCAGGGGATTGCTCGCCGTCGCGCAAGGTGGTGTCGAAAATAATCAGTTGGTCGCTCATCGTGTCAATCTCCAATGGGTATGCATGCTTTTGCTGCCGGAGGCCGGAGCTGGCCGCGCTGGACCCCGCCAAGCCTAATCCGGCAGTTTAAGCGCTTTCACGCCCCGGCGGCCTGCTCCTCGGGCTGCACGATCTGCGCGCTGCGCTGCAGGCCGCTCAGCACCGCGCGGATCGCGGCCTGGGTGATGTTGCTGTCCATGCCGATGCCGTGCAGCGTCTCGCCGTCGCCGATGCGCAATTCCACATAGGCGGCCGCCTGGGCACCGGCGCCCGAGGCGATCGCATGCTCGTGGTAGTCGAGCACCGCGACCGGCGTGCCGAACACCGTGGACGCGGCATTGACGAAGGCCTCCAGCGGGCCGTTGCCCACGCCCTGCACCGGATAGGTCACCCCGCCCCAGTGCATGTCGCCCGAGATGCTGACCTGCGAGCCATCGTCCGCGATGCGGCATTGCGACAGGCTGCGGGTCGAGGTGACGCGGTATTCCCGGTCCACCAACTGCCAGATGTCGCCGGCGGTGAACTCCTTGCCCTCCACGTCCATCGCGCGCTGCACCACCTGGCTGAGCTCAATCTGCAGGCGGCGCGGCATCACGAGGCCGTGGCTTTCCTCAAGCAGGTACGAGATGCCGCCCTTGCCCGACTGGCTGTTGACACGGATCACCGCTTCGTAGCTGCGGCCCAGGTCCTTCGGATCAATGGGCAGGTAGGGCATCTCCCAGATGTCGCCCTCCTTGCGCGCCGCAAAGCCCTTCTTGATCGCATCCTGGTGCGAGCCGGAAAACGAGGTGTAGACCAGTTCGCCCACATAGGGATGGCGCGGCGACAGCGGCAGCTGGTTGCAGTGCTCGACCTCGGCGCGAATCGCATCGATGCTCGAGAAATCGAGTTCGGGCGATACGCCCTGCACATACATGTTCAAGGCCACGTTGACGATGTCGAGGTTGCCCGTACGCTCGCCGTTGCCAAAGAGGCAGCCTTCCACCCGGTGCGCGCCGGCCATGATGGCGAACTCGGCCGCCGCGGTGCCCGTGCCGCGGTCGTTGTGCGGATGCACCGACAGCACCACCTCGGGCCGGCTCTTGAAGCGGCGCGCCATCCACTCGATCTGGTCGGCGAAGATGTTCGGCGTGGCGTTCTCCACCGTGGTGGGCAGATTCAGGATGATGGGCCGGCCCTTGCCCCAGGCCTCAATGGCGGTCTCGCAGGCCTCAAGCGACACCTCCAGCTCGGCCAGCGAGAAGCACTCGGGCGAATACTGCAGCACCCATTCGGTCTCGGGGCGCGCGTCGGTGAGCTCCTTCAACTGGCTGACGTGGGTGCGCACCAGGTTCATCACCTCGGGCACCGACATGTTGAAGACCACCTTGCGCCAAGTGGGCGCCACCGCGTTGTAGATGTGGACGATGGCGCGGGGCGCGCCGCGCACCGCGTCGACCGTGCGCTCCAGCAATTCGGAGCGGGCGGGCGACATTACCTGGATCGTGACGTCGTCGGGGATGCGGCCCTCTTCGATCAGCTTGCGCACGAAGTCGAATTCGATCTGCGAAGCGGCCGGAAAGCCCACCTCGATTTCCTTGAACCCGATCTTCACCAGCAACTCGAACATGCGCAGCTTGCGTGCCAGGTCCATGGGCTCGATCAAGGCCTGGTTGCCGTCGCGCAGGTCGGTGGACAGCCAGATCGGAGCCTTGGTGATCTGGGCGTCGGGCCAGGTGCGGTCACGCAATTGGATGCCGGGAAAAGCTCGGTACTTGGCTGCTGGGTTCTTCAACATGATGGATGGTCTTTCTCAAATCATGGGTGGCGATTCAGAGACCAGCAACCTGCAAAAACAATTCGGCCCGTTGCTGGTGCTAACGGGCCGATAGGATTGGTACTTGCTTGTCGTACCTGCTGACTGTCGTTGGTACGCGCGCTACCGCCTCTGCCCGTGGGACATCAGTAGTAGAGCTAGAGACAGGTTTTGCATGCGGCCCACTGTACCACAGCTGCTGCGCTGCGCAAGCCGTGCATGCAAAAAATCAATCATCATGCAGGCCGCGTTCGTCGGGCTCGTCCTTGGAGGTCGCGACGATGCTGACCGGATGTCCCTTGGCCTTGCGCCAGGCATAGATCGCATAGCCCGACAGCGAGTAGCCGACGAAGATCAGGAACAGCATGGTCGCGGGCTCGATGCTGACCACGCCGATCAGCAGCGCGATCACCACCAGGATCACGAAGGGCACGCTGCGGCGGCCGCCGAAGTCCTTGAAGCTGTAGTACGGGATGTTGGTCACCATCGTCAGGCCGGCGAACATGGTGACGGCGAACATGATCCAGCTCAGGTCCTCGCGGCTGGCGGGCAGGCCGCCGAACAGCGAGATCACGTCGCCGAACAGCGGCACGTCGCGGTGCGACACCAGCAGCGCGCTGGTCAGCCAGATGAAGCCCGCCACCAGCGCAGCCGCGGCCGGCGACGGCAGGCCCTGGAAGTAGCGCTTGTCGACCACGCCGGTGTTGACGTTGAAGCGCGCCAGGCGCAGCGCGCCGCAGGCACAGTACACGAAGGCCGCGATCCAGCCCCAGCGGCCCAGCGGCCGCAGCGCCCACTCGTAGGCGATCAGCGCCGGCGCGGCGCCGAACGACACCATGTCCGACAGCGAGTCCATCTGCTCGCCGAAGGCGCTTTGGGTATGCGTCATGCGGGCCACCCGGCCATCCAGACTGTCGAGCACCATGGCGCAGAACACGCCGACGGCAGCGGACTCGAAGCGGCCGTTCATCGCCATCACGATGGCGTAGAAGCCGCCGAACAACGCCGCCAGCGTGAACAGATTGGGCAGTATGTAAATCCCCTTGCGGCGCCGGCGCGGCAGCGGTTCGTCCAGGAATGGGTCTTCAGACATCAAATACAACTCCAGGGCCGGCCGCATGGGCCCGGCCGGCTACGGGAAACATGGCCACCAATGGCGATGGCAAGGGCTGCAGTGTAGTCAATCGCAGGCGCAGTAGGCATTGTCACGCGCATCGACTTTCCGCAGAAGCCCGCGCCCACACCTCCATTCATGGCAAAAAAGCCACGCCCGCGCACTCAGAACCACGCGATAGCGCGTCAATACCGCAAAACAAATGAGAATCAATATTATTCAATGCTAAGATTTGTGCTGCAGCCAGAAAGCCCAATGGCGCGTGCATCCATGCCCGACACGCACGCAGGGTATCCAGCCGACAACCCTTTTGCGACTTGCGCAAGCAGCAGTTTGCAAGCCGGCCGGCGGCGCGGCTGGCCCTGCTTTCGCCTGCGCAAGCTCCGCCCATCCATTGAACCCTATGGCCCATAGCTTGCATGCGGACACCTTGCGGTCCCGCTCCGATCACCTCCCGTTTCCCCAGCATCGTTTGCGGCCCCTGGCACATGCGGCGCTGCTCGCCCTGCTGTCGGCACCCGCCTGGTCCCAGCAGGCACCGAACGCCGAGCCGGTACAGACCATACAGCTGCCGCAGGTGGATGTGGTGGCAGAGGCCGAGCGCACGCCCGGCACCCTCACCACCGTGAGCGGCGAGGCGCTGGAGCAGGCCAACAACATGAAGGACGTGGTGCGCAACCAACCCCTGGTGTCCGCCCCGGGGACCGCCGCCGGCACCAGCCGCAACCGCAGCAGCTTCGACCGCTCGGGCACCACGGGCTACAACATCCGCGGCATCGAAGGCAACCGCGTCGGCATGGATGTGGACGGGGTGGAAATGCCCGACGCCACCACCCGCCCCTACGTGAGCCGCGCGGGCGCCAACACCTTCGGCGTGGGGCGCGACTTCATCGACCCGGAGATGTTCTCGTCGGTCGGCATCCAGTCGGGCACGACGACGGCCAGGCGCTCGGCGGGCGGCATCGGCGGCGCGGTGAGCTTTCGCACCAAGTCGGCGCTGGACTATCTGAAAGGCGACAAGACCCGCTATTTCGGCGGCAAGCTGGGCTACGATTCGGCCGACCGTTCTTGGAACGAAAGCATCACCGCCGCCGGCCGCAGCGGCGGCTTCGATGGCTTGATCGCCTATTCGCACCGCGACGGCAAGCAGCTGCGCAACAACAGCAGCGTAGTGGGCAGCATGCCCAACGACTGGCGCTCCGACGCGCTGCTGCTCAAGGGCGGCATGCAGGTCGATGGCAGCAACCGCCTGGAACTGTCGGCCGACCTGTACCGGCGCAACAACCAGACCCTGTTCTACGGCTGGGACACGAACAACGCCAACATCGTCCAGTCGAACCGGCAGGACAGCGACACCAGCCGCAACACGCTGCAGCTCTCGCACCTGTGGACCCCGGCCCATGCCTTCGTCGATCAGCTGGACACGCGCGTGTACTTCCAGAACACCGACACCAAGGACGTGACCGACTCCACCACGCTGGCAAACAACAGCATGGTGCGCAACCTGTCCCAGAACAAAACCCGCACCTGGGGATTTTCGAGCACCGCCGACAAGCGCTTCGACCGCCACCGGCTGAGCTTTGGCGTCAATGCCTCGACGCAGGACGTGGACCGCCCCTGGAACGTGGACGGATACATGAAGCCCCAGCCCGACACGACCACCACCCGGCTCGGGGCCTTCGTGCAGGACGACATCGGCTTCGATGTGGGCGGCAGGCGGCTGGGCGTGATCCCCGCGCTGCGCGTGGACTGGGTGCAGATCGAACCACGCGACCTGAGCAACTTCGTCTCCGGCGTGCTGACCGAGGCCGATGTGGAAAAGGCCTACGGCAAGAAGACCTCCAACACCATCTACAGCCCGAGCCTGGGCCTGACCTACGACCTGGCGCCGCGCTTCATGGCCTATGCGCAATACAAGCACAGCGGCCGCGCGCCGTCGCCCGGCGAGATCTTCGGCTCCTGGAACATGGCCAGCAACTACAACACCGGCAACCAGTACGCGCTGGTGGGCAACCCCAACCTCAAGCCCGAGAGCAGCAACGCCTTCGAGCTGGGGCTCAAGGGCTCGCCCATGGCCGGCGTGGCGCTGAACACCTCGCTGTTCTATACCCGCTACAAGGACTTTATCGCCTACACCCGCTATCTGCGCGGCAGCGCGCCGTCGATGTTCACCAACATACCGGCGCACATCGGCACCATCTACCAGGCGGAAAACCGCGACGAGGCGACGATCTATGGCTTTGAGCTGAGCGCGCGGCTGGACCATGGGCAGTGGAGCCCGGCCGCCAAGGGCCTGTACACCACCTGGGCGCTGGGCCTGAGCCGCGGCACCTCCCAGTCCTACTACCAAGGCGACAAGAAAGTGCCGCTGGAGACCGTGCTCCCCCGCAAGGCCATCATCGGCGTGGGCTACGACGCCCCGGCAAAGCAGTGGGGCATGAACCTGACCGGCACCTTCGTCGCCGGCAAGCGCGCCACCGCCACCAATCGCGACAGCTACATGAACGCCGGCAGCGCCCTCACCGACTCCTCGATCGTGCTGTTCCGGGCGCCGGGCTACGCGGTGTTCGACCTGGCGGGCTATTGGCAGCTCTCCAAGAACGCCCGCCTCAATGCCGGCATCTACAACATCGGCGACAAGCGCTACTGGGACTATTCCAGCAGCCGCAGCCTGCAGCCCAATGTGCCGCGCGACCAGCGCGACATCGAGCTGCTGAGCAGCCCGGGCCGCACCTTCGCCGTTTCGCTGAATGTCAATTTCTGAACCTGAAAGGACCTCACCATGAACCACCTCACCCGCACCGCCGCCCGCTGGGCCGCCGTGGCCTGCGCCGCGGGCCTGCTGGCCGCCTGCGCATCGAGCGACGCAGGCAAGGCCGCAGCGGCAAGCGCAGCCACCACCAGCCCCGCCCGCCCGGTCGGCGGCCACGGCCACAATGCATTCATCGGCAGCTACGATGCCAACCGCGATGGCACCGTCACCCGCGACGAGTACGACACCGTGCGCAAGCAGCGCTTCGTCGCCGCCGACACCAACCGTGACGGCTGGCTCAGCGAGACCGAGTACGTGACCGAATTCGAGGGCCGGCTGAAGGCCGAATACCAGGCCCAGAACCGCCAGCCCGACAAGCAGTACGAAGGCTCGATGAAGCAGGCCCATGTGCGCTTCGGCATCCTCGACACCAACAAGGACGGCAAGCTGAGCATCGAGGAAGAGATCGCGATCGCCGGCAAGACCTTCAAGAATGCCGACCGCAACGGCGACGGCGTGGTCAACGCCGCCGACATGGCAGGCCAGTAAGACCATGCAGGCACACCGTCTTCTTGCGGCACTGGCGGCTGCGTTCGCGCTGGGCGCCCATGCCCACACGCCCTACCTGCTGCCGGCGGCTTTCGACGCGCAGCCCAAATCCACCATCAGCGTGGATGCCAGCTTCACCGAGAAATTCTTCATTCCCGAGGTGGCCTTCGGCAGCACGCCCTTCACCATCACCACTCCCAGCGGGCAAAGCCTGCCGTTCTCGGACATCCACCAGTTCAAGACCCGCACCGTCGCCGAGCAAAAGCTGCCCGATGAAAAGGGCACCTACCGGCTGAGCACCGGCCCGAGGCTGGGCGCCATCTTCCGCGCCTGGGAGCGCAACGGCAAGACCGAGGTGGCGCGCGACCCGAACCAGCCGCTGCCCGAAGGCGCCAAGCTGACCGCACACTACCAGTCGCTGTCCATCTCCGAAGCCTATGTGACCGCCGGCGCGCCCACGCGCACCGCGCTGGCGCCGTACGCCAAGGGGCTGGAGATCGTGCCCGGCACGCATCCGAGCGACCTCTTCGCGGGCGAGAAATTCGAGTTCAGCGTGCAATTCGATGGCCAGCCGCTGGCGAACCAGAAAGTGGACATCTACCGTTCGCCGATGGACCTGTCGAGCCAGCACAGCGCCGAAAGCCTGAAGACCGACGCGCAGGGCCGCATCGCCTGGACACCGGCCAAGTCCGGCCTCTACCTCGCGCTGGTGCGCCACCGCGCGCCGGCTCCCGCAGGCGCCGCCGCGCCGATGTATGGCCACAACTACACGCTGAGCTTGCGCGTGCTGGACCAGTAAGCCCTTCGGCTGACGCCCTAAAAAAACAAAGGGCCATTGCCTTCGCAATGGCCCTTTGCGCTGCCGCAGCGCGGTGCAGATCAGTTGCGGGTCTGGTCCACCAGCTTGTTCTTGGCGATCCAGGGCATCATTGCGCGCAGTTGGCCACCCACCTTTTCGATCTGGTGATCGGCGGTGTTGCGGCGGCGGGCCGTCATCGCGGGGTAGTTCAGGCGGCCTTCCTGGATGAACATCTTGGCGTAGTCGCCGTTCTGGATGCGCTTCAAGGCATTGCGCATGGCCACGCGCGACTGCTCGTTGATGACTTCAGGGCCGGTCACGTACTCGCCGAACTCGGCGTTGTTCGAGATCGAGTAGTTCATGTTGGCGATGCCGCCTTCGTAGATCAGGTCCACGATGAGCTTGAGCTCGTGCAGGCACTCGAAATAGGCCATCTCGGGCGCGTAGCCAGCTTCCACCAGGGTCTCGAAGCCCATCTTCACCAGTTCGACCGCGCCGCCGCACAGCACGGCTTGCTCGCCGAACAAGTCGGTCTCGGTCTCTTCCTTGAAGTCGGTCTCGATGATGCCGGCCTTGCCGCCGCCGTTGGCCATGGCATAGGACAGCGCCAGGTCGCGGGCCTTGCCGCTCTTGTCCTGGTGCACCGCGATCAGGTGGGGCACGCCGCCGCCCTGAGTGTATGTGTTGCGCACGGTGTGGCCGGGGGCCTTGGGAGCCACCATCCACACGTCCAGGTCGGCGCGCGGGATCACCTGGTTGTAGTGCACGTTGAAGCCATGGGCGAACACCAGCGAAGCGCCCTGCTTGATATTGTCCTTGACGTTCTCGGTGTAGACCTTGGCGATGTCCTCGTCGGGCAGCAGGATCATGACTACGTCGGCCGCCTTGACCGCATCGTTCACTTCCATGACCGTCAGGCCGGCCTTCTCGGCCTTGGGCCAGGAGGCGCCGCCCTTGCGCAGGCCGACCACCACCTTCACGCCGCTGTCGTTCAGGTTCTGGGCGTGGGCATGGCCCTGGCTGCCGTAGCCGATGATGGCGACGGTCTTGCCCTTGATGAGGGACAGATCACAGTCCTTGTCGTAGAAAACTTTCATGTTGGCTCCTGATGAATCGGAAAATTCGGGGGTGAAGAAAAGAAAACTGCGTGGCAAAGCCTGGCTTATACGCGCAGGATGCGTTCGCCGCGGCCAATGCCGCTGGAGCCCGTGCGCACGGTCTCCAGGATGGCACTGCGCTCGATGGCGTTCAGGAAGGCGTCGTTCTTGGACTGATCGCCGGTGATTTCGATGGTGTAGCTCTTCTCGGTGACGTCGATGATGCGGCCGCGGAAGATGTCGGCCATGCGCTTCATCTCCTCGCGCTCCTTGCCCACGGCGCGCACCTTGACCATCATCAGCTCGCGCTCGGTGTAGGCGCCTTCGGTCAGGTCAACCACCTTGACCACCTCGATCAGCCGGTTCAGGTGCTTGGTGATCTGCTCGATCACGTCGTCCGAGCCGGCGGTGGTGATGGTCATGCGCGACAGCGAGGCATCCTCGGTGGGCGCCACGGTCAGCGACTCGATGTTGTAGCCACGGGCCGAGAAAAGCGCCACCACACGGGACAGCGCACCGGGTTCGTTCTCCAGCAGAACGGCAATGATGTGTTTCATGAGAGAAGATTCCTCTTTTCGCTGCCCTCCCCCAGCACCGGTAAGCACTGGGCTTGGCAGACAATAGATTCGTCAAAAAATACTATGCAAAGAAGCGCGGCCCGCACCTGCCGAGCCGGCGCCGGCAGCAGCCTCTTTAAAGATCCTCGGCCCCCAGCAGCATTTCGGTGATGCCCTTGCCGGCCTGCACCATCGGGAACACGTTCTCGGTGGGGTCGGTGCGGAAGTCGAGGAACACGCTCTTGCGCTCTTCGCGCGCGATGCGGCGCGCCTCTCGCAGCGCGGCCTCCACGTCCTGGGGCTTCTCGATGAGCATGCCCACGTGGCCATAGGCCTCGGCCAGCTTCACGAAATCGGGCAGCGAATCCATGTAGCTGTGGCTGTAGCGGCCCGAGTACTCGATCTCCTGCCACTGGCGCACCATGCCCAGGTAGCGGTTGTTCAACGAGCAGATGATGATCGGCGTCTCGTACTGGCGGCAGGTGGCCAACTCCTGGATGCACATCTGCACCGAGCCTTCGCCGGTGATGCAGAACACCTCGCTGTCGGGCTTGGCGAGCTTGATGCCCATGGCGTACGGGATGCCCACGCCCATGGTGCCCAGGCCGCCCGAGTTGATCCAGCGGCGCGACTCATCGAAACGGTAGTATTGCGCAGCCCACATCTGGTGCTGGCCCACGTCGGAGGTGATGTAGGTGTCCGCATCCTTGGTCATGTTCCACAGCGTCTCGACCACGTACTGCGGCTTGATGACCTCGGTGTTCTCGCGGTCGTAGCGCAGGCAGTCGCGGCTGCGCCAGCCCTCGATGGTCTTCCACCAGGCCTCGAGCGCGGCGGCATCGGGCCGGGCAGTGGCCTCGCGGATCATCGCGATCAGCTCGGTGAGCACTTCCTTCACATCGCCGACGATGGGCACATCGACGCGCACGCGCTTGGAGATGCTGGACGGATCGACGTCCACATGGATGATCTTGCGCTCGGGCACCGACATGAAGTGCTTGGGATTGCCGATCACGCGGTCGTCGAAGCGCGCGCCCACGGCCAGCAGCACGTCGCAGTTCTGCATGGCGTTGTTGGCCTCGATCGTGCCGTGCATGCCCAGCATGCCCAGGAACTTGCGGTCCGAAGCCGGATAGGCGCCCAGGCCCATCAGCGTGTGGGTCACGGGATAGCCCAGCATGTCCACCAGCGTGCGCAGCTCTTTTTCGGCGCCGCTCAGCAACACGCCGCCACCGGTATAGATATAGGGGCGCTTGGCCGACAGCAGCAGCTGCAGCGCCTTGCGGATCTGGCCGCTGTGCCCCTTCTTCACCGGGTTGTACGAGCGCATCTCCACCGTCTGCGGATAGCCGCTGTACAGCACCTTCTTGAACGACACGTCCTTCGGGATGTCGACCACCACCGGGCCGGGACGGCCGGTGCGCGCCACATGGAAGGCCTTCTTCATCGTAGCCGCCAGGTCGCGCACGTCCTTGACCAGGAAATTGTGCTTGACGATGGGGCGGGTGATGCCGACGGTGTCGCATTCCTGGAAGGCATCAAGGCCGATCGCCGCGGTGGGCACCTGGCCCGAGACGATCACCATCGGGATGCTGTCCATGTAAGCAGTGGCAATACCGGTGACCGCATTGGTCAGGCCGGGGCCGGACGTGACCAGCGCCACGCCCACATCGCCCGTGGCACGGGCGTAGCCGTCGGCCGCATGCACCGCCGCCTGTTCATGGCGCACGAGCACATGCTGCATGGTGTCCTGCTTGTACAGGGCATCGTAGATATAGAGAACGGCGCCGCCCGGGTAGCCCCAGATGTACTTCACGCCTTCGGCCTGCAGTGCCTTGACCAGCACTTCGGCGCCCATCAATTCCTGGGGTTGCTGCGCGGCAGCGGCTGCTGAGGAGAGTTCAGCTTTGGACATTTCCATGATCAACCTTTGCGAATTTCTCTAACGAAAAACCTAGGGTGCCCCTTGCGCAGCTCTTGTGAAGCCCACTCGGAACTTGAGGCCAAGGACATAGGCGAGATGCTTGCGACGCCGGACCGTGACCCTTTTGCCATTTGTATAGATGAAAATAGATTATCGCACTGCAGCATCGCATTTGTGCGACTAAGCTGGAAAAAATTAGCTGCAATGCGATAATCGCACGCTTTCATGGTGCATCTTGGATGTACAAAAAGCACAACACCGCATCCCGAAATGCTCTAGGTCTGACTGAGATTGGCTACCGAAAGAGAACTCTCCGACTTCCTCAAAAGCGTTGAAAAGCGAGCTTTCAAGCGCTCGCTTTTTCATGTGCGCAACGAGGACGCGGCCCTGGACATCGTGCAGGACAGCATGCTCAAGCTGGCCGAGCACTATGGCGACAAGCCGCCGGCGGAGCTGCCGATGCTGTTCCAGCGCATCCTGTCCAACAGCACGCTGGACTGGTTCCGCCGCCAGAAGACGCGCAACGCCATCTTCAGCAATCTCAGCGACTTCGAAGGCCCGGACGACGATGGCGACTTCGACCTGCTGGAGACGTACAATGCGTCCTCGGGCGAGGCCGAACAGAGCGCCGAGGACCATACCCGCCGGGTACAAACACTTGCATTGATCGAAAAAGAGATACAAGAGTTGCCAGCGCGTCAACGCGAAGCGTTTCTCATGCGTTACTGGGAAGAGATGGACATTGCAGAGACTGCTGCAGCCATGGGTTGCTCCGAAGGGAGCGTCAAGACCCATTGCTTCCGGGCCATCCAAACCTTGAGCAAAGTGCTCAAGGCCAAAGGAATCGAGCTATGAACCGCCACCAACCAGCCTCTCTTCAGACCGCCAGCGCCGACGCATTCGCCCGCCGTATCGCCGCTCGCCTGGCGGAAGGTGAATCCGAGCTCGGATACGACATCGGCGAGCGATTGCGCGCCGCCCGCGAGCAGGCGCTGGCCCGCCGCAAGGTGGTGGCCGAGCCCGCCATCGCCCGCCATCCGGCCCCTGAGAGCAGCAGCACCGCGATCTCGGGCGTACGCAAATGGTGGCGCGCCGCCGTGTCGGCGGTGCCGCTGGGCGCGCTCGCGGCCGGCCTGGTGTTCTTCAATGGCGTGCAGGCGGACGAAGGCGCCAGCGAAATGGCCGCCTTCGATGCCACGCTGCTCGCTGACGAGCTGCCTCCCAGCGCCTATACTGATCCTGGATTCGCCCAGTATCTGAAAACTGCGACGATGGCGAAGCCCGCCACCAAGCCTGTTGACCAGCATTGAGACACGACCAGCATCACCTTACATCCGACGAGAGCCCCAGGCCCGCCCTGCTTCTCACCGCGACAGCCAGCATCTTGCTGGCTGCTTTCGCTATGGGCGGCATCTGGGCCGTGCCCCGCTCCAGCAACATCTACGGCAGCGCGCCGACCGACTGGGTCAGTGCCCCGGCCACGATCCGCTACAGCACGCCCCGCCCCGGCGAAGGCCCGGACTGGGACAGCCTCGACGAGGACGAGCAGAAGGTCCTCGCGCCGCTGCAGGCCCAGTGGGACGCGATCAGCGTGCCGCAAAAGCGCCGCTGGATCCTGATTGCCGACAGCTTCGACGATTTCTCGGCCGATGAGCAGGCCCGCATCGGCGAGCACATGAAGGACTGGGCCAAGTTCAGCCTGCACGAGCAGAGCCAGGCCCGGCTCAACTATGCCAACGTCAACAGCCTCCCTTCGGAGCGCAAGCGCGAACTCTGGGAGGAATACCAGGCGCTGAGCGCGCGCGAACGCAAACGCCTGGCCCAGGGCGGTCCGCACACGCCCGGCGTGGCGCTGGCGCTGCGGCCCAGCTCCAAGGCGTCGTCCCGGCTGGTGAAGATTCCCGCGGCGGCCATCAACCCCAACCGGGCCAACCCGCCCAAGATCCTGCCGCCGCCCGAAATCAAGATCCAGTCGCGCCCGCCGGTCACCACGGTGGAGATCGGCACGCCGGCCCCGCTGCCGCCAAGCCCGCCAGTCCCGCCTGCTTCGCTCTCTTCGCCGCCCCCTCCGCTGCCGCCACCGCCAGCCGAAACCTCGCCGGTGCAAACCCCAGGCACGGTCACGCCGACCCCGCTGCCCCCCGCCATCCACCAGGGCGCGATGGCCGAGCGGCCCGTCTTTGGCGAAGGCTCCTGATCCGCCATGCCTCATCCCGCCACTGCCCAGCCTGCGAGCACGATCGCTTCCGGCTCTAGCACCGCGCTGCAGGCCCCAGGATTGGCCCGCCGCATGGCCTGCTGGCTGTACGAGGGCATGCTGCTGTTCGGCGTGGTGTTCATCGCCGGCTATCTCTACGGCACCCTGAGCCAGACCCGCAACGCCATGGACAACCGGCATGGCCTGCAACTGTTTCTTTTTGTGATCTTCGGCATTTACTTCGGCTGGTTCTGGCACAAGGGCCAGACCCTGGCGATGAAGACTTGGCACATCCGCGTGGTGGACCGCCAGGGCCGGCCGCTGACCCAGCTGCGGGCCCTGGCGCGCTATTGCCTGAGCTGGCTGTGGTTTCTGCCACCGCTGGTGGTCACCCTGCCTTTTCACCTGCCGGTGCTAGAGACCAGCGTGCTGCTGGCCGGCTGGATTACGGTCTGGGCGCTGGCCAGCCGGCTGCATCCGCAGCAACAGTTCTGGCACGATGCGCTGGCGGGCACGCGTTTGGTGCAAAATCAGCCTGTTGCGAAGAAATAGCACGCGCCGGCTGCCCCCTCTAGCGTAGCAGCCTGCCGCCTGCGGCAGCCGCGCTGGTCCGGCCGCACTTTCGTGTCGCATGCGCTCTTCGGTTTCGTTTCGATATGTCCCACCCGCCCTCTTCCCCCGACCCCTTTGCCGAGGTCAATCCGCAAAAGGCCCGCGCCGGCCTGCGCCGCATCTGGCATGCCGCGGGCTACTCGATGGCCGGGCTGCGCGCGGCCTGGCGCGAGACCGCCTTCCGCCAGGAGGTGATCGCCGCCGTGGTGATGCTGCCCACGGCCGCCTGGCTGGCGCGCGACTGGCGCGAATGGGCGCTGCTGGCCGCGCCGGTGGTGCTGGTGCTGGTGGTCGAGTTGCTCAACAGCGCGGTGGAAGCGGCCATCGACCGCTTCGGCCCCCAGTGGCACGAGTTGTCCAAGAACGCCAAGGACATGGGCAGCGCCGCCGTGCTGCTGTCCGTGGGCCTGTGCATCGCGGTCTGGGGCGCGGCGCTCTATGAAAGATTTGCATGAACCCAAGCTCCACATCCCCCGCTCCGGCCTTTTCCATCTGCGTCTACTGCGGCTCGCGCCCGGGTGACGATGCCGCCTACGCGCAGGCCGCGCAGTCGGTAGGCCACTGGATAGGCCGGCATGGCGGCCAGCTGGTCTACGGCGGCGGCAAGACCGGGCTGATGGGCACGGTAGCCCACGCCGCGCGCGAAGCCGGCGGCCGCGTCGTCGGCATCATTCCGCAGGCCCTGGTCGACAAGGAGCTGGCCAACGAGCTGTGCGACGAGCTGCATGTGGTGGCCACCATGCATGAGCGCAAGGCGATGATGGCCGAGCGCAGCGATGCTTTCGTGGCCCTGCCCGGCGGCATAGGCACCTTCGAGGAGCTGTTCGAGGTCTGGACCTGGCGCCAGCTGGGCTACCACGACAAGCCCATCGGACTGCTGAACGCCGGCGGCTACTACGACAGCATGCTGCAGTTCCTGCAGCAGTGCGTGGGCCACGGCTTCATGGGCGAATGGCAGATGGGGCTGATCGAGTCCCATGCCGAGGTGCCAACGCTGCTGGCCCGCATGGTGGAGAACGCCGGGCTGAGCACCATCTCGGACGAGCTGCGCCAAGTGCTCTAGCGCCCAGCCGCCCCCAATAAAAAATGGCTCCCCACGCTCCCCACTGCGTTGGGTCGCTGCCCCTCCGGGAGGGGCGCTTTTTTATCTTGGGGCGGCCCGGCGATAAAAAATGCGCCTTGAAGGCGCATTTTTTCCTATGGCTGGCAGCACGCACGCCGCAATTTCCGGCCTATACCGCGGCCTCGTCCAGATCGCCGGTGCGGATGCGGATCACCCGCTGCACCTCGGTGACGAAGATCTTGCCGTCGCCGATCTTGCCGGTGCGCGCGGCATTGACCACCGCATCCACGCAGCGCTCCACGTCTTCTTCCTTGACCACCACCTCGATCTTCATCTTGGGCAGGAAGTCCACCACGTATTCCGCGCCGCGGTACAGCTCGGTGTGCCCCTTCTGGCGGCCAAAGCCCTTGACCTCGCTCACCGTCAGACCGGTCACGCCCACTTCGGCCAGCGCCTCGCGCACTTCGTCGAGCTTGAACGGTTTGATAACGGCGGTAATCATCTTCATGGGGAACTCTCCTGGAATTAGCGAAAGGGGCTGGATGGCCTATTGTGGCACGGCCACCACCTCAGCCCCGGAACCGGTTGGTGATCGGATAGCGCCAGTCGCGGCCGAAGCCCCGCTCCGACAGCCGTGGCCCCACCGCGGCCTGGCGGCGCTTGTATTCGTTGATGCGGATCAGCCGCACCACCCGCTCCACGTCGGCGCGCGCATAGCCGGCCTGCACGATGCTCTCGATGCCCTCGTCCCGCTCCATGTAGCGCATGATGATGGCATCGAGCACCTCGTAGGGCGGCAGGCTGTCCTGGTCCTTCTGGTCCGGCCGCAGCTCGGCGCTGGGCGGGCGGGTGATGATGCGCTCGGGAATCGGGTCGCGGCCGGTGCCGTACGGGTCGTGGGCATTGCGCCAGCGCGCCAGCTCGAACACCCGGGTCTTGAGCACGTCGCGCAGCACCGCAAAGCCGCCCGCCATGTCACCGTACAACGTGCAGTAGCCGGTGGCCATCTCGCTCTTGTTGCCGGTGGTCAGCACGATGGAGCCGAACTTGTTGGACAACGCCATCAGCAGCGTACCGCGGATGCGCGCCTGCAGGTTCTCCTCGGTCGTGTCCTCGGCGCGGCCCGCAAAGTCCGCGGCCAGCGCGGCCTTGAAGCCCTCGAACATGGGCGCGATCGAAATCTCCTCGTACTGCACGCCCAGGCGCTCGGCCATCTCGCGGGCGTCGATCCAGCTGATGTCGGCCGTGTAGGGCGACGGCATCATCACCGTGCGGACCTTGCCGGCACCCAGCGCGTCCACCGCGATCGCCAGCACCAGCGCGGAATCGATGCCGCCCGACAGGCCCAGCACCGCGCCGGGAAAACCGGTCTTGCCCAGGTAGTCGCGCACCGCCAGCACCAGCGCATGCCACAGCTGGCTGTTGGTGTCGCCCAGCGCGGCAACGGCACCGGACAAGCCGATGCCGGCCGGCGCCTGATCCACCTGCACCAGCAGCAGCTCTTCCACAAAACCCGGCGCCCGCGCCGCCACGCTGCCGTCCGCTTGCAGCGCGAACGAATGGCCGTCGAACACCAGCTCGTCCTGCCCTCCCACCAGGTGGGCATAGACCATGGGCAGGCCGGTTTCGCGCACGCGCTCGGCCATCACCGCCTCGCGCTGCTGCGGCTTGTCGATCTGGAACGGCGAGGCATTGATCACCGCCAGCAGCTGCGCCCCGGCCCGTTGCGCGCTGAGCGCCGCCTCGGGCCGCCAGGCGTCTTCGCAGATCAGCAGGCCGACGCGCAGGCCCTCGACCTCGAACACGCAGGGTGCATCGCCGGTGGCGAAATAGCGTTCCTCGTCGAACTCGCGGTAATTGGGCAGCGCACGCTTGTAGTAGGTAGCGGCTACGGCGCCGTTGCGCACCACGCTGGCGGCGTTGTAGCACAGCGGCCGGCCCTGCCGCGGCGCCTGCATCGGATGGCCCACCACCAGCGTCAGCCCGGGCCACTGGGCCGAGGCCTCAACCACCACGGCCAGCGCGGCGTCGCATTCGGCCAGGAACGAAGGCCGCTGGTACAGGTCTTCGGCCGCATAGCCGCAGATGCCCAGCTCGGGCGTGAGCAGCAGCTTAGCGCCCTGGCCCGCGGCCTGCGCAGCCGCCTCCACCATCTTGCGGGCATTGCCCTGCATGTCGCCCACCACCAGATTCAGCTGGGCCACGGCTATTGCGAAAGTCATCGTGCAATCGGTCAGGTTCGTCCAGCGGGGAACTATCGCACAAATTACCATTGCGCGATGTCTTCCATCACCGCGCATATCCACGACCGCATGCAGTCCATACCCGCCGCCGCCTGGAACCGGCTGTGGCGCGAGGCGCCGCACGCCACGCCCTTCATGCGCCACGAATACCTGCTGGCACTGGAGGAAAGCGGCAGCACAGGCGCGGACACCGGCTGGCAAAGCTGCCATGTCACGCTGCAGCGCGATGGCGTGCTGGTGGCGGCCTGCCCCCTGTACCTCAAGGCGCACTCCTATGGCGAATACGTGTTCGACTTCGCCTGGGCCCGCGCCTATGCCGAGCATGGGCTGGCCTACTATCCCAAGGCGGTGATCGCCGTGCCCTTCACGCCGGTGCCGGGCAGCCGGCTGCTGGCGCAGGACGATGGGCTGCGCGGGCAACTGCTGCGCGCCGCGCTGCAGTTTTGCGAATCGCGGGGCATCTCGTCGCTGCATCTGCTGTTCGGCAGCGCCAGCGATCTGCAGGCCGCCGAGGCCGCTGGCCTGATGCAGCGCCAGACGGTGCAGTTCCACTGGCACAACCGCAGCGCCGAGCCCTACCGCGACTTCGACGACTTCCTGGCCGCCCTGCAACAGGACAAGCGCAAGAAGATCCGCCAGGAGCGGCGCAAGGTGGCCGAGGCCGGTGTGAGCTTTCGCCACGCAAGAGGCCGGGATATCGCCGCACAGGACTGGCAGTTCTTCTACCGCTGCTACGAGCGCACCTACCTGGAGCACGGCAACCCGCCCTACCTGAAGCCGGCCTTCTTCGAGGCCATGGCGGCCCACATGGCCGAGCATTGGCTGCTCTTCGTGGCCGAGCGGGGCGGCCGGCCCATCGCCAGCAGCCTGATCGCCGTCGACGATGGCGGCGCAGCCCCCCGCGCCTACGGCCGCTACTGGGGCGCGCTGGAGCGCGTGGACTGCCTGCACTTCGAGGCCTGCTACTACCAGCCGCTGCAGTGGTGCATAGCGCAGCGCTTTGGCAGCTTCGAGGGCGGCGCCCAGGGCGAGCACAAAATGGCCCGCGCGCTGCTGCCCACCACCACGCCCAGCGCGCACTGGCTGGCCCATCCGGGCTTCGCCGCGGCGGTGGAGCGCTTTCTGGACCGCGAAGGCGACGGCATGCGCCACTATCTGCAGACGCTGGAGCAAGGCACGCCGTTCAAGCAAGTGCCGGAGATGTAAGCAAATCTTGCCCTGTCAGCCTGGCCGTACAAGGGCATGCAGGCGATGCCGACGCGCTTTGCAGACACCGCCCACACGCTCGGCGCCTGCTGGCCGCAACAATGGACTTGTCATTCACCAAGCCATCAAAGGAGTGCTTCCATGAACAAGGATCAAGTCGTCGGCAAAATCAAGGATGTGGCCGGCGAAGTGCAAGCCGGTGTCGGCAAGGCCATCGACAGCCCCACGCAGGTGGCCAAGGGCAAGGCCCTGGAGGTCGAGGGCAAGCTGCAAAAGGCGGCGGGCGATGTCAAGGAAGCCGCCAAGGACGCGGTGAAGAAGCCCTGACAAATTGACACCTGTGCATACACAAACTTCGGGATTGCTATGCGCGGCTCATGCAAGATAAGCCCCATCGATACCGCAGCAACGAACCCCTCCTTGGCCAGCGACAGCTGGCCTTTTTTTGCCTCTTAGTTGCCGCTGCGGCGCCGCTGCCATACACCTGCCCCGGCGGTCAACAGTCCCAGCAACGCCAGAGCCGCCGCATTCAGCGCCGGCACCGGCGCTGCGGCAGCTGCCGGCGCCACCGTGATCGTGATGTTGGCATCCGCGCAGTTCTGCTCATCCGCCACGTCGCACAGGCGGTAGGGCAGCGTATAGCTGCCGGCCGCCACATTGCTGGCCACGCTGACCGAGCCGGTGCTGGTATCCAGCGTGAAACCCGCGGGCCAGCCGCCGCCGGCAGCGATCACGGTATTGGCTGCATCGGCAGGCACCGTGGTGCCCTGCGCGCCGGTCAGCTTGTCGTTGCCGCGGATATTGGCCACCGCCACGCCGGACTTGCCCAATACCGCCGTCCCGGCATCGTCCGTGGCTGTGGGCGTGATGCTTACGCTCAACTGGAAACCCACGCCATCCTGGCCGCCAAAGACCAGGAACTGCCCCAGCTTCAGCTCGTTATAGCTGCCAGTGAAGCGATAGATGCCGCAGACCCGCTGCGAACCGGCAATGCATCCCTCCAGGCGAGTCGGCGTTCCCGCAGGATACGGGCCGCTCACGGACAGCGTTGCCGCTGCCGCATTGATCATCGACGGCTGGTTCGACTGGATGTCCACCACGGCGTCATTGCCGGAACTGTCTTTCGTGCCCTGGACGGTGACCCCCGAATTGTCAAGGCTGTAGAAGATGAGAATGGGGTCGATCAGCGGCTGCGCGAACTGGATCGCGGCTACCGACGGGCTGCCGGGGGAAATGGTGTTCGCATTGGGCGAACGCACGAACTCGTAGGGGTTCGTGTTGAAACTGGCTGGGTAAATGCCGGCATTCGTATTGCCCCAGGCCACGCCATTGTTCAGGTACGCCAAGGCCGTGTAATTGCTGTCCTGGTTCACAATGGTCAACGCAGTGCCATGCAGGGTTCCCGACAGCGATGCGCCGCCGGCGCCTGAATAGGAGGCCCAGTAGTCCGCCCCCCAGGCCATGCCCACACCCATCAAAGAAACGCCTGCGGCCAGGCACCGCAGGGTGCGCCGGGAAATATGCCGGAGATACATAGGATTGCCCCTATTGAAGACAGTGCAGCCCCGGCAGCAAGACCCGAACCATCGATAGCTCGGGCAGATCAATCGCTCCAGGCATGGATGGGACCCCATCCATGCCAAATTATTTCAAGAAGAAATAATGTGTGCCTATTATTAACAGTATTTGAATATTCCGTGCCTGAAAACGGCCTTCAGGCCTCCTGCCCGCTGTTCCTGCCGGCGCGCCAAGCCCCCCAGATGGCCAGCAGGCCGGGGATCAGGATCAAGCCCCAGATGATCTTTTCCAGGTGCTGCCTGACCAGCGGCAGGTTGCCGAAGAAATAACCCGCGGTGCAGATGCCCAGCACCCAGACCAGGGCGCCGAGCAGGTTGTAGGCGACGAACTTGCCCCGGCTCATGCGCGCCACGCCCGCGACAAAAGGCGCAAAGGTGCGGATGAAGGGCATGAAGCGCGCCAGCACCACGGTGATGCCGCCATAGCGCTCATAGAACGCGTGCGCCCGGTCGAAGGCCTTGCGGTTGAACCAGCGCGAATCCTCCCACTGGAATACCTTGGGGCCGATGTGGTGCCCGATCTGGTAGTTGCACTGGTCGCCCAGGAAAGCCGCCACCAGCAACACCGCCACCGCCAGCGGAAAATCCATCAGCCCGGCGCCGCACAGCGCGCCCACGATGAACAGCAGCGAATCGCCCGGCAGGAAGGGCATCACCACCACGCCGGTCTCGACGAACACGATGGCGAACAGCAGCGCATACACCCACATGCCATAGCTGGCCACAAAGGATTCCAGGTACTTGTCGACATGCAGGATGAAGTCGATCAACAACGAAACATATTCCAACGAAAACTCCTTCAAGACCAATACAGACAAGCGCCAAAAGCTATGTTTTTTGCATTCCCGCGGAACCAGCAGGCTGGCTACTCTACTCTAGAATCCCCGCCCATGACGACTGAAACCGATCTTGCCACGCCTGCGCCCGCGCAGCGCCGCCCCATCCAGGATCTGCCCGACGAACTGGTCAGCCAGATCGCCGCGGGCGAGGTGGTGGAGCGCCCCGCCTCGGTGGTGCGCGAGCTGGTGGACAACGCGCTCGATGCCGGCGCGCGCAGCATCACCGTGCGGCTGATGGCCGGCGGTGTGCGCCTGATCACCGTGGAGGACGATGGCTGCGGCATTCCGCAGGGCGAACTGGCGATCGCGCTGCGCCGCCATGCCACCAGCAAGATCCGCAACCTGCACGACCTGGAATCGGTGGCCACCATGGGCTTTCGCGGCGAGGCACTGGCCGCGATCGCCTCGGTGTCGGAGATGAGCGTGCTCTCGCGCCCGGCTGAGCAGGACGGCGCCTGCCTGCTCGATGCCCGCAGCGGCGAGCTGCGCCCCGCCGCGCGCCAGACCGGCACCACCATGGAGGTGAAGGAGCTGTTCTTCAGCACCCCCGCGCGGCGCAAGTTCCTCAAGAGCGACGCCACCGAACTGGCCCACTGCATAGAGGCCGTGCGCCGCCACGCGCTGGCCCGCCCCGAGGTGGGCTTTGCCATCTGGCACGAAGGCAAGCTGGTGGAACAATGGCGCGCCACCTGGCAGCCGGATGAGCTGCCCGACGACGAGGCCGGGCGCGAAGCCAGCTACGACCGGGCGCTGGAGCGCCGCCTGGCCGACGTGCTGGGGCAGGAGTTTCTGGAGCAGTCGCTTGCCGTGCACTACCGCGCCGGACCAGTGCTGGTGCGCGGCCGCGCCGGCCTGCCCGATGCGGCGCGCTCGCGCGCCGACCAGCAGTTCTGCTATGTGAACGGCCGCTTCGTGCGCGACAAGGTGCTCACGCATGCCGCCCGTGCCGCCTATGAAGACGTGCTGCACGGCCAGCGCCAGCCCGTCTATGCGCTCTATGTCAGCATCGACCCGATGCGCGTGGACGTGAACGTGCACCCCACCAAGATCGAGGTGCGCTTTCGCGACAGCCGCGAAGTCCACCAGGCCGTGCGCCACGGCGTGGAAAACGCCCTGGCCGCGCCGCGCGCCCAGGCGCTGGCGGCGGCCGGTGAAGCCACGGCCGCAGCAGAAAACCCCACGCCTGCCCAGGCCCCGGCGCCTCTTTGGCAGGCGCAGGCCGCCATGCATTTCGACAGCCCGCGCGCAGGCGACTCGCGCCGGGCGCTGGAGCAGGCGGCGGTGCTGTGGGGCAGCCCTGCGGCAGCACCTGCCGAGGCGCCCACCGCCCAGGAGCCCGGCGCACCCTGGAGCCTGAATCTGCCGACCAGCGCGCCGGATGCCGGCGCGAACATCGCGCCAGCCGCCGTGCCAAGCCCCCAGCCATCCGCGCCAGCACCTGCGCCAACCCCTTGGCCGCTGGGCCGTGCGATGGCACAGATCCATGGCGTCTACATCCTGGCCGAGAATGCCCAGGGCCTGGTGATCGTGGACATGCATGCGGCGCACGAGCGCATCGTCTACGAGCGGCTCAAAAACCAGATCCAGGGCTCCCATGCGATTGCCAGCCAGCCGCTGCTCATCCCCGCCACCTTCGCCGCCACGCCGCAGGAAGTGGCCTGCGCGGAAGAGCACCAGGCCACGCTGCAGCAGCTGGGGCTGGAGATCGCGCCTTTCTCACCCAAGACCCTGGCGGTGCGCGCCACCCCCACCACGCTGGCCCAGGGCAATCCGGTGGAGCTGGCGCGCAACGTGCTGGCCGAACTGGCCCAGCACGACGCCAGCACCGTGGTGCAGCGCGCGCAGAACGAAATCCTCGCCACCATGGCCTGCCATGGCGCGGTGCGTGCCAACCGCCAGCTCACCATCGACGAGATGAACGCCCTGCTGCGCGACATGGAGCACACCGAGCGCTCGGACCAGTGCAACCATGGCCGCCCCACCTGGCGGCAGCTGAGCATGCGCGAGCTGGATGGGCTGTTTTTGCGCGGGCGCTAGGGTGCGCCATCAATGGCTTTCGCGCAGGCAAGCCATTGATCCCAGGCCCAGGCGCAAAAAGGGCCGCACATGGCGGCCATCCAGCGATTGCGCGGGCAGTGCGCCCGCGCTGGAATCAAGGGGCAGGAGCGCTGGGGACGCACAGTGCATATGCAGTGGCCGTCCCATTGATGAGGATACCTGCGAAGCGCACTGTCCAACCATCACGGGCAGCGGTGGGCGCACTGCTACGCACAGATGCCACATCATTGCTGTTCGAACCGCCTCCGGAAATGACAACCTTCCCGCTTGGGCAAGTTGCCGTCACCTGATAGCGGCTGGGATCACCAGAGCCAGCCGTGCCAGTTGCAACAACCCACTCAGCACCCAAGGCAGAGAAATTCACCGGTCCTTCAGCGCCTGTCGCCCCTGTAGGGCCTGTTGCTCCCGTCGCACCCGTGGCTCCGGTAGGGCCCGTCGAGCCCGTAGCTCCCGCCGAGCCCGTCGGTCCAGTAGGCCCAGTCGCCCCGGTTGCACCCGTCGAGCCAGTCGCCCCGGTTGCACCCGTCGGCCCCACCGGTCCGGTCGGATCCACCGACAGATTGCCGCTGGCATCTGCCCTCACAAACCCTGCCGTCGCACCCAGCACCGGCATCGTCACCCCGGTGCTTCTGAACTGGGTGACCGTGGTGCCGCCCTGCTTGATATCGACGCCGTCATTCCCCGATACGGTGGCCGGTGCGGCATGGACCGAGGCTCCCAGGGCCAGCAGGAGACCGGCCAGCAAGGGGCTGGCCACGGCGCGGGAAGAAATGTGCTTTTGCATGGTGATGACTTTCTGAGTGGTTCGCAAGTTCAATGGAATGGGGTATCAGCGTGCGTTCTGCCGGCGCTTGCCCAGCCAGCGCCGCGCCGGGATGGCAGCGCCCAGCAACAGGCTCATCAGCGCCAGGCCGAGCGGGCTGTTGGACGGCACCGGGGCTGCGGATGGCAGGGGATTGATGCCGCTGCCACCACCACAGCTGTAGTTGCGGGTATAGGAGGCACCGCTGAAAGAGCCGCTGTTCTGCACGTTGGTTACCGAAACATCGAAGGTGCTGTTGGTAGCGGCGATCGAAGCGCCGGGGCCGATGATGATGTGGCCCACGTTCTGGAAGGTGTAATTGGTGACGGTGAGCGACGTGCCAGTGACCACCAGGTCTTCGCATTGCAAGTCCATGGAGCCGTCTGACAGCGTGGCCGGCGAGCCGGACACGGTGTAAGCCGCGTGCGCGCCCCCCGCCCATGCGATGCCGGCCATGCACACCGCGGTGGCTGCCTGTCGTCTCCAATCGGTTCGCCTGCGCATACCCGCGCTTGCTGGATAGCTGGTTTGCATGGATTCACTCACTTTGTTAAGAAATTCACTTTTTCACAATTTATTGCAATTCTATGCACAAAACTATCGAATCACCAGCTTTGAAACTAGGTGTAAACACCAGGATTTTTAACATTTCGTCGGCAAAATTTCTTTATGTCAAAAACCTGAAAATCAATGATGCACAAATAATTTATTGCTATTGTTTTTGATATTTTCTCAACCCGGCAAAAATGCAAGCGGCAAGCCGCGCCCCGATCCATCAATGGCTCGGATGTGCCATTGCCACCCTGTGAGTACTCTTCGTCCAGTCAGATCCTCAGCACTTTCACGGATATCTCACATGGCCCAGATGCGTGGCCTGGGCTGGATGCGCTATGCTCATCCCGAGCTTGAATTACCAGGAGAAAACCCATGGCCGGCAAGACCCCATCGCATCGCCTGGTGATCGTTGGCGGCGGCGTGGCCGGGCTGGAGATCGCCAGCACGCTGGCGCGCCAGCGGCGCTGGCGGGGCGCGCTCGACGTGATCCTGGTGGACAGCGACTCGGCCCATGTGTGGAAGCCCATGCTGCACACGATCGCGGCCGGCACCAGCGATATCTCGCAACAGCAGACCGCCTTTCTCGCGCAGGCGCGGCAGGCGGGCTTCACCTTCCAGCCGGGCGCGCTGCAGGGGCTGAACCGCACCGCGCGGGAGATCCAGCTGGCGCCGGTGCATGCGCCGGACGGACGCCTGCTGATTCCCGCGCGCGAGCTGAGCTATGACACGCTGGTCATCGCCATCGGCAGCGAGGCCAACGATTTCGGCACCCCCGGGGCCGCCGAGTATTGCTACCGCATCGACTCGCGCCAGCAGGCCGATGCCTTCCACGACGAGGTGCGGCTGCGCCTGCTGCAATGCCTGTCGCAGCAGTCCCGGCTGCGCATCGGCATCGTCGGCGGCGGCGCCACCGGCGTGGAGCTGGCGGCCGAGCTGGTGCAGCTGGTGGAAAGCAGCGTGGGCTATGGCGCGCATGGGCTGCGCGAGCATGTGACCATCACGCTGCTGGAAAGCGGCCCGCGGCTGCTGGCGGCTTTTCCCGAAGACATCTCGGCCGCCACCCGAGCGCGGCTCGAAGCGCTGGGCATACGCGTGCTGACCGAGGCCTTCGTCGGCGCGGTGGATGCCGAGGGCTTCGTGCTGAAAAACGGCGAGCGCATTCCGGTGTCGCTGCCGGTATGGGCCGCCGGCGTCAAGGCACCCGATTTCCTGACGCGCCTCGATGGCCTGGCCACCAGCCCCAACAACCAGCTGGTGGTGCTGCCGTCGCTGCAGACCACGCTCGATGCACGCATCTACGCGGTGGGCGACTGCGCCAGCCTCACCCTGCCCGGCATGCAGCGCCCGCTGGGGCCGACCGCGCAGGTCGCGCACCAGCAGGCGCAGCACCTGATCCGCTACCTGCCCGGCGCCATGCTGCAAGGCCGGCCGATACCGGATTTCAAGTACCGCAACTTCGGCTCCATCGTGTCGCTGGGCGAGTACGACGCCTTCGCGTCGCTGGGCCAGTTCGGCTTTCTCGAAGGCACGACCATCCAGGGGCGCCTGGCCCAGCTCAGCCATGTGATGCTGTACCGCAGCCACCAGGCGCGGCTGCATGGCTTTTGGCGCGGCAGCCTGCTGTGGCTGGTGGACTACATCAACCAGCGACTGCGCGGCTCGATACGGCTGGATTGAAGGCTGGCCTTATAGCCAGCGCCCCCTCAATGCGCGGCCGAGGCCGCATCCGCGCCCGCGCCGCCGCCGCGGTGGGCCAGCCACACCAGCGGGATCAACAGCAGGAACAGCAGCGCCGAGCCCCAAAAGATGTCGTTGGCCGCGAGCATGAAGGCCTGCTGGTTGACCATGCGGTCGATCTGCGCCAGTGCCTGCTGCTGGCTCAGGCCGGCGGCCTGCAGGCCGTTCAGCGCCAGCTGCGTGGGGCCGTCGCCAAGGCTGATGTGCTCCACCAGCTGCGCATGGTGCAGGCTGGCGCGCCGCTCCCACAGCGTGGTGGAGATCGAGGTGCCCACCGCGCCGCAGGTGATGCGCACGAAGTTCGACAGGCCCGAGGCGCTGGCCATCTTCTCGGGCGGTATCTCGCTGAGCGTGAGCGTCATCAGCGGGATGAAGAAGCCGGCCATGGCCACGCCCTGGATGATGGTGGGGATCATGATCGTGGTCAGGTCCACCTGGGTGCTGAAGCGCGAGCGCATCCACAGCACCAGCGCGAACACCAGGAAGGCCGCGGTGGCATAGCGGCGCGGATCGACCTTGTGAATGGTCTTGCCCACCACTGGCGACAGCACCAGGGCCAGCAGGCCCACCGGCGCCATCACCATGCCGGCGTCGGTGGCGGTATAGCCCATGAACTGCTGCAGCCACAGCGGCAGCAGCACCACGTTGCCAAAGAACAGCCCGTAGCCCACCGAGATCGCCAGCGTGCCGGCCCAGAAGTTGCGGTTCCTGAACAGGCGCAGGTCCACCACCGGGTGCTTGTCGCCCAGCTCCCAGACCAGGAAGTACGCGAAACCGATGGCCGCGATCGCGGCGCAGGCCACCACCAGCGGCGACTGGAACCAGTCGTGCTCCTTGCCGATGTCCAGCATGATCTGCATTGACGACACCCACACCACCAACAGTGCCAGCCCGATGCCGTCGATGGGCAGCGACAGCCGCGGCGTATCGCGGTTGCGGAAGATGCTCCAGGTGGCCACCACCGCCAGGATGCCCACCGGCACGTTGATGTAGAAGATCCACGGCCAGCTCATGTTGTCGGTGATCCAGCCGCCCAGCAGCGGCCCCATCACCGGCGCGATCAGCGTGGTCATCGACCAGAAGGCCATGGCGGTGCCCGCCATGGCCTTGGGGTAGCTGGCCAGCAGCAACGACTGCGACAGCGGGATCATCGGCCCGGCGACGAAGCCCTGCAGCACGCGAAAGGCAATCAGCAGCGTCATGTTCGGCGCCATGCCGCACAGCCACGAGGAGATCACGAACAGCAGCACGCTGAGCACGAACAGCCGCACCTGGCCGAAGCGCATCGACAGCCAGCCGGTCAGCGGCACCGAGATCGCATTGGCCACCGCAAAGCTGGTGATCACCCAGGTGCCCTGGTTGGTGCTGACGCCCAGATCGCCCGCGATCGCGGGCAGCGAGACGTTGGCGATCGAGGTGTCCAGCACGTTCATGAACACCGCGGCCGACAGCGCCACCGTGCCCAGCGCGCGCGCCGAGCCTTCCAGCGGCGGATGCGGCAGCGCAGCCTGGTTGGGAGAAGCCATGTTTGCCCCGCCCGTCCGCTTACAGGCGCTTGCCCGCGTTGTCGGCGATCACCTGGGCGATCACCGCGTTGGCGCCCTTGTCCTGCGCGGCGTAGACATCGGTCTGCGCCAGCGGCTCCTTGCGCGGCGCCTCGGCCAGCATCTTGCCGTCCTGGTTGCGGATGTCCACATCGACCACCATCGACAGGCCCACGCGCAGCGGGTGCTCATCGAGCTGCCTGGGGTCGAGCGCGATGCGCACCGGCACGCGCTGCACCACCTTGATCCAGTTGCCGGTGGCGTTTTGCGCCGGCAGCAGCGAGAAGGCCGCGCCCGTGCCCACGCCCAGGCCTTCGATGGTGCCGGTGTATTCCACCTTCTTGCCGTAGAGGTCGGCCACCAGCTTGGCCGGCTGGCCCAGGCGCAGGTTGCGCAGCTGGTTTTCCTTGAAGTTGGCCTCGACCCACAGCGCGTGCATGGGCACCACCGTCATCAGCGGCGTGCCCGGCGACACGCGCTGGCCCACCTGCACCGAGCGCTTGCCCACCACACCGTCCACCGGCGAGACCAGCGCCGAGCGCTGCTGGGCCAGATAGGCCTCGCGCAGCTTGGCGGCCGCGGCCTGCACGTTCGGATGGTCGGGGATGGAGATGCCCTCGGTCAGCGACTGGTTGCTCGCCAGTTGCTCGCGCGCGGTCTTCACCGCGGCCTGCGCAGCGCTGAGCGCGGCCCGTGCGGCATCGAGCTGGCTTTGCGCATGGCTGAGCTCTTCCTTGGAGACCGCGCCATTGCCCGACAGCGCCTGGCGGCGCTTGAGATCGCTGGCCGCGCGCTCCACATCGTTGCGGGCCTTGGCCACCTCGGCCTCGCGCAGCGCGATCTGCGCGTTCAGCGAGCCGTTGTTCACATACAGGGTGCGTACCTGGCGCACCGCCTGGGCCAGGTTGGCCTTGGCCTGCTCGAAAGCCACGTTGGCATCGGCCGGATCGAGCCGCACCAGCACCTGGCCCTCCTTCACATAGTCGGTCTCGTCGGCCATGATGGCCTGCACCGTGCCCGCGGTCTGCGGCGTGATCTGCACGATATTGCCCTGCACGTAGGCGTTGTCGGTTTCCTCGAAGTGGCTGTTGAGCACCCAGTCGTAGACGCCATAGGCGGCGCCGGCGAGCACGACCAGCGCGGTCAGGCGCACCAGCCATTTCTTGCGGCTCGGCGGCTGCGACGCGGGAGCGGGTGCCGGGCTTGCGGTATTCGATGCATTGTTGGACATATTGGATTCCGTGCGAAGTATTTTTTGCAAAGTTATGGGTGGATTCGCAGATGCGCTCAGCCGCCGCGCGCCGCCACTTGCGCCGTGGCGGCTGCGGGATTGGCGGCCGCGCCGGTATCGGCATAGCCGCCGCCCAGCGCCTGCGCCAGCGCGGCATGGCTGGTGAGGATGCGGGCCTGCAGGTCCACCGCGGAGCGGCGCTGCTGCAACACATTGGTTTCAGCCGACAGCACATTGAGATAGGTGCCCAGCCCCGCGGCATAGCGCTGGCGCGCCAGCTCGTAGGCGCTTTGCGCGGCCTGCGCCGCGGCGCGCTGGTCGTCCTGCTGCGCCTGCGCCGACTGCACGCCGACGATCTGGTCGGCCACGTCGTGCACCGCCTCGATCACCGTCTGGTTGTAGTTCTCGACCGCGGAGTCGTAGTCGGCCGACTTGCCGCGCAGGTTGGCGCGCAGGCGGCCGCCGTCGAAGATCGGCAGGCTCAGCGCCGGCCCCACGCCCCACTGGCGGCTGCTGCCCTTGAGGAATTCATTCAGGCCCAGGCTGGACAGGCCGACGAAGGCGCTGAGATTGATGTCCGGATAGAACGCCGCCTTGGCCGCGGCGATGTCGTGCTGCGCGGCCTCGACGCGCCAGCGCGCGGCCGCCACGTCGGCGCGGCGGCCCAGCAGGTTGGCCGGCAGCTGCTGCGGCAGCGCCGGCAGCTTCAGCGCGGCCAGCGGCGAAGCGCTGATCGACGCGGCCTCGGCCGGCCTGCCGAGCAAGGCGGCCAGCGCATTGCGCGCCAGCTGCTTTTGCTCCTGCACCTGGGCCAGCTGCACCCGGGCCTCGGGCACGCCGCCCTCGCTCTGGCGCACCTCCAGGCGCGTGTCCAGGCCGGCGTCGAAGCGCTCGCGCACCAGCTTGAGCGTGTCGCTGCGCTGCGCTACCGCGCGCTCGGCCACCGCCTCCTGCTCCTGCAGCCGCGCCAGCTGCACATAGGTCTGCACGATGCGGCTCGCGAGCAGCACGCGCGCGGCATCGCGGTCGGCCTCGGCGGCGCGCACGCCGCCCACCGCCGCTTCCAGCAAGGCGCGGTCCTTGCCAAACAGGTCCAGCGACCAGCGGCCGTCCAGCTCCGCCGAGGCCATGGTCTGGTTCGAGCCGCCCAGCGGCGCCGGGTAGATCGCGTTGGCGCTGAAATGCTGGCGCATCACGCTGGTCTGGCCGCTGAGCTGCGGCAGCTGGTTGGCATGCGCCAGCTGCACCGCGGCAGCCGCCTTGGCGATGCGCGCCTGCGCGATGCGCAGCGAGGGGCTGTCGGCCAGCGCCTCGGCCACATAGCGGTCGAGCCGCTCGTCGCCGAGCTGGCTCCACCATTGCGCATCGACGGACGAAATGCGCGCCGCCTGGTCGGCAGCCGAATGGCCGGCCAGGCCCAGGGTTTCGGGCGTGCGCAGCTGCGCGGTGGTATGGATGCCGCCCATGTCGGCGCAGCCGGCCAGCGCGATGCAGGCCAGGCAGGCCAATGCCGCCGCACCCACGGCACGCCGCGGCATGCTGCTGTTATCGAGGTTCATGAATCTTCCTTCTCTGGATTCGGATGGCGGCCCGCGCAGGGCGAGCCGAACTGCCAGGTGCCGTCGGTGTTGACGCGCACCGGCAGCAGCTCGGCATTGCAATGGACGGTCTGCGGCAGCGCGGTGTAGACGCGCAGCAGATAGCGCTGAAACTGCTGGCGCTCTTCGGCATCCAGCGGGCTGAGCACGTCGTGGTTCACGCCCTTGACGATGTCGGGCAGCTGCGCCGCGCAGCGCTGGCCCTCGGGCGTGAGGCGCAGCCGCACCACGCGGCGGTCGGTGGTCGAGCGCTCGCGCTCGATGATGCCCTTGTCTACCAGGCGGTCGATCATGCGCGTCATCGCGCCGGGCGACTGCATGCAGTTGCGCGCCAGCTCGGCCGCGGTCTGCGCCCGGCCTGCGGCCAGGTGCAGCACCGGCATCCACTGCGCCTGCGTCAGCCCCAGCGGCTCCATGCGCCGGTCAACCTCGGCCCGCGCCATCACGGTGACGATGCGCATCAGCCAGCAGTGGTAGTCCATTGCATTGAGCAGCGGCGGCGCGCAGCCGCCCGCGGCCGGAGCGTCCGGCGGCTCGGTTATTGAATTGCTTGCCTGCTTAATCATGACAGATGAAATTATTTCCCAGGCAATTATTAAGCACGCAACTGCATACCGCCATCTCGGCGCGCAAAAGCCCTGTTCGCCACGAATGAATAGCCTGCTGTCACCGGCTGGACATCGGTTGCCATCCGCCAATTTGGTGCAACGGATGCGCCAGAAATGCACCAAATTGGCCTGAAACGCATTCATGGTGATTTGGTTGCAAGTCTTCTGCTGTAAATTTCTATGCATGCCGGCATAACTTTTCGGCATAATGATGGGTTTTGGTGCATTGCGCACCACCGTTGTGCACGCCGGAGACGATCCGGTCTTCTGTGAATTTCTTCTAAAAGAAAGAGCCTTGCCGTCATGAAGTACCAGTCCCTTGAGCAGTTCCTGAGCTATGTAGAGCAGCGCAACCCCGGCCAGCCTGAGTTCCTGCAGGCCGTGACCGAAGTGATGGAGAGCTTGTGGCCCTTCATCGAGAAGCACCCGCGCTATGCCGAACATGGCCTGCTCGAGCGCCTGGTGGAGCCCGAGCGCGCCATCAGCTTCCGCGTGTGCTGGACCGACGACCACGGCCAGGTGCAGGTCAACCGCGGCTACCGCATCCAGCACAGCATGGCCATCGGCCCCTTCAAGGGCGGGCTGCGCTTCCACCCGTCGGTGACGCTGTCGGTGCTCAAGTTCCTGGCCTTCGAGCAAACCTTCAAGAACGCGCTGACCACGCTGCCCATGGGCGGCGGCAAGGGCGGCTCGGACTTCGACCCCAAGGGCAAGAGCCCGGCCGAGGTGATGCGCTTTTGCCAGGCCTTCGCGGCCGAGCTGTTCCGCCACGTAGGCCCCGACACCGACGTGCCCGCCGGCGACATCGGCGTGGGCGGCCGCGAAGTCGGCTTCATGGCCGGCATGTACAAGAAGCTGTCCAACAGCTCGGCCAGCGTGTTCACCGGCAAGGGCCTGTCCTTCGGCGGCTCGCTGATCCGCCCCGAGGCCACCGGCTACGGCACGGTCTACTTCGCGCAAGAGATGCTGGCCACGCGCGGCCAGTCGTTCGCCGGCAAGACCGTCTCGGTCTCGGGCTCGGGCAACGTGGCGCAGTATGCGGTCGAGAAGGCCATGGAGCTGGGCGCCAAGGTGGTTACGGTGTCCGACTCGTCGGGCACGGTGTACGACCCGGACGGCTTCACGCCGGAGAAGCTGGCCATCCTGATGGACGTGAAGAACCACCACTACGGCCGCGTGAACGAGTACGCCGCCAAGGTGCGGGGCGTGGAATTCTTCGCCGGCAAGACGCCGTGGCACATCAAGGTCGACGTGGCCCTGCCCTGCGCCACGCAGAACGAGCTGAACGAGGCCGACGCCAAGCAGCTCATCGCCAACGGCGTGCAGTGCGTGGCCGAAGGCGCCAACATGCCTTCGACCATCGAGGCCGCCAAGGCCTTCGAGGCCGCGGGCGTGCTGTATGCGCCCGGCAAGGCATCGAACGCCGGCGGCGTGGCCACCTCGGGCCTGGAGATGAGCCAGAACGCCATGCGCCTGTCGTGGACGCGCGACGAAGTCGATGCCCGCCTGCTGCAGATCATGCAGGGCATCCACGCCGCCTGCCTCAAACACGGCAAGCGCGAGGACGGCACGGTGAGCTACATCGACGGTGCCAACATCGCCGGCTTCGTCAAGGTGGCCGACGCCATGCTGGCCCAGGGCGTGCTGTAAGCCTTCTTGCCTCCGCATGCGCAGGGAGCCCTCGGGCTCCCTTTTTCGTTCTACACTCGCGCTGCACTCAATCCCAAGCCCACCAACACCTTGAATCCCCGCTCTCCCCTGTGCATCGGCCTGGCCGGCCCGACCGCATCCGGCAAGACCGGCGCCGCGATCGCGCTGGCCCAGCGGCTGGCGCCCCGGCTGCCGGTGGAGATCATCAGCGTGGATTCAGCGCTGATCTACCGCGGCATGGACATAGGCACGGCCAAGCCCACGGCAGCGGAGCAGGCCGGCATTCCGCACCACCTGCTCGACATCCGCAGCCCGCGCGATTCCTACAGCGCCGCCGAGTTCGTGCGCGAGGCGCTCGCGCTGATCGCGGACATCCACCGCCGCGGCGCCGCCAGCCTGCTGGTGGGCGGCACCATGCTGTACTTCAAGGCGCTGATCGACGGCATCGACGACATCCCGTCCGCCGCCCCCGAGCTGCGCGCCGCCATCGATGCCGAGGCCGCGCGGCTGGGCTGGCCGGCGCTGCATGCGCAGCTGGCCCAGGTCGATCCGGCCACCGCGGCGCGCCTGGCCCCGGCGGACAGCCAGCGCATCCAGCGGGCGCTGGAGGTCTGGCGCAGCACTGGCAGGCCGCTGTCGAGTTTTCATACCCGCGACCAGGCGCCCGGCGCCTCGCCCCTGCTGCGCCTGGCGCCCGGCTTTGCCCTCTTCAGCCTGGAGCCCGCAAGCCGCGGCTGGCTGCACGAGCGCATCGCGCTGCGCTACGACGCCATGCTGCGCCAGGGCCTGCTGCAGGAAGTGCTGGCGCTGCGCCAGGACGAATCGCTGCACCTGGGCCTGCCCTCGATGCGCTGCGTGGGCTACCGCCAGATGTGGGAAATGCTCGATGCCTGCGCGGCCCAGGGCATCCAGGTGCAGGCCGAGTCCGACGTGCCCCCGCCGCTGTGGGCCGAGATGCGCGAGCGCGGCATCGCCGCCACGCGCCAGCTCGCCAAGCGCCAGATCACCTGGCTGCGCAGCATGCCCGCGCGCCGCGCCATCGCCTGCGATGCGCCCGATGCACTGCAGCAGTGGCTGGATGCGGCCGTGCAGCAGTTGCAGGGCTGACGGCGGCTGCCGGCAAAGCTATCAAAAAAAGAAGCTTTCAGCGCATGATACAAAAGGGTTTCAGATAGTTTTCTATCTGAAACCCATACCCATTGGGCGCTAGCAGCTCCTATTTTTATCTCCGGGCCGCCCCAAGATAAAAAGCGCCCCTCTTGAAGTAATGCCGTTCACTTAGGCAAGCCGAAACTGCTGCCAGCCAGTGCGCAGGTTTGATGGCAGAGGCCGGGACTCGCCCCGGCCTCTGGCCTCAAAACAAGGCTTCATGCTTGCCCGCTACGCGGGGGCTCCTGAGGGACTCATTCAGTTCACTGGCTTAAGTGAACGGCATTACCCCTCTTGGAGGGGCAGCGACCCAACGCAGTAGCGGGGAGCGTAGGGCGCTCCGCGCTGCTCTTCAATGCGCCTTCTTGCGGTCGAGCCAGGCGATCACCTCGCCCATCACGCCGCGGCGGAAGGCCAGCACGCAGATCACGAAGATCAGGCCGGTGACGATCGTCACCGACTCACCCAGCGTGCTGAACCACTCCACGCCGGTCATGCGCGACAGCGCGGTGCCGATGTCGCCGATCTTGTTTTCCAGCGCCACGATCAGCGCCGAGCCCATGATCGGGCCCGACAGCGTGCCAAGCCCCCCCACCAGCGTCATCAGGATCACCTGGCCCGAAGCGGTCCAGTGCACGTCGGTCAGCGTCGCGAAGCCCAGCACCACGGTCTTGAGCGAGCCGGCCAGCCCGGCCAGCGCCGCCGAGATCACGAAGGCCAGCAGCTTGAAACGGTCCACGTCGTAGCCCAGCGAGGTGGCGCGCGGCTCGTTTTCCTTGATGGCCTTGAGCACCTGCCCGAACGGCGAGTGCACGGCGCGCACGATCAGCAAAAAGGCCAGCGCCACCACCACCAGGCACAGGTAGTACATGGCCAGGTCGCTCTCCAGGCTGATGACGCCGAACAGCTTGCCGCGCGGCACCGCCTGCAGGCCGTCCTCGCCGCCGGTGAACGGCAACTGCAGGCAGGCGAAGAACAGCATCTGCGCCAGCGCCAGCGTGATCATCGAGAAGTAGATGCCCTGGCGGCGGATCGCCAGCCAGCCGAACACCAGGCCCAGCAGCGCGCCGAATGCAACGCCAGCCAGAATGCCGAGCTCGGGCGTGAGGCCCCAGGTCTTGATGGTGTGGCCGGTGATGTAGGCCGCGCCGCCGAAGAAGGCCGCGTGGCCGAACGACAGCAGCCCGGTGTAGCCCAGCAGCAGATTGAAGGCGCAGGCGAACAGCGCGAAGCACATGAGCTTCATCACGAACACCGGGTAGGCGCCCATCGCCGGTGCCAGCAGCAGGCCCAGCAGCAGCAGGCCGTAGCCCCATTTGGCAAACTTCTTGGAATTCATCCCCTCGTCCTCACTTCGCTTTGCCAAACAGGCCGGCCGGGCGCACCAGCAGCACCAGCACCATGATGACGAACACCACGGTGGCCGAGGCCTCGGGGTAGAACACCTTGGTCAGGCCTTCGATCACCCCCAGCCCCAGCCCGGTGACGATGGCGCCCATGATGGAGCCCATGCCACCGATCACCACCACCGCGAACACGGTGATGATCAGGTTCTGCCCCATCAGCGGCGTGACCTGGTAGACCGGCGCGGCCAGCACGCCGGCGAACGCGGCCAGCGCCACGCCGAAGGCGTAGGTGAGCGTGATCATCAGCGGCACGTTGACGCCGAAGGCCTCCACCAGGCGCGGGTTCTCGGTGCCGGCGCGCAGGTAGGCGCCCAGGCGGGTCTTCTCGATCACGAACCAGGTGGCGATGCAGACCACGAGCGAGGCCACCACCACCCACATGCGGTAGTTGGGCAGCATCATCACGCCCAGGTTGGTGGCGCCTTCGAGCAGCTCGGGCGTGTCGTAGCCCAGGCCCGAGACGCCGTAGAGCGAGCGAAACACGCCTTCGATCATCAGCGCCAGCCCCAGCGTGAGCAGCAGCCCGTACAGGTGGTCGAGCTTGTAGATCCAGCGCAGCAGCAGCCGCTCGATCAACACGCCTATGACCCCCACGATCAGCGGCGACAGCAGCAGCATCCACCAGTAGTTGATCTGGAAGTAGGTCATGGCCATCCAGGTTGCCATGGCCCCCAGCATGAACAGCGCGCCGTGCGCAAAGTTGATCACATTGAGCAGGCCGAAGATGACTGCCAACCCCAGGCTGAGGATGGCGTAGAACGAGCCGTTGACCAGACCCAGCAGCAGCTGGCTCAGCATCGCGGGCATTGAAACTCCGAATATGTCCATGGGGGGCTCACGCAGCAGTGGATGAACGACCTACGCACTCACTTCCAGAGCGCGCACTTCGACTCGGCCTTGGTGGTCCAGACCGTGTCGGCGGGCAGCGTCTGCAGCACCTTCAGGTAGTCCCAGGGCTTCTTGGATTCGGCCTGCGACTTCACTTCCACCAGGTACATGTCGTGCGCATAGCGGCCGTCGGGGCGGATCACGCCCTTGCCGTAGAAATCGTTGATCGGATGGCTCTTGAGGTAGGCCATCACCTTGTCGGCGTCGGTGGACTTCACCGCCTCCACCGCCTTCAGGTAGTTCATCGTGGCGGAATAGTCGGCCGCATGGATGTCGGTGGGCATGCGCTTGGTCTTGGCAAAGAACTTCTCGCCGAACTTGCGCGAGGCGTCGTTCATGTCCCAGTACCAGCTCACCGTGTGCAGCAGGCCTTCGGTATTCTTCAGCCCCAGGCTGTGGATGTCGGTCAGGAACACCAGCAGGCCGGCGGTCTTCATGGTCTTGTTGATGCCGAATTCCTTGGCCGCCTTGACGCTGTTGATGAAGTCGCCGCCGGCATTCGCCAGGCCTAGCACCTGGGCCTTGGAGTTCTGCGCCTGCAGCAGGAAGGAGGAGAAGTCGGAGGCGTTGAGCGGGTGCTTGACCGAGCCCACCACGGTGCCGCCGCTGGCCTTGACCACGGCTGCCGTGTCGTTCTCCAGCGAGTGGCCGAAGGCATAGTCGGCCGTCAGGAAGAACCAGCTCTTGCCGCCACGGCCCACCACCGCGCCGCCGGTGCCCTTGGCCAGCGCCACGGTATCGTAGGCATAGTGCACGGTATAGGGGCTGCACTGCTCGTTGGTCAGGGCCGACGAGCCGGCGCCGCTGTTGAAGTAGATGCGCTTTTTCTCCTGCGCCACCTTGGCCGCCGCCAGCGCGGTGCCCGAGTTGGTGCCGCCGAACAGCAGGGTCACACCCTGGGTGTCGATCCATTCGCGCGCCTTGGACGCGGCGATGTCGGCCTTGTTCTGGTGGTCGGCGGATATCATCTCGATGGGCTGGCCCAGCACCTTGCCGCCGAAGTCGTCGATCGCCATCTGGATCGCGACCGCGCCGTTCTTGCCCTCGACGTCGGCGTACAGGCTCGACATATCGGTGATGAAACCGATCTTCACTTTCTCCTGCGCATGCGCACCTGCGGCGGCGGACAGCGCCATCAGGCAGGCGGCCTGGGCCAACAACTTCATTTTCACTTTCATGATCAAGCTCCCATGTGAACCAAAAAAATCCAAGCGCCCGATCAGACGCCGAGCAAGGTATTGAGCAGGGGCATCTTCGCCTCCAGCTCCGCAGCGCCGAACTGCTCCACGATCTGCCCGTGCTCCATCACGTATAGCCGGTCGGCCAGCGGCGCCGCAAAGCGGAAGTTCTGCTCCACCATCACGATGGTGTAGCCCTTCTGGCGCAGGCTCACGATCATGCGCGCCAGCGCCTGCACGATCACCGGCGCCAGCCCCTCCGAGATCTCGTCGAGCAAGAGCAGCTTGGCGCCGGTGCGCAAAATGCGCGCCACCGCCAGCATCTGCTGCTCGCCGCCCGACAGCCGCGTGCCCTGGCTCTGGCGCCGCTCGGCCAGGTTGGGGAACATGGCATAGATCTCTTCCACCGACATGCCTTCGGTGCCGGTCTTGAGCGCCGGCGGCAGCATCAGGTTCTCCTCGCACGAGAGGCTGGCGAAGATACCGCGCTCTTCCGGGCAGTAGCCCACGCCCAGGTGGGCGATGCGGTGCGTGGGCATCTGGATGGTCTCCACGCCGTGGATCTTGATCGAGCCCTTGCGCGCGCCGGTCAGGCCCATCACCGCGCGCATGGTCGAGGTACGGCCGGCGCCGTTGCGCCCCAGCAGGGTCACCACTTCGCCGGGCATCACGCGCATCTGCACGCCGTGCAGCACATGCGATTCACCGTACCAGGCCTGCAGGTCGTTGATTTCGAGCGCGGGAGTCGTTGCGTTGTTCATGCTCAGTGGGCCCCTTGGAGTTGGCCGTCGGTCGTGCCCATGTAGGCCTCCATCACCTGCGGGTTCTGCGATACCGTCTGGTAGTCGCCTTCGGCCAGCACCGCGCCGCGCTGCAGCACCGTGATGCGGTCGGCGATGGTGGAGATCACCTTCATGTTGTGCTCGACCATCAGGATGGTGCGGCCCGCGGAGACTTTCTTGATCAGCTGGGTCACGCGGTCCACGTCTTCGTGGCCCATGCCCTGCGTGGGCTCGTCCAGCAGCATCAGCTCGGGCTCCATGCCCAGCGTGGTGGCGATCTCCAGCGCCCGCTTCTGGCCATAGGGCAGGTTGACGGTCATCTCGTGGGCCATATGGGCCAGGCCCACTTCGTCGAGCAGCGCCAGCGCGCGCTCGTTGAGCTGCGTGAGCGTGCGCTCGCTGCGCCAGAAGTGAAAGGCCGTGCCCAGGCCGCGCTGCAGACCCACGCGCACGTTCTCCAGCAGCGTCAGGTGCGGGAACACCGCCGAGATCTGGAACGAGCGGATCACGCCGCGGCGCGCGATCTGCGCCGGCTCTTCGCGGGTGATGTCGATGCCGTTGAAGCGGATGACACCCTTGGTCGGCGTGAGGAACTTGGTCAGCAGGTTGAAGCAGGTGGTCTTGCCGGCCCCGTTGGGGCCGATGAGCGCGTGGATGGAGCCACGCGCCACAGACAGGTTGACGTTGCTCACCGCCGTGAACCCCCGAAACTCCTTGGTCAGCTCGGTGGTCTGAAGAATCACATCACTCATTGGCATCGCACCATAAACAGGTTCCTGGAAAAAATTCGGCGTGGCCCGCAAGCGGACAACGCCGTTTTTCAGATGCGCCAATGCTATGATTTTCTGCACGGCCGTCCACTAGGGAAACTCTTTAGGTGCGCTTTCTTAGGCGTTTACCCCGCTGGATTTTTTGCTACGGTTTTCCGAGTCAGGCCACATCACGAGTGGCTGGATATCTCGCCCAGATCGCGCGCGGCCTTCTCGTGGCGCAAACGCTCTTCCAGCTGGCCGATATAGGCTGCGTTGCTGTTGTCGGACTCCTGCGCGCGCTGCACGATGCGGGCCTCCAGCGCATCCAGCCGCGTCAGCACCGACGACTGCCGCTCGGCATGCTGGCGCTCCAGCAGCTGGCGCAGCTCGGTGATGCGCGAGGCCTCGGCCTTGTCGGCCAGGTCGCGCTGGGCCTGCATTTCCTTGTTGTGGCGGCGCGCTTCGAGCAGCACCGAGCCCTGCAGCGACAGCACATAGGCGATGAACAGCACGCACAGCAAAACCGTGAGCCCCAGCATCACCACCCCGAGCGGCGCCTCGACCGTGGTAAAGCCCAGGTTCACCGCCGAATGCGCGGCCAGCACGGGCCAGTTCAGGGCCGCGAGGCCGGCGATCGCCAACGCGATGATGAGTAGGACGATGGTTCGCATAGAGACTCCTGGATGCTTGGAATGGTGATTACCTTAGCATGTGCCGGCCGGCTTGCCGCATTCCCCGTTCCGGGCAAGATTGCATCAAAATGAAAAAACCGGAGCGGGCTCCGGTTTTTCGTGGCAGGTACGGCGGATCAGTTGGTTTCGGCCAACTGATCCAGCGCAACAAGGGTTCTGGTGATCACATCACGTCGCTACGCGACATGAGTGCTCCCCCAACCCGGCCAGGGGCTTCGCCCTCCGCGCCTCGCGGCGCGCCCTGGATCAGTTGGTTTCAGCCAACTGATCCAGGATGGCCGGATTCTCTAAAGTAGACGTGTCCTGCGTGATCGCCTCGCCCTTGGCGATGGAGCGCAGCAGGCGGCGCATGATCTTGCCGCTGCGGGTCTTGGGCAGGTTGTCGCCGAAGCGGATGTCCTTGGGCTTGGCGATGGGGCCGATCTCCTTGGCCACCCAGTCGCGCAGCTCCTTGGCGATCTGCTTGGCCTCTTCGCCGGTGGGGCGCGCGCGCTTCAAGACCACGAAGGCACAGATGGCCTCGCCAGTCATGTCGTCGGGGCGGCCCACCACGGCGGCCTCGGCCACCAGGTCGGTCTTGGCCACCAGGGCCGACTCGATCTCCATCGTGCCCATGCGGTGGCCCGAGACGTTGAGCACGTCGTCGATGCGGCCGGTGATGCGGAAATAGCCGGTCTTGGCATCGCGCACCGCACCGTCGCCGGCCAGGTAGATGCTGCCGCCCATCTCCTCGGGGAAGTAGGCCTTCTTGAAGCGCTCGGGGTCATTCCAGATGGTGCGGATCATCGAGGGCCAGGGCCGCAGGATGACCAGCATGCCGCCCGCGCCGTTGGGCAGCTCCTTGCCGGTCTCGTCGACGATGGCGGCGGCGATGCCCGGCAGCGGCAGCGTGCACGAGCCCGGCACCAGCGGCGTCGCGCCCGGCAGCGGGGTGATGACGTGGCCGCCGTTCTCGGTCTGCCAGAAGGTATCCACGATGGGGCAGCGCTCGCCACCCACGTTCCGGTAGTACCACATCCAGGCTTCGGGGTTGATCGGCTCGCCCACCGAGCCCAGCAGGCGCAGGCTGGACAGGTCCCAGTTCTTCGGGTGCACCTTGGGGTCGGAGTCGGCCGCCTTGATCAGCGAGCGGATGGCCGTGGGCGCGGTGTAGAAGATGCTGACCTTGTGGCGCTCGATCATCTGCCAGAAGCGGCCCGCATCCGGGTAGGTGGGCACGCCCTCGAACACCACCTGCGTGGCGCCGGCCGCCAGCGGGCCGTAGGCGATGTAGGTGTGGCCGGTGATCCAGCCGATGTCGGCCGTGCACCAGAACACGTCCTCGGGGCGGATGTCGAAGGTCCACTCCATGGTCATCTTGGCCCACAGGATGTAGCCGCCGGTGGCGTGCTGCACGCCCTTGGGCTTGCCAGTGGAGCCGCTGGTGTAGAGGATGAACAGCGGGTGTTCGGCGTTCACGGCCACCGGCGCGCATTCGCTGCCCTGGCCGGCCAGCGCCTCGGCGAAGCTCAGGTCGCGCCCGGCCACCTTGTGGTAGGCGGTGGCGGTGCGCTCAAACACCAGCACCTTCTTGACCGTGTCGCAGCCGCCCATGGCGAGCGCCTCGTCGACGATGGCCTTCAGTGGCAGTTCCTTGCCGCCGCGCATCTGGTAGTTGGCGGTGATGATGAGGCTGGCGCCGGCGTCGATCACGCGCTCGTTGACCGCCTTGGCCGAGAAGCCGCCGAAGACCACGCTGTGCGTGGCGCCGATGCGCGCGCAGGCCTGCATGGCGACGATGCCCTCGACGGTCATCGGCATGTAGATCAGCACGCGGTCGCCCTTTTGCACGCCCTGGGCCTTGAGCGCATTGGCGAACTGCGCCACGCGCGCCAGCAGCTCCTTGTAGCTGACCTTGGTGACCGCGCCGTCATCGGCCTCGAAGATGATCGCGGTCTTGTTCTCGACCGGCGTGCCCATATGTTTATCGAGGCAGTTGGCGCTGGCGTTGAGCTCGCCGTCGTCGAACCACTTGAAGAACGGCGGGTTGGATTCGTCCAGCACGCGGGTAAAGGGCTTGGTCCACTGCACATGCTCGCGGGCGCGGCTGGCCCAGAAGCCTTCGAAATCCTTCTCGGCCTCGGCGCGCAGCGTCTCGTAGCCCGCCATGCCCGAGACGCGGGCCGCGCTCACGGTGGCTTCGGACGGCGGGAAAACGCGGTTTTCCACCAGCACGGACTCGATGGAGGATGAGGATGCATTGCTCATAGAAACGGTCTCCTTTTGGGCATCATTGTGAAACGAAATCCATGCAACTGTGGCTTGCCGCACTTACATGCGACTGACACCTGCGGCGAGCTGCGCCAGCGCGCATGCGAAAACCGGCGCAATTACCACAAAATTAAAAACCTGTGTTTTGACACATACGCTATCAATTTATAGACTAGCGCAGTGTTTTACAACCTGCATTGCAGGTAATTTGTGCGCTCCGCGCGTGCAGATTGTCTCCGTCGGGTCTTCGGTCACGCCGAAGTCCGTCAGCTTATAGGCCGGCTACCGGCCCTGATGCCCCGGCGCGGCGGCCTTTTCACAGCCTCCGCCGCGCTCGCGTGATCGGAAGTCCTCCCAACCGGACCTCTTCCGATGCGCACGAGAGACCCCGTGGCCATGCCCGGCCTTTGCCGGCGTTCATGGCGCGGGTTTTGATGTTGGTCACATGTGGTGTGTTTCACCCTCGCGATGAGGGTGCTTGCCTGGGCGCCTTCGACATTGGCGCCGTGATTGGATTGATCGGGCCTCAGGGTATGGCGGCACGGCTTTGCGCCGGGCTGCGCAGCAGCGCGCTCCGGGCCATCCAACCATCGAGGGAAACAACAACATGGCCAAATCCATCAGCATCGAACACGTATTCAAGGTGTTCGGTGACTCCCCCCAAGCCGCGCTCGACCTGGTGCGCCAGGGCGCCAGCAAGAAGGAAGTGCTGGAGCAGACCGGGCAGTCGATCGGCGTCTTCGATGCCGATTTCAACATCGAGGCCGGCGAGATCTTCGTCGTCATGGGCCTGTCGGGCTCGGGCAAGTCCACGCTGGTGCGCATGCTCAACCGCCTGATCGAGCCCACCGCCGGCCGCATCCTGGTCGACGGGCAGGACATCAACCAGCTGAGCGACCGCGAACTGCGCGCGCTGCGCCGCAAGGACATCTCCATGGTGTTCCAGTCGTTCGCGCTGATGCCGCACATGACGGTGCTGGACAACACCGCCTTCGGCCTGGAGCTGGCGGGCATCGACCGCGCCGAACGCCAGGCCGCCGCCGCGCAGGCGCTGGAGCAGGTGGGCCTGGGCGGCTGGGGCGCGAGCTACCCCGACGAGCTCTCGGGCGGCATGCAGCAGCGCGTGGGCCTGGCGCGGGCGCTGGCGTCCGATCCGTCCATCCTGCTGATGGACGAGGCCTTCTCGGCGCTGGACCCGATCATCCGCACCGAGATGCAGTCGGAATTGCTCCGCCTGCAGGAGGTCAAGCGCCGCACCATCGTCTTCATCTCGCACGACCTGGACGAGGCCATGCGCATCGGCGACCGCATCGCCATCATGAAGGATGGCCAGGTGGTGCAGGTGGGCACGCCCGATGACATCCTGCGCAACCCGGCCAACGACTATGTGCGCAACTTCATCCGCGGCGTGGATGCGGCCGCGGTCTTCAAGGCCGGCGACATCGCCCGCCGCGCGCTCACCGTGGTGTCCGAAAGCCGCGAGCGCGGCTCGCGCGCCGCGCTGCAGCTGCTCGAAGAGGCCGACCGCGACTTCGCCTACGTGCTCTCGCCGCGCAGGCAATACCTGGGCACGGTCTCGGCCGACTCGCTGCGCGCCGCGCTGCAGGGCCACGTCGGGCCGCTGGGGCTGCAGCACGCATACCTGGCGCAGGTGGAGCCGATTGCCGCCGACACCCAGGTCGCCAGCCTGTTCGGCCAGGTGGCGCAATCGCCCTGCCCCGTGCCGGTGGTGGGCGGCGACGGCCGCTTTGCCGGCGTGATCAGCAAGAACACCCTGCTGCGCTTTCTGGACCGCGACACCCCGCCGGTGCCGCCAAGCCATCCAGACCCCGCCGCCAACACCGCTGAACCCAGGAGCGCCGCATGAACCAGATGAACGAATTGCAAGACAACGCCAACGCCACCCCCGCCAACCCCGCCGTTGCCCCCGATCCGGCACCGCTCACCGGCGGCCAAGACGCCTCGTGGCTGCAGCAAAGCCCGGCGGCCGATACCTCGGCCGCGGCAGCCGCGCCGGCCACCCAAGGCAATGCCGCCGCGGATGACCCTTGGGCCGCAGCCACCGCGCCGTCGGACGGCAGCAGCGACTGGCTGGGCGGCGGCACCGATGGCGCAGCCGCCAATGCGGTGGATGGCGTCCAGCAGGCCGCGGGCGCGCTGCCCGATGGCGGCTTTCACATCCAGCAGCTGTGGGACGGCTCGATGCCGGTGGAAGACTGGATCAACCATGGACTGCAATGGGTGGTGGCGCATTTCCGGCCGCTGTTCCAGACCGTGCGTGCGCCGATTGACGGCACGCTCTCGGGTGTGGAGCACCTGCTCACCGCGGCGCCGGTGCTGGCCATCGTCGCCATCTTCGGCCTGCTGGCCTGGCAGTTCGCCGGCGGCGCGATGGCCATTGGGGCCGTCGTATCGCTGCTGGCCGTGGCCATGCTCGGCATCTGGAACGAGGCGATGGTGACGCTATCGCTGGTGCTGACCTCGCTGGTCTTTTGCATCGTCATCGGCCTGCCGCTCGGCATCCTGCTCGCATCGAGCGACCGCGCCCAGCGCGTGTTCCGCCCCTTCCTCGACGCCATGCAGACCACGCCCGCCTTCGTCTACCTGGTGCCGGTGGTGATGCTGTTCGGCATCGGCAACGTGCCCGGCGTGATCGTGACCATCATCTTCGCGCTGCCGCCGCTGGTTCGATTGACGAACCTCGGCATCCGCCAGGTGCGGCCCGACCTGATCGAGGCCGGCCGCGCCTACGGCGCCTCGCCGCTGCAGATGCTGTTCAAGGTGCAGCTGCCGCTGGCCATGCCGTCGATCATGGCCGGCATCAACCAGGCGCTGATGCTGTCGCTGTCGATGGTGGTGATCGCCTCGATGATCGCGGTCGGCGGCCTGGGCCAGATGGTGCTGCGCGGCATCGGCCGCCTGGACATGGGCCTGGCCACCGTGGGCGGCATCGGCATCGTGCTGCTGGCCATCATGCTCGACCGCATCACCCAGGCGCTGGGCCAGAGCCGCCGCGGCGTGCGCCACTGGTGGCAGACCGGCCCCGCCGGCCTGGCCGCCCGGCTGCTGCGCCGCCCCGCGGCGGCCGCGAACGAGGCGGACGGCGCCTCCCCCGGGCTGCATTCCACCGCGCATTGATCCACCCCAACATCTTCTCAAAACCCAAGCAAAGGAGCCCTATGACCAAGACCTTCCATCCGCTGCTGGCCACCAGCCTGCTCGCCCTGGCCGCGGCCACCGCCCAGGCGCAAGAGCTGCCCGGCAAGGGCGTGAGCGTGCAGCCGCTCAAGAGCTCGATCGCCGAGGAAACCTTCCAGACCCTGCTGGTGAGCCGCGCGCTGAGCAAGCTCGGCTACGACGTGCAGCCCATCAAGGAAGTGGAATACGCCACCGCCCACGTCGCCATCGCCAACGGCGACGCCACCTTCATGGCCGACCACTGGGACCCGCTGCACGCCGACTTCTACAAGAACGCCGGCGGCGACGCCAAGCTCTACCGCAAGGGCGAGTATTCGAACAACGCCGCCCAGGGCTACCTGATCGACAAGAAGACCGCCGACCAGTACAAGATCACCAGCATCGAGCAGCTCAAGGACCCGAAGATCGCCAAGATCTTCGACACCGACGGCGACGGCAAGGCCGACCTCACCGGCTGCACGCCGGGCTGGGGCTGCGAGGCAGCGATCGAATTCCAGCTCAGCGCCTACAAGCTGCGCGACACCGTGACCCACGTGCAGGGCAGCTATGCGGCGCTGATGGCCGACACCATCACCCGCTACCGCGCCGGCAAGCCCATCCTGTACTACACCTGGACGCCGTTCTGGGTCAGCGCCGAGCTGCGCCCCGGCAAGGACGTGGTCTGGCTGCAGGTGCCCTTCACCGCGCTGCCCGGCGACCAGGCCAAGGTCAAGACCGAGCTGCCCGACGGCAAGAACTACGGCTTCCCGCTAAACACGCAGAAGATCGTCGCCAACAAGGCCTTCACCGACAAGAACCCGGCGGCGGCCAAGCTGTTCGAGGTCATGCGGCTGCCGGTGGGCGACATCAACGCCGAGAACCTGGCCATGAAGAACGGCCAGAACAAGCCCGCCGACATCGAGCGCCACACCGACGGCTGGATCAAGGCCCACCAGAAGACCTTCGACGGCTGGATCGCGCAGGCCAAGGCCGCGGCCGCGGCCGGCAAGTAACTCCCCCCGTTTCAACGGCGCCGGCGTGCGCCATTTTTCTTTGCTGAAAGGAGATCTATCGCGTGATCGTGCACACCCCAACCCCTCGTATCCGCCTGGCCGCGCTCGCGCTGTGCGGCGCGCTGGCCGCCGGCATCGGCAGCAGCGCAGCGGCCCAGCCGCAACCCCTGCCCGGTGCCGGCGTCAGCGTGCAGCCGCTGATGGGCACGGTGGACGAAGAAGCCTTCCAAACCCTGATCGTCTCGCGCGCGCTGCAGCGCCTGGGCTACGAAGTCAAGCCACCCAAGAGCCTGGAGAACGGCACCCAGCACATCGTCATCGCCAACGGCGACGCCACCTTCACCGCCACCCACTGGATTCCGCTGCACCAGGGCTTCTACGACAGCAATGGCGGCGCCAAGGCCTACTACCGCAAGGGCGTGTTCTCGCGCGATGCGGCGCAGGGCTACCTGATCGACAAGAAGACCGCCGACCGCTACAAGATCACCAGCCTGATGCAGCTCAAGGACCCGAAGATCGCCAAGCTCTTCGACACCGACGGCGACGGCCGGGCCGATCTCACCGGCTGCAATCCCGGCTGGGGCTGCGAGCTGGCCATCAACCGGCACCTGAAGCTGCTCGGCCTGGAGGGCAGCATCCACCACGTGCAGGGCAACTATGCGGCGCTGATCGCCGACACCATCGCGCGCCAGAAGGCCGGCCAGCCGGTGCTGTACTACGTGTGGACGCCCTACTGGGTCAGCGGCGTGCTGCGCCCCGGCAAGGAAGTGCGCTGGCTCGAAGTGCCCAACGTACCCCATGCCCAGGGCAACGACGACACCCGCCTGGCGAACGGCAAGAACTACGGCTTCAAGCCCAACAACCAGTACATCCTGGCCAACAAGGCCTGGACCGACGCCAATCCCGCCGCCGCCAAGCTGTTCGCGCTGATGCAGGTGCCGGTGGCCGACATCACCGCGCAGAACCTGCGCATGCGCGACGGCGAGAACAAGCCGGCGGACATCGAACGCCATGTCGACGCCTGGATCAAGGCCCACCAAAAGAGCTTCGATGGCTGGATCGAGCAGGCCATGGCGGCGCGCTAAGCAAAAAAAGAGAGCGCCTGGCGCTCTCCTATCAACGATTTCCAATATAAAAATACCTAAAATTCATACACAGCAATCGCCAGAAGCAATCAATTTGATAGCAAACCGATCTGCCGCACAAAGGCATTGAGCGGCCCGCTCCACATCCGGCCGCCGTAGTTCAGCAGCTGGTGGCCGTCGTGCCCCTCCACCGGCCCGGTCTGGACCAGGCGGGTATCGCTGCCCCCCGCCTGGAAGGCCGCATGCCACTGCCGCGGCGCCTCGGCCCCCCAGTACAGGTCGTTCTCGGCATACAGCCACAGGCTGGGCTCCCGGGCCTGGCGGCCCAACGCGGCATAGGTCTGCGTCAGATTCCCCGGCATGCAGCTCCTGCCGGGCGAACGCCCGGGATTGCCGCCGGCACCGCCCGCGAAATTGACCAAGCCCACCACGCCCGGCAGGTTGAGCGCGCCGGCGGCCACCGTCGCCAGCCCGCCCACCGACTGGCCTTCCAGCAGGATGCGATCCTTGCGCACCCAGGGCTGCTGCTGCGCCCAGCGGTAGGTGGCGACCACGGTGTCGCGCGCATGTTCGGCCGTGCGGGTGTAGTCGGGGTTGCTGCGGCATTGGTCGCCATCCCATTGGGTGAACGAGTCTTCGCGGTCGCTGCCGCCGGTCTCGCCATAGCCCGGCCGCACCGGCGCGACCACCGCCACGCCCTTGCTCAACCAGTAGTTGGCATGCCCGGCCAGCACCGGGTTGCGCAGCCTGGCGCGGTCAAGCCGGTTGGAAGCGCGGCCATGCGAGAAGATCACCAGCGCAAACGGCCCGTCGCCCGGCGGCTTGTACAGATGCGCCACCACCTCGACAGGCTCGCCGCCGATCTGCAGCGCCAGCTTGAGCACCTCGGGCGGCACCCTCGGCTCGTCGGCCGCCCGGGAGGCCGTTGCCAGGGCCAGGCATGCCGCCAGCCCCAGCCAGAACCGCAATCGCCTCAAACGCATCCGCATGCTTCACTCCCATGGCTGGGCACAGCGCCCTGGCCAAAATTGTAGGCATGCGCATGCGGCAAGGCGCATGAAAAGGATCTTGCGGATGTCCGTGGGTGTTGTGGTTCGACCCTTTGCGGTCACAAAGAACTGGTTTTTTCGGCCAATCTTTGACGCGTGGCCTCATCAATGATGCTGCGCATCAATGCGAAAAGTGGGTCGGCGCTCGTGTGCTTCTGACCATAGGTCAGATTGAACTCGTAGTCGAAATCAGGCGGGTTGACCCCTTGGTTATGCTGAAGGATTGTTTCAAGCTTATCCAGCGCCTTAACAGCTTTCGCTTCGGGTGATGAGGCGTCCTCATACTCCTGCCAGAGCTCTAAGATGGCAGTCCGGTGGGATTCATCGAGCGAGCGCGTCAAGTGCAAAAGGTCGGTCTTTTCCTGCGCGCTTTTGTCAGGATGCTGGTTCTTCTCTATAGCGGGGATGTCCCCGTGAATGGCTTCGCCCAGGTCATGAACGATGCACATTTTGAGAATCTTGAGCAAGTCCATGCCTGCCATCTCGTCCGCGAAGGTCATTGCCATCAGGCACAAGCGCCAGGTATGTTCGGCGGTGCTCTCCTCTCTGCCCGTCGAAGTGTGCGAGCTTCGCAGCACGCTCTTGAGCTTTTCAGCCTCCTGGAGAAAGGCCAAGCGGCCCCTGATGTCGTCGATATTCATGCCCAATTCTATAAAACGCTGCACACCTTAGATATAGCTACCAGCAGCAAATGCTGATCGACCGCCCCTGGCCGATCGCCGCCAGTCAGCCCCAGGTTCCCCGCAAATCCGTGAAGAACCCGAAAAAAAGCCAGCCCGAACGGGCTGGCTTTTCGCTCCAACAACTCGGCTGCTTATGCCGCCGGCGCGCTGGTGCGGATCAGGTAGTCGAAGGCGCTGAGCGCGGCCTTGGCGCCCTCGCCCGCGGCGATCACGATCTGCTTGTAGGGCACATCGGTGCAGTCGCCCGCGGCAAACACGCCGGGCACATTGGTGCGGCCGTGCGAATCGACCTTGATCTCGCCGAACGGCGTCAGCTCCACCACGCCCTTGAGCCACGGCGTATTGGGCAGCAGGCCGATCTGCACGAAGATGCCTTCGAGCTGCAGCTGGCGCAGCTCGTCGTTGGTGCGGTCCTTGAAGCTCAGCCCGGTCACCTTCTTGCCGTCGCCGTTCACCTCGGTGGTCTGCGCGTTGAGGATGATGTCCACGTTCTCCAGGCTGCGCACCTTGCGCTGCAGCACCGCATCGGCCTTCAACTCGGGGGCGAATTCCAGCAGCGTGACATGCGCCACCACGCCGGCCAGATCGATCGCGGCCTCGACGCCGGAGTTGCCGCCGCCGATCACCGCCACGCGCTTGCCCTTGAACAGCGGGCCGTCGCAGTGCGGGCAGTAGGTCACGCCCTTGGTGCGGTACTCGTCCTCGCCGGGCACGTTCATGTTGCGCCAGCGCGCGCCGGTCGACAGGATCACCGTCTTGGCCTTGAGGCTGCCGCCCGAGGCGGTCTTCACCTCGATCAGCCCGCCCGCGTCCGCGGCCGGCACCAGCTCGGTCGCGGCCTGCAGGTTCATGATGTCCACGTCGTAGTCGCGCACATGGCGCTCCAGCGCCGCGGCGAACTGCGGGCCTTCGGTCTTTTGCACCGAGATGAAGTTCTCGATGTCCACCGTGTCCAGCACCTGGCCGCCGAAGCGCTCGGCGGCGATGCCGGTGCGGATGCCCTTGCGCGCCGCATACACGGAGGCTGCCGCGCCGGCGGGGCCGCCGCCGACGATCAGCACGTCAAACGCCTCCTTGGCGCTGAGCTTGGCCGCCTCGCGGGCATCGGCATTGGTGTCGAGCTTGCCGACGATCTCGGCCAGCGCCATGCGCCCCTGGCCGAAATGCTGGCCGTTGAGGAACACCATGGGCACCGCCATCACCTCGCGCTGCTCCACTTCCTGGGGGAACAGCCCGCCATCGATGGCAGTGTGGGTGATGCGCGGGTTGAGCACGCTCATCAAGTTCAAGGCCTGCACCACGTCCGGGCAGTTGTGGCACGAGAGCGAGTAGTAGGTCTCGAAATGGTAGTCGCCGTCGAGGCTGCGGATCTGCTCCAGCAGCTCGGCCGATTCCTTCGACGGGTGGCCGCCCACCTGCAGCAGCGCCAGCACCAGCGAGGTGAACTCGTGGCCCAGCGGCACGCCCGCAAAGCGCAGGCCGGTGTCGGTGCCGGGGTTGGTGATCAGGAACGAGGGCTTGCGCACGGGCAGCTCGTTGTTCTCGACCACGGTGATCTTGTCGGTGAGTTCGCGAATCTCTTGCAGCAGTTCGCGCACTTCCTGCGATTTCTCACCGCCATCCAGGGTCGCCACCAGCTCGACTGGCCGGGTCAGTCGCTCCAGGTAGGCTTTCAGCTGGGCCTTGAGGTTGTTGTCGAGCATGGCGATTCCTTTCAGTTGGGGCAAAAGAAAGCCCGGGCGCCACCGGCACCCGGGCGTCTTCAGTGCATTACAAGCAGTGTGTGAGGCCGAAAAGGCTTAGATCTTGCCGACCAGGTCCAGCGAAGGAGCCAGGGTCTTCTCGCCTTCCTTCCACTTGGCCGGGCAGACTTCACCGGGGTGAGCGGCGGTGTACTGGGCGGCCTTGAGCTTACGCAGGGTTTCCGACACGTCGCGGGCGATCTCGTTGGAATGGATTTCCATGGTCTTGATCACGCCATCGGGGTTGATCACGAAGGTGCCGCGCAGCGCCAGGCCTTCTTCGGGGATGTGCACGCCAAAGGCGTTGGTCAGCTGGTGCGTGGGGTCGCCCACCAGCGGGAACTGGGCCTTGCCCACCGCATCGGAGGTTTCGTGCCACACCTTGTGCGAGAAGTGCGTGTCGGTGGTGACGATGTACACCTCGGCGCCGGCCTTCTGGAACTCGGCGTAGTTGTTGGCGGCGTCTTCGATCTCGGTCGGGCAGTTGAAGGTGAAGGCTGCCGGCATGAAGATCACCACGGACCACTTGCCCTTGAGGTCGGCTTCGGTCACTTCGATGAACTCGCCCTTGGCGCCCTTGCCGCCGTTGCGGGCGACGAAAGCAGTGGTCTTGAAGGGTTGGACTTGCGTGTTGATCAGGGACATTGCTCTTTCCTCTGGTTGATGAAAAACATTCGATAGCAGCAAGTGTAGGGGATACGCACCAATTAATGAAGTAAATTGATTTAATAATATTGATATTCAATAACTATCAATAACTACCCAGCGCTCGCCGCCGTTGCGCACCTTAGCATGTATTGGCGACAGGCCGGTTTGCAAGCCGCAGCAGAATGCCCGGCGGCATAGCCATTCATTAAAGTTATTGAGAACCATTCGTGTTTAAAGATAGAATGACCGCTTGATTCGAACTTCCTCCTCCTGCAGCCAGCGCCCCGGTTTCCTGGGTCTGCCAGACCTGTCCCCGCCCACCGAAAACCGCATGCACTGCCGCACCGCTCTCCTGCCGCCTTCGCCTCGCCCATCGCAGGGGGCGCCCCGATGAAAACCGCCCGCGTCGATGGACACTACCGGGCCGCCATTGCGTCGCGGGCGCTGGCGGCCGCCTTGGGCGGCTATGCCTTGGCCGCCGCAGGCACCGCCGTGCTGACCCTGCTGCTGGCCCACAGCCTGCCGCGTGTGGAGGCCGTGCTCTGGGCCACGATGCTGGCCTGGCCGCTGTACGCGCTGGCCGCGGGCTGGGCCTTCTGGGCGCGCAGCGCCTGGTCGGCCTGGACCGGCATCGGCCTGCCCGCGATGGCGCTGGCGCTGGTCGTGCTGGCGCCCCGCTGGCTGGAGGCCTGGCAATGAAAGGCGCCGCGCAAGCGCCGCGCGAAGGCTTTCGCCAGGCCATGTCCTGGCTGCACACCTGGTCGGGGCTGGTGCTGGGCTGGCTGCTGTTCGCCATCTTCCTGACCGGCACGCTGTCGTACTTCAAGACCGAGTTCAACCTGTGGATGCAGCCCGAGCTGCACGGCCTGTCGCCGGCCAGCCAGGATGTGGCGCAGCGCGCGCAGCAGGCCCTGCACCGCGAGGCGCCCGGCGTCAGCCAATGGATCATGCGGCTGCCCGACGAACGCCAGCCCTGGGTTTCCGTGCTCTGGCGCGACCAGGCCAATGGGCGCTTCCAGACCCTGCGCATGGACCCCGAAACCGGGCAGGCGCTGCATCCACGCGAAACCATGGGCGGCGAATTCTTCTACCGCTTCCACTTCGAGCTGCGCACCGCCAAGAATGGCCGCTGGGTGATCCAGGGCCGCTGGATCGTCGGCGCAGCCACCATGCTGATGTTCATCGCGCTGCTCACCGGCGTGGTCACGCACCGGCGCATCTTCAAGGACTTCTTCACTTTCCGGCCGGCCAAGGGCGGGCAGCGCGCCTGGCTGGACGCGCACAACGTCAGCGGCGTGCTGGCGCTGCCGTTCTACCTGATGATCACCTTCAGCGGCCTGATGATCTTCCACACCCTCTACATGCCCGCGGGCATCGCGGCCGCCTACCCCGGCCCCAAGGGCGCGGACTCGCAAGCCTATTTCGCAGATCTGCTCGGAGACCCGCCCAACCGGGCGAACCGCAGCGGCGCCAACGCCTCGCCCCCGCTGCCGCTGATCGGCCTAGACCCCATCCTGGACGCCGTGCGCACCGAATGGCACGGCGGCCGCATTGCCAGCCTCCATGCCCGCCGCGATGGCGACACCGTGGTGCTGGAGGTGTCGCGCCACGATGGCGACCGCCTGCAGTACCGCCCTGCCCACCTGCGCTTCGACGGCGTGAGCGGCAAGCGCCTGGGCATGGCCGATGTGCAAAGCCCCGCCGTGCGGACCTATGGCGTGCTCTATGGCCTGCACCTGGCCCGCTTTGCCGGCCCCGGCATGCGCTGGGCGCTGTTCGGCTTCGGCGTGCTGGGCAGCCTGATGATCGCCACCGGCCTGGTGCTGTGGCTCGTCAAGCGCCGTGCCCAATCGCAGCGCAAGGCCGCCGGCGCCGTGCCGGCGCGGGGCGAGCGGCTGGTGGAAACGCTGAACCTCGCCGCGCTTGCCGGCCTGCCGCTGGCCGTGGCCTGCTACCTTGCGGCCAACCGGCTGCTGCCGCTGCAGATGCAGGCGCGCGCCGACGCCGAACTGAACTGCTTCTTCGCGGCCTGGGGCCTGGCCCTGGCCATTGCCGCACTGCTGCCCGGGCGCCGCGGCTGGACGCTGCTGCTCGCGCTGGCGGCCGCGGCCTTTGCATCGCTGCCCGCCGTCAATGCCCTCACCACCGGCGCGCACCTGGGCATCACGCTGCCCGCGGGCGAATGGGCCTGGGCGGGCATGGACCTGTCGTTCCTGGCTGCCGGGGCCATGCTGGGCGCGCTGGCCTGGCGCATGCGGCCGGGCCAGCCAGCGCGTGCGGCCCGCCCGGCGCCGCGTGCGGCGGCTGCCCGCCCGGTGGCCAATCAGCCCAAGGAGGCCTGAGCGCGATGTTCGAGCTGCTGCTTTGTTTTACCGGCTGGTGCGGCATGGCGCTGGGCATGGACCGGCACCATGAGGATGCCTGGGCCCGCGCCGGCAGCGTGCAGCGCCTGCGGCTGCTGCGCCGTGCGGGCGCCGCGCTGCTGGTGCTGTCGCTGATACTCGCCCTGGGCCGGCCCGGCACGCTGACCGTGCCGATCAGCCTGGCCTGGTGGTTCACCGCCTGGTCGCTGGCCGCGCTGGCCGCCACGGCCGCCGCCACCTGGCTGCCGCGCCGCATGCCGCTGCTGGCCTTGCTGGCGCTGGCCCTGGCGGTGCCGCTGTGGCCCATGGGCTAGGGCCAACCGCCGGCGCAACCGGTGGCATTTTGGCAACAAACGCCCACATTGAACAATAATAATTCGCATTTATTAATTTAAAATAACAGGCTATTCGCCAGCCCCATCGGCTTTTGCCGCAGCCAGCCACCAATCGTTCACATCCACCACGATCCGGGGGCTTTCGGCGTGCCATTCCCTTCCTGTCTTGCTGCGCGGCCCGGCCGCGCCCGCTTTCCATCCACGGCCGGCCGGCGCCATGCCTGCACCGGACACTGAAGGAAAGCCCGCCATGCCGTACTCCCTCTCGCCATGGGCACTTGCCGCGGGCGCCCTGGCAGCGTTCACCATGCCAGCCGCACAGGCTCAAGCACAGGCCCAGGCCGACGGCGCGCTGCTGCCGGAGGTACAGGTTTCTGCCGATGCCGAAGGCCAGCCCACCGAAGGCACGGGCCTCTATACGGCCCACGAGCTCAGCGCGGGCAAGCTCATGCAATCGCCGCGCGAGATACCGCAGTCCCTGAGCGTCATCACGCGCCAACAGCTCGACGAGCGCAACATCACCAAGCTGGAGGATGCGGCCAAGCTGACCACGGGCGTGACCGTCACGCGCTTTGACGGCGCGGGCAACTACAACACCATCCAGTCGCGCGGCTTCGACATCGGCGCCATCCAGTATGACGGCATGGCGTTCCCGCAGGGCGCCAACTTCGCCACCGCGCTGGACACTGCCATCTACGACCGCATCGAGGTGCTGCGCGGCCCCTCGGGCCTGCTGCAAGGCGCCAGCGAACCGGGCGGAACCATCAATCTGGTGCGCAAGCGCGCCCGCAGCCAGCTGGGCCTGGCGGCCAATCTGTCGCTGGGTTCGTGGCAGCAGCGCCGCGCCGACCTGGATCTCACCGGCCCCCTCAACAGCAGCGGCAGCCTGCGCGGCCGGCTGGTGCTGGTGAAAGACGACCGCGACAGCTACGTGGCCACGCTGCGCAACGACAAGAGCGCCGGCTATGGCACGCTGGAGCTGGACATCGCGTCCGGCACCACGCTATCCGTGGGCCGTACGCACCAGCGCATCCGCGCCACCGTGGACCAGGGCCTGCCGGCCTATGCCGACGGCCGCCTGATCGAGCTGCCACGCTCCAGCTTTGCCGGCCTGGCGCGCAACCAACAGGACCTGGACACCACCGACACCTTCGCCGAACTGGAACACCACCTGGACAACGGCGGCCTGCTCAAGTTCGCGGCGCGGCAGATGCAGCGCGATGGTTTCTACAGCTCTGCGCGCGCCTACTCGGCCGCCAACGCGAACGGCGACTACACCATGGAGACGGTGGACTTCCTGCAGGACAACGCCAACCGCAATCTCGACCTGTACCTCGCCACGCCGCTGCAGTGGCTGGGCCGCAGCCACCGCCTGCTGCTGGGCGCCAGCCACAGCCGCGCCCGCAGCCTGGACGGCAACTATGCCTACGGCCCCAGGTTCACGGCCAATATCTTCCGGCCCGACTACCAGCTGCCCTACCCCCGCATCACGCTGCCCGGCTACAACGCCCGCACCGTGCGCACCGAACAGGCGCTCTATGGCCAGGCGCAGCTGAGCCTGGCCGACCGCGCCCGGCTGCTGCTGGGTGGGCGCCTGTCGTGGGCACGGGTGGAGACCCGACGCCTGAGCGACGGCCAGGCCACCGCTGACGCCGACCCGGGTCGCCAGTTCATTCCCTCGGTCGCCGCGCTGTACGACCTGAGCGCGAACACCACCGCCTACCTCAGCTACGCCGAAACCTTCGTGGTGCAGTCGGCCCTGAACGCCGCCGGCAGGCTGCTGCCCCCGCGCACCGGCAAGCAAGTGGAGCTGGGCGCAAAAGGGGAATTCCTGCACAAGCGCCTGCAGGCCAGCGCGGCGCTGTTCCGCATCCTCGACGAGAACCGCGCCATGGCCGATCCCAGCGTGCCCACGGCATCCATTGCCGGCGGCAAGGTGCGCGCCCAGGGTTTCGAGATGGAAGTCAGTGGCCAGCCCCGCCCCGGCTGGGACCTGGTGGCGGGCTATGCCTACACCGCCACCAAATACCTCGAAGCGCCCGTGGCGCAGCAGGGCCAGGTATTCAGCCCCGTCACGCCGCGCCACAGCGTGAACCTCTTCACCCGCTATGCCTTCCGCGCGCCCGCGCTTCAGGGCTGGAGCGTAGGCGGCGGCCTGACCTACCGCAGCGAATTCTTTGCGCAAAGCGGCACGCTGCGCCTGATGTCCGGCAACTACACGCTGGCCAGCGCCCAGGTGGCCTACCAGATCAACGACCACCTGGGCGTGAGCCTCAACGTGGACAACCTGTTCGACAAGCGCTACTACGAAAAAGTCTCGTCTCCCGGCCGCCAGAACTTCTATGGCGCGCCACGCAGCGCGGTGCTCGCGCTAAAAGCGCGCTACTGAGCCCGCGGGCCACGCGCCCCGGTACCGAATCCACCTGCGGCGCTCCGCACGGGAGCGCCGGCAGCTTTTTTTTCACAGCAACCAAGGAACCACCATGCGCCACCATCTTCTCGCCACACTGCTGCTGGCCGGCAGCTGCGCCCAGGCCCACCAGGTCTGGCTCGAAAACACCGACGGCCAGGCCCGCCTGCACTTCGGTGAGTTCAACGACAACCTGCGCGAATCCTCGCCCGGCGCGCTGGACAAGTTCGCCGGCGTGCCCGCGCTGCAGCAGCGCAGCGCCGCAGGCACCCAGGTGCTGCAAGGCAAGCTCGGGGCCAGCGCCTTCGCCTACGCCACCCAGCCCGATGCGCAAACCCTGTTTGCCAGCGCCAGCTATCCGCTGATCGACCGCAGCAAGCACAGCCTGCCCGCGTTGCTGTGGGTGCCCGCTGCGCGCTGGGTGGCCAGCGCCGGCCAGGCGGTGCAGCCCAATGCCCAGGCACTGGATCTGGTGCCCACCGGCAAGCCGGGGCAGTTCAGGGTGAGCTTCAACGGCGCGCCGCTGGCCAAGGCCGAGGTGCAGATGGCCGCCCCTTCGGGCTGGACGCGGCAGGCCCACAGCCAGGACGACGGCACCGTCACCTTCGCGCTGCCCTGGAAGGGCCAGTACGTGGCCGAGGTCAAGCACAGCGACAAGAACGCAGGCCAGGCGCAGGGCAAGGCCTATGGCGAGGCCAGCTACATCACCACGCTGAGCTTCGTGCAGGCGGACGGCATGGCCTCGCCTGCGCTGCCCGCGCCGCACGCCGGCCACTGAGCCGCCTGGATATACCCGCACCGAAACAGCACCATGTCCCATCCCCCCCTGTACCTCGGCGCCATTGCGCAGGCTGCCCTGCTGGCGCTGTGCGGCGCCGCCCAGGCCCAGAGTGCCGTAGCGCCGGCGGCCACGGCCGGCGAGGCCACGCTCGCGCCCGTCACGGTCAATGCCGATGCCTATGCCGAAGACCCCACCGGCCCGGTCATCGGCTTCACCGCCAAGCGCGCCACCTCGGCCACCAAGACCGACACGCCGCTCATCGAAACACCCCAGGCCATCAGCGTCGTCACCCGCGACCAGATGGAGGCCCAGGGCGTGCAAACCCTGCGCCAAACCACGGCCTATACCGCTGGCGTGGTATCGAACTACTTCGACAGCCGCGTCGACAGCTTCGCCGCCCGCGGCGGCAGCGTCTCGCAGTACCAGGACGGGCTGCTGCGCAGCTACGGCACCTACAACACCTCGCGGCCCGATCCATATACGCTGGAGCGCGTCGAGTTCCTGCGCGGCCCCTCGTCGGTGCTCTATGGCCAGGGCAGCGTGGGCGGCGTGCTCAACCTCACCAGCAAGCGCCCGCAGGCCGAGCCGCTGCGCGAGATACAAGTGCAGCTGGGCAGCCATGCGCGCAAGCAGATAGCGGCCGACCTGAGCGGCCCGCTCACGCAGGACGGCCAGTGGCTCTACCGCCTGGTGGCCGTGGGCCGCGACAGCAACACCCAGGTCGACCATGTGAACGACGACCGCCGGGTATTCGCGCCTTCGCTCACCTGGAAGCCCAGCGCCGATACCTCGCTGACGCTGCAGGCGCTCTACCAGAAAGACAAAAGCGGCTCGCTGATCGGCTTCTTCCCGTGGCAGGCCACGCGGCTGGCCAGCCCCTATGGGCCAATCCCCACCAGCACCTTCATCAGCGAGCCGGGATGGGACGCCTACGACACCGAGAACCGCTCCTGGGGCTATCTGTTCAGCCACCGGCTGAACGCCGACTGGACACTGCGCCAGAACCTGCGCCGCACCATCAGCAGCGTGGACTACCGCACCCTCTACACCAGCTTCACCGCCAATGCAGCGCTGGGCCGCCCGGCGCGCCCGGTCTTCAATGCCGACAACCGCACGCTGCTGCGCGATGCGGTCTGGCAGCTCAACGGCGGGCGCATGCTGCTGGTGGACACCCAGCTCGAAGGCCGTATCCAGGCGGCGGGCGCCGAGCACACCCTGCTCGCCGGCCTGGACCTGCAGCGCAACCAGACCAGCCAGTCGAGCTGGCGCGCAGTGGCCCCGGCCATCGATGTCTACCACCCGGTGTACGGCAATTTCACACCGCCCACCGCGGCGCAGCTGGCGCGCCTGCCCAATGTGGAGCAGCGCCAGCTTGGCCTCTACGCACAGGACCAGCTCAAGTGGGGCCGCTGGACCGCCACGCTGGGCCTGCGCCACGACAGCGCCAAGACCGACACCGAGGGCCGGCCCGCCGCCGCCGCGGACGACAGCGCCTGGACCAAGCGCGCCGGCGTAGCCTACCAGATGGATGGCGGCTGGGCGCCCTATGCGGGCTACTCGGAATCGTTCCAGCCGCTGGGCGGCGTGGATGCCTACGGCACCCCGTTCAAGCCCCAGCGCGGCCAGCAGTGGGAGGCCGGCATCAAGTGGCAGCCGCCGGGCGGCGGCATCTCGGCCTTCGCCGCCGTCTACACGCTGCGCGAGAAAAACCGCAAGACCAACGACCCGGCCAACCCGCTCAACAGCCTGCAGCTCGGCGAGGTGAAGGTTAACGGCTTCGAGGCCGAGCTCAGCGCCAGCCTGGCCCGCCAGTGGGACGCCACGCTCGCCTATGCCTACACCGATGCCTTCATCTCGCGCAGCAATGCGGGCGACGAAGGCCAGCGCGTGGCCAGCGTGCCGCGCCACACCGCGTCGGCCTGGCTCAGCCACCGCTTCGCCAGCAGCGGCCGCGGCGGCTGGAGCATCGGCGCCGGCCTGCGCTACACCGGCTCGCAGTGGAGCGGCTCGCCGCTGATCGACACGCCGGCCGCCACGCTGCTCGATGCGATGGCCGCCTACGACGCCGGCGACTGGCGCCTGGCCTTCAACGTGGCCAATCTCGCCGACAAGGTGCAGATCACCCAGTGCCTGGCGCGCGGCGACTGCTTCTACGGCCAGCGCCGCACCTTCTCGCTGACGGGCACCTACCGTTTCTAGGGCCGCGCAATGCCGGCCACCGGCTGACTGCGAATCCATCTCAACCTTAAACGCAGCCAGAACGCTGGCCTGGGGGCTCCCCGCATGTCCGTTTGTTGAATCAAGGCATTGGCTGCACAATGCCCGGATTCAACGGACAGAGAGAAGAAGGAAGGACCCCACCATGCAAGGCGACCCCAAAGTCATCAGCTACCTGCAGGCCCAGCTCAAGAACGAGCTCACCGCGATCAACCAGTACTTCCTGCACTACCGCATGCTCAAGCACTGGGGCTTCGACAAGCTGGCCAAGAAGGAATACAAGGAATCCATCGGCGAGATGAAGCATGCCGACTGGCTGATGGACCGCATCTTCATGCTCGACGGCCTGCCCAACCTGCAGGACCTGGCCAAGCTGCAGGTCGGCGAGGACGTGCCGGAGATCCTGGCCTGCGACCTGCGCGCCGAGCAGGGCGCGCAGCAGACCATCAAGGAAGGCATGGCCTATTGCGAGAGCGTGCGCGACTATGTCTCGCGCGATCTGCTGCAAAAGATCCTGGACGACACCGAGGAGCACATCGACTTCCTCGAAACCCAGATCGACCTGCTCGACAAGGTCGGGGTGCAGAACTACCTGCAGTCGCAGATGGGCGAAGCCGACTGAGCCCGGCCCTGCGCTTCGGAGAAAACGGGCCTCGGCCCGTTTTTTCGTTGGCGCCTATGCCCCCGTGGGAAAGTGCACGCCGGCGCGCTGGGCCGCCTGCACGATGTGCGCGGCCATGGCCTGCTGCGCCAGCTCGGGCCGGCCCTCGGCCAGCGCGGCGATGATGGCCGCATGCTCCTCGCAGGTGGCATGGCGCGCGCCGCGCTTGTAGAACGGCAGGCGCTGGCTCTCCTGCATGACTTCGCCGCTGCCGCGCAGCACGTCGGCAATCGCGTGGTTGCCCGAGATCGTGGCGATCTGCAGGTGGAAGTCGAAATCCAGGCGACTGGCCTGCAGGAAATCCGCCGCCTCTATGCACCGCTGCAGGGCCTGTAGGTTGGCCTGCAGCGCCGCCAGGTCCTCGGGCTGCACCACCAGGGCCGCCAGCCGCGTCGCAAAGCCTTCCAGCACATAGCGCAGCTGGTAGACATCGGTGAGCGCATGCGAATCGGCAAAGCGCCAGGCCTCGCTCGCCGGCGCCTCGGGCGCCTCGGTCACATACACGCCCTTGCCCGGGCGCGCCACCACCAGCCCCAGCCCCTGCAGCGTGGACAAGGCCTCGCGCAATGAAGTCCTGCTGATGCCCAGGCGCTCCGACAGGTCGCGCTGCGACGGCAGCAGCGCGCCCACCGGATACACCCCGGTCTCGATCCACTCCCGGATCAGGCGGGCCGCATGGCTGGCAACGGCGACATTCGAGGTGGCGGAGGATTCCATGCGGCAGGGCGGTCAATGTGGAAGGAGCGATGCGCGCCATCTTAACGACTGCGCAGCGCCCTGCCCGCCAATACCGCAGCCCCACGCACTACTTGTTGACCAGTTTCGCCGGCACCGTGTAGGTCAGGAAGGCGCCGAACAGCAGCACGCAGGCCAGCGTGTACATGGCGGCATTGGTGCTCTGGGTCGCATCCTTGATGAGGCCGATCATGTAGGGGCTGATGAAGCCAGCCAGGTTGGCAAAGGAGTTGATCAGCGCAATGCCGGCCGCCGCGCCGGCGCTCGACAGGATGGCCGTGGGCAGGCTCCAGAACAGCGGCGAGGTCGCCAGGCTGCCGCCCGCGGCCAGGGCCAGCGCGGCCAGCGACAGATAGACATTGCCGCTGAAGACGGCCGACAGCGTCAGCCCCAGCGCACCCACGCAGAACGGCACGATCAGGTGCCAGCGGCGCTCGCGCATGCGGTCCGAGCTGCGGCTGACCAGGTTCATGGAGATCACGGCCACGGTGAACGGCACGGCCGTCAGCAGGCCGATGTGGAAGGCGCCTTCCACGCCCGACTGGCGGATCAGCGAGGGCAGCCAGAAGGTCAGGCCGTACTGGCCCATGACGGTGCAAAAGCAGATCAGGGCCATCTTGATGATGCGCGGATCGGAGAACAGCGCGCGCAGCGTCATGTGGCTGTCGCTCTTGCTTGCGTTCTCGCGGGCGATGTTGCGCTCCAGCAGGCTCTTTTCAGCCTCGCTCAGCCAGCGCGCGCTGCGGATGTTGTTGTCCAGGTACCAGAGCACGGCCAGGCCCAGCAGCAGCGAAGGCACGGCCTCGATCAGGAACAGCCACTGCCAGCCGCGCAGGCCGGCCACGCCCTGCATCAGGTCCATGATGCCGCCCGACAGCGGCCCGCCGATGATGCCCGAGACCGGGATGGCGCACATGAACAGCGCCACCATGCGCGCGCGCCGGTACGACGGAAACCAGTAGGTCATGTACAGGATCATGCCGGGGTAGAAGCCCGCCTCGGCCGCGCCCAGCAGAAAGCGCAGCACGTAGAACTGCGTGGGCGTGCTCACGAACATCATGGCCGCCGAGATCAGGCTCCACATGATCATGATGCGCGAGATCGTGGCCTTGGCGCCGATGCGGTGCATCAGCATGTTGCTGGGCACCTCGAAGAAGAAATAGCCGATGAAGAACAGCCCCGCGCCCAGGCCGTACATGGCCTCGCTGAACTGCAGGTCGGCCAGCATGTGCAGCTTGGCGAAGCCGACGTTCACGCGGTCCAGGTAGGCCGCGACATAGCAGGCCATGATGAAGGGCAGCAGGCGCCAGGCCACCTTGCGGTAGACGGCGGCCTCGGCGGCGGTTTCGCCAGCCAGCGTTGCGGCCGGCGCGGCCAGCTCGGGAGTGGTGGAAAGGGATGGCATCGGAAGTCCTTGGCTAGAGGGTTGGCTGGGCAGAAGGAATTGAGAACGAATTCCTCAACTGGTATGACCGGTATGAATTAAGGTGACGAATAATGATCCAGAATGCGCTGCCACGCACTCGCATTTACCCTAGTACATTACCTATTTGACAAGCCTGCAAGCACAAAACATACTGGTAATACCAGACAGGTAAAACCATTCCAATCATTTGCATGAACACCACCCTGACAGCCCCCGCCGCCGACCATGCGGCACAGCACCCGCAGCGCCTGCAGGTGCAGCCCCTGACCGCCCAGGCCTTTGCCGACTTCGGCGAGGTGATCGACAGTGCCGGCCATGTGCCGCTGCCGATCAACAACGGCATGACCGAGCGCTACCACGCGCTGGCGCGCGTGGACACCGGCGGCGCCGACGGCCATGCGCTGATCAACCTGTTCCACGCCCTGCCCTACGAGCTGCCGCTGCTGCTCACGGAAATGGAGCGCCACCCGCTGGGCAGCCAGGCCTTCGTGCCGCTGCAGCCGCAGCCCTTCATCGTGGTGGTGGCGCCCGTGGGCGAATGCGTGCGGCCGGGCGAGCTGCGCGCCTTCATCACCGACGGCCGCCAGGGTGTCAACTACCGCCGCGGCGTGTGGCACCACTCATTGATCGCGTTGCAGGCGCCGACGCGCTTTCTCGTCGTCGACCGCGGCGGCCCCGGCAACAACTGCGATGTGCTGCCCATAGGCGACGGCAGCGGCGTGCTGCTGGAGCTGCCGCCGCAGCACGCTGCATAGGTTCAGTCGTCGGCCAGCGCCAGGAAGTCGCGGCTGATGCCCGCGCCGAGGCTGTTCACCCTGTCCAGGAAGCGCGTGAGGAACGCGTGCAGCCCGGTCTCCAGGATCTCATCGATGCGGCCGTACTTCAGCTCGGACAGCAGCAGGCCCGCCTGGCGCTGCGTCTCCGCCGAATGGTTGTTGGCGACCAGCTCCAGGTTCTCCACCACCTCGGCCATGCAGGCATGCAGCGAGCGCGGCATGTCGCGCCGCAGGATCAGCATCTCGGCCACGCGCGCCGGCGTGATCACGTTGCGGTAGACCTTGCGGTAGACCTCGAAGGCCGAGACGCTGCGCAGGATCGCGCTCCAGTGGTAGTAGTCGAACGGGGCCGCGTTGCGCCCGGTGGGCAATACCTGGTGGTGGCCGTGGTATTCGCTGGCAACCGCATGAAAGCGCACGTCCAGCAGGCGCGCGGTGTTGTCGGCCCGCTCCAGGAAGGTGCCCAGCCGCATGAAGTTGAAGGCATGGTCCTGCAGCATGGTGCCCAGCGTCACGCCGCGCGACAGGTGCGAGCGGTACTTGACCCACTCGAAGAACTGCCCTGGATCTGCCTCGAAGCGCCTTTCGCGCAGTTGGCGCACCATCTCCAGCCAGGTCTGGTTCTGGGTCTCCCAGGCCTCGGTGGTGAGCGCGCCGCGCACCGCGCGCGCGTTTTCACGCGCGGCCTGCAGGCAGCAGACGATGGAAGAGGAGTTGGTCTCGTCGCGCACCATGAAGTGCAGCACGCCATCGCGGCTGATCTGCGCATGGCGCTGGTAGTAGGCGGGCAGCAGCTCGCTGATGGACAGCACGCTCTGCCACGCCTTGGTGGCCGCATCCTGCGACTGGGGCAGCATCGAGGTCTCGTAGCTCACATTGAGCATGCGGGCGGTGTTCTCCGCTCTTTCCGTGTAACGTGACATCCAGAACAAATGGTCTGCGGTACGGCTCAGCATAAAAATCCTCCCTCTCCAATCACTGGTCCACGGCGCCCGCCGGCACCGGGTCGTCCGCTGCGCGCAGCACCCAGGTGTCCTTGGTGCCACCGCCCTGCGATGAGTTCACCACCAGCGAGCCCTCCTTGAGCGCCACGCGCGTGAGCCCGCCCGAGACCATCTGCACCGTCTTGCCACTGAGCACGAAGGGACGCAGGTCGATATGGCGCGGCGCAATCCCGCTGTCCACGTACGTGGGGCTGCTGGAGAGGCTGAGCGTGGGCTGCGCGATGTAGCCGGACGGGTTGGCCAGCAGCGCGGCGCGGAACTCCTCTATCTGCTCCCGCGTCGAGGCCGGCCCGATCAGCATGCCGTAGCCGCCCGCGCCATGCACTTCCTTGACCACCAGCTCGTCGAGGTGCGCGAGCACATAGGCAAGGTCATCGGGCTTGCGGCAGATCCAGGTGGGCACGTTCTTGAGGATCGCTTCCTCGCCCAGGTAGAAGCGGATCATGTCCGGCACATAGGGGTAGACCGATTTGTCGTCCGCAACGCCGGTGCCCACCGCGTTGCAGATGGCGACGTTGCCCGCGCGGTAGGCCTGCATCAGCCCCGCGCAGCCCAGCGTGGAGCCGGGGCGGAACACCTGCGGATCGAGGAAGTCGTCGTCCACGCGGCGGTAGATCACGTCCACGCGCTGCAGGCCCTGGGTGGTGCGCATGTAGATCATGTCGCCCTTCATCACCAAGTCCTGCCCTTCCACCAGTTCCACGCCCATCTGCTGCGCCAGGAAGGCATGCTCGAAATAGGCGCTGTTGTACATGCCGGGCGTGAGCACCACCACCGTCGGGTTGGCCGCCGTGTGCGCCGGAGCGCTGGCACGCAGCGTATCGAGCAGCAGATCGGGATAGTGCGCCACCGGCGCCACCGCATGGCTGCCGAACAGGCCGGGAAACAGGCGCATCATCATGCGGCGGTTCTCCAGCATGTACGACACGCCGGAAGGCACGCGCAGATTGTCCTCGAGCACATAGTATTCGCCGCTGCCGTCGCTGTTCGCGGCGCGCACGATGTCGATGCCGGCGATGTGCGCATACACATCGAGCGGCACGTTCACGCCCTGCATCTCGGGCCGGTACTGGCTGTTGTCCAGCACCAGGTCGCGCGGCACGATGCCGGCCTTCAGGATCTCCTGCCCGTGGTAGACGTCATGGATGAAGCGGTTGAGCGCCGTGACCCGCTGCACCAGGCCCTGCTGCATGCGCGCCCATTCTGGTGCAGAGATGATGCGGGGGATCAGGTCGAACGGGATCAGCCGCTCGGTGCCCGAGCCATCCTCGTCCTTTTCGCCATACACCGCGAAGGTGATGCCCACGCGGCGAAAAATCAGCTCGGCCTCGGCGCGGCGCGCCTGCATGGTCTCTAGCGGCTGCTGCGCCAGCCATTGCGCATACTGCTGGTAATGGGGCCGCACAGTGCTGCCCTCGATCGGCAGCGTTTCGTACATCTCATCGTATTTCGCCATGGATGCGTCCTTTCTCGCCAAATCAGGATAGCAAGTTCCAGGCCCGGCCTCGGCTTTCGCGCCTACCGAGAATCCCGTAGTTGCGCCGGCCCGCCGCCATCGGCCCCTGCCCCATTGCGGTGCACCTCATGCCGCCAGAAGTGCCGGCTCGATGCACGCTCGCACCGCCATGGGGCAGGCGCGGTGGATTCCCAGGCCAGTGCGCCGCAGGCATCGCTCACCGCCAGCGGTATGCCGATCGCCCGGTAGCGCGCGGCCACCTCGGGGGCGGGATGGCCGAAGCGATTGCGGTACCCCGCCTGCGCCACCGCCAGCCGCGGCGACACGGCCTGCAGGAAAGCCGCGCTCGACGAAGTCTTGCTGCCGTGGTGCGGCACTGCCAGCAAGTCGGCGGCCAGCTCCCCGGGGCTGCGCCGCACCAGCTGCAGCTCCTGGGGTTTTTCCAGGTCGCCGGCCAGCAGGGCCACCGCCCCGCCGCTGCCCGCCTGCACCCGCAGCACGCAGCTGCGGGCGTTGGGGCTTTCGCGCCGGCCCGGCCGCGCCGCCGCGCTCGCGGCGCCGGCGCCGAAGGGATGGAGAATGGAAAACCGCACGCCATCCCAGTCCCAGGCCATGCCCTGCACGCAGGCGCGGTACACCCCGCCCGCTGGCAGCAGCGCCTCATAGCGCAAGTGCCACTCGGGTGGCAGCGAGCCGATCACCTGCGCCGGCGCGAGCTGCGTGATGACCGCCTCGGCGCCGCCGGTATGGTCGCTGTCTTCATGGCTGAGCAGCAGCGCATCGAGCCTGCCGCCCAGCGCCCGCAGCGTGGGCACCACCAGCCGGTCGCCGGCATTGCTGTCCACGCCATACCGGGGCCCGGCGTCATAGAGCAGCTGGTGGCGCGCGGTCTGCACCAAGATGGCCTGGCCCTGGCCCACATCGAGCGCCAGCACGCGAAACTGCCCCTCGGCCGGCCGCGGCGGCTGCCAGCACAGCGCCGGCACCAGCAGCGGCAGGCCCAGGCTGCGCAGGCCCGCGGGCAGCGGCAGCACCAGCCACAGGCCGCCCGCCACCGCGGCGGCCGCCCCCCACCACCGCGCGGCCGGCAGCCACACCGCCGCATGCGGCCAGCGCGCCAGCCAGTGCAGCCACGCCATCAGCGGCTGCATGCACCAGGCCGCCAGCTCCCACAGCGGCGGCGCCAGCACGCCCAGCAAGGCCAGCGGCGTGACCACCCAGGTCACCCAGGCGATCGCCAGCAGGTTGGCCAGCAGCCCCACCACCGACACCTGGCCAAACAGCAGCAGCGACAGCGGCGTCAAGGCCACCGTGGCCACCCACTGCTCCTTGAATATCCGGTACAGATGGCCTCCGGCTCCTGGCATGCCTTTGCCTACCGCCACTGAATTGGAGGCAAACAATATCCCCACCGCCACAAAGCTCAGCCAGAACCCCGCCTGTAGCAGCGCCAGCGGCTGGGCCGCCACCACCGCGGCGCAAGCCAGCAGCCAGGTCGCGTGCCAGGGCCATTGCCGCCCGGCCAGCCGCAGCAGCACCACCACGGCCAGCATCAGCACCGTGCGCTGCGCCGGCACGCCCCAGCCGCTGAACAGCGCATAGGCGAAAGCGGCCAGCACGCCGCCGGCCATGGCCGCATAGGGCGCCGGCCAGCGCAGGCACAGCCAGCTGCTGCGCCGCCACAGCGCGCCTATGCCCAGCGTGGCCACCCAGGCAAACAAGGTGATGTGCAGGCCCGAGATCGCCATCAGGTGCGCCACGCCGGTGGTGCGAAACAGCCGCCAGTCCTCGCGGTCGATGGCGCGCTGCTCGCCGGTGACCAGGGCCACTAGCACGCCGGCGATACGCTCGCGCTCCTGCAACGCCGGTGTGGATGCCGTGGCCGGCCCCTCTGGCGCCAGCCGCGCCACCATCGCATCGCGCACCCGCTGGCGCAGCCGCTCCACCGGATAGGCGCCGCTGTCGCCCAGCAGCTGCGGCGGCGCGGTGTTTGCGGCCGCGCGCACATAGCCCACGGCCTGCACGCCCTGCTCCCACAGCCAGCGCTCGTAGTCGAAGCCATGCGGGTTGAGGTTGCCGTGCGGCGCCTTGAGCCGCACCACCATGCGCCAGCGCTGCCCGGCGCGCAGCCCGGGCAGCGGCGCGGCGGCCGCCCCGCCCGACCAGGCCGCTGCGCGGTACCAGGCCAGATCGAGCAGCGGCGGCAGCACCACGGCAGGCCCCGCGGGCGGCAGGCGCGCCGACTCCACCTGCAGCCGCAGGCGCAGCCCCTGCGGCGTGGCCACCGGCATCTGCACCACCAGGCCCTGCAATTCGATGTCCACGCCCTCGAGCGCCGGCGCCAGCCGCTGCTCCCACTGCGCCAGGGCCCGCAGGCCCGAAAGCCCCCAGACCAGCGCGGCGGCCGCCAGCAGCCAGGCCGGCGCGCACCAGCGGCCAGCCATCCAGCGGCCGCTGGCCGCCAGGGCCGCCAGCGCGCCGCCCAGGGCCAGCGCTGCCGCATAGCCGCCCGCGGCCGACAGCTGCGGCTGCGTCACCTGCAGCAAGGCCCCCAGCAGCACGCCCCACAGGGCCGCGGCCAGGCGCCGGCGTCCCGCCACAGGGGGCGGCACCATGCTCCTGCTCATCCCTCTCTCCCTCGTCCTTTTGTGCGTACATGCTAGCGCCTGGTGCCGCCGCACTTTTGTGCCACACTCGGCAAGCAGTTTTTCCAACCCATCCACCTAGAGACAGCCATGAGCGTTTACCACCGACTCCAAGCCCTGAACATCACCCTGCCTCCGGTCGCCATTCCCGCCGCCGCCTATGTACCCTATGTGCAGACCGGCAAGCTGCTGTTCCTGAGCGGCCACATCGCCAAGAAGGACGGCAAGGTCTGGGCCGGGCAACTGGGCCGCGACATCAGCACCGACGAAGGCAAGCAGGCCGCGCGCGCCATCGCCATCGACCTGCTGGGCACGCTGGAGCACGCCACCGGCGGCAACCTCGACCGCATCCGCCGCATCGTCAAGGTGATGAGCCTGGTCAACAGCACCGCGGACTTCACCGAACAGCACCTGGTCACCAATGGCTGCAGCGAGCTGCTGGCCGAGGTCTTTGGCGAAAGCGGCGCGCACGCCCGCAGCGCCTTCGGCGTGGCCCAGGTGCCGCTGGGCGCCTGCGTGGAGATCGACCTGGTCGCCGAGCTGGCGTAAACCCGCACCCAGGCTGGCTTCTGTCCCGGCAGGGACAAGCCGCCGATTCGGCGATTTCTAGAATGGCTCCGAACCGTTATCACCCCGATCCATGAGCCATTCCCCCCTCCAAGCACTGCTGGATGCCGTACGCGCCATCGCGCCCGAATGCGTCGACATCCGCCACAAGATCCACGCCCATCCCGAACTCGCCTTCGAAGAGCGCCAGACCAGCGACCTGGTCGCCGAGCGGCTGGCCGCCTGGGGCTACGAAGTGCACCGCGGCCTGGGCGTGACCGGCGTGGTCGGCACGCTGAAGAAAGGCAGCGGCGCCAAGGCGCTGGGCATACGCGCCGACATGGATGCGCTGCCCATCCACGAGAAGACCGGCCTGGGCTATGCCAGCACCATCAGCGGCAAGATGCACGCCTGCGGCCATGACGGGCATACCGCCATCCTGCTGTGCGCCGCCAAGTACCTGGCGCAGGCCGATTTCAACGGCACGCTGAACCTGATCTTCCAGCCCGCCGAAGAGAACGAAGGCGGCGCGCTGCGCATGGTCGACGAAGGCCTGTTCGAGCAGTTCCCCTGCGACGAGGTCTATGCGCTGCACAATGCGCCCGGCCTGCCGGTGGGCAAGCTGGCCATCAGCCCCGGCCCCGCGATGGCCTCGTTCGACAAGGTGACCGTCACGCTGCGCGGCAGGAGCGCCCATGGCGCCATGCCGCACCATGGCGTCGACTCCATGCAGTGCGCGGCCAGCATCGTGCTGGGCCTGCAGTCCATCGTCAGCCGCGAGATCGATGCGCTCAAGAGCGCGGTCATCACCGTGGGCTCGGTGCAGGCGGGCGAGGTCTACAACATCGTGCCCGAAAGCGCGGTGCTCAAGATCGGCGTGCGCACGCTCGACCCGCAGACCCGCACCCAGGTGGAAAAGCGCATCCGCGACTTCGTCGCGGCGCAGGCCCAGAGCTACCAGCTGCAGGCCGAGATCGCCTACGAGCGCAAGTACCCGGTGCTGGTCAACCACCCGGCGCAGACCGAATATGCGCGCCAGGCAGCGATCCGCCTGGTGGGCGAGGCGCATGTGCTGGAGCGCCAGCCCACCATGGGCAGCGAGGATTTCGCCTACATGCTGGAGCACCGCCCCGGCGCCTATATCCGCCTGGGCAACGGCGTGGGCGAGGACGGCGGCTGCATGGTGCACAACCCGCTGTACGACTTCAACGACAAGGCCCTGCCCCTTGGCGCCGCATTCTGGGTGCACCTGGCGCAGAGCTACCTGAGCGCCTGATTTCCTTCCATTGCCTTTCCTTGTGATGCCTACCCTGAACCGCCGCCACCTGCTGCAATTCGGCTGCGCCGCAGCCGCCGCCACTGTTGCGAGCCGACCCGCACGCGCCGCCGATGCCTTTCCCACCAAGCCGCTGGCGCTGGTCGTGCCCTACCCCGCTGGCGGCGCCAGCGATGTGTCGGCGCGCATCTTCGCCGAGTCCATAGGCAAGAGCCTGCGCCAGCAGGTCATCGTCGAGAACTACGGCGGCGGCACCGGCCTGATCGGTGCCGGCAAGGTGCTGAGCGCGCCGGCCGACGGCTACACCTTCTTTCATGCCGGCGCCGGCGACGTGCTGCTCACGCCCATGCTCAATCCCGCGGCGCGCTACAAGCCGCAGGACTTCGTGCAAGCCGCACCGATCAGCGAGGCCAACATCGTGCTGCTGGTGCGCAGCGGCATCGAGGCCAAGACCCTGGACGAGTTCCTCGAATTCGCCAAGACGCGCAAGGGCGAGCCGCTGACCTACGCCACCGTGGGCATAGACTCGTTCTACCACCTGATGGGCGACTCGCTGGCCCAGCGGCTGAAGCTGCCCTTCCTGCATGTGCCCTACAAGGGCGCGGCGCCGGCGCTGCAGGACCTGGCGGGCGGCCAGGTCGATTTCGCCATCCTCCCCTACCAGGCCAGCTTCGACGCCATGCAGCAGCAGGGCCGGCTGCGCGTGCTGAGCAGCTTCGCCAAGACCCTGCCCGCGCCGATCAAGCATATTCCGCTGATCTCGCAGAGCAGGCTCGTGCCCGATTTCGAGTACAGCATCGGCGGCGGCTACTTCGTGAAGAAGGGCACGCCACCCGAGCGCATCGCGGTGCTGCGCCAGGCCATCGGCGAAGCCCTGGCCAACCCCGAGATCCGCGCCAAGCTCGAGCTCGAAGGCCGCAACGTGGCCAGCCCGATCGCCACGCAGCAGCAAGCCGACCAGAACTACGAGCTGCAGCACAAGCGCATCGCCGAGCTGATCCGCAGCGTGGGGCGGCAGCCAAGAGCCTGACGCGGGAATGGCATTGGCCGGGGGTTGGGGTCTGCCAGCAAACCCTATACTGCCCGGCTATGCCACCCTCTTTCAAACGCCTGCGCAGCGGCTGGATGGTTGCCTCCACCTGCGCCATCGCCAGCTGCGCCGCCCCCGCCGGCGAGGACGACCAGGCCCGCTACCAGGCCTCGGCCCAGTACTCCGCGCAGGACCAGCGCTTTCACAACCTGCCCAATCCGGATGCCCGCCCCACCCAGGGCGGCGCGCGCATCTGGTGGCGCTTTCTGTTCGGCGACAAGAGCGGCACCGTGCCCATCGACGCGATCACGGTGCGCCCGCTGGCCCGGGCGCAGCTCGATGCCCTGCCCGCCGGCGCCAACCACATCGCGCGGCTGGGCCACTCCTCGCACATCCTCAAGCTGCAGGGCGGCTACTGGCTGATCGACCCGGTGTTCGGCGAGCGCGTGTCGCCGTTCAGCTTCATGGGCCCCAAGCGCTTCCACGCGCCGCCGATCGCGCTGGCCGAGCTGCCGCCGATCACCGGCCTGGTGCTGTCGCACGACCACTACGACCACCTGGACCGCCCCACCATCGAGTACCTGCGCGGCAAGGTGGAGCGCTACTTCGTGCCGCTGGCCGTGGGCGCGCGCCTGCGCGAGATGGGCGTGGAGCCCGCGCGCATCACCGAGCTCGACTGGTGGCAGGAGGCCGAGCATGCCGGCGTGCGGCTCACCGCCACGCCGTCGCAGCACTTCTCGGGCCGCAGCCTGAACGACCGCGACAGCACGCTCTGGGCCTCGTGTGCCCTGCAGGCCGGCGGCCAGCGCATCTTCTACAGCGGCGACTCGGGCTACTTCCAGGGCTTTGCCGAGATCGGCCGGCGCCTCGGCCCCTTCGATCTGGCCTTGATGGAAAACGGCGCCTACGATGCCTGGTGGCCCTCGGTGCACATGACGCCCGAGGAGACCGTGCGCGCCTTCGAGGACCTGCGCGGCCAGGTGCTGTACAGCGTGCACAACAGCACCTTCGCGCTGGCCTTCCACGCCTGGCGCGAGCCGCTGGACCGCCTGGCCGACCTGGCGCGGCAGCGCGGCATCGCCCTCGCCACGCCGGAGATCGGCGAGCTGATGACCGTGGGCCAGCCACGCAGCAATGCGCTGTGGTGGAAAGACCTGCACTAAGTAGCTGCACTAAGTAGCTGCACTAAGTAGCTGCGTTAAGCAATCATGACCTCGATGGCGCTAATCGCCGCGCCATCGCTGGCTAACATCGGCCGATATCCGTCAATTGCGATCCATCCAGGAGATACCGCCATGAGCAACACCCCCGAGCGCCTCACCAGCCACCCCGAAGAAGCCGCCGTGCGCGTGCCGCTGGAGCTGTACATGCGCGGCCATGCCGAAGACAGCGCCGAGCACATGCGCGCCGCCTTCATGCCCAGCGCGCGGCTGGAGAGTGTGCGCGAAGGCCCGCTGACCTCGTGGGACCTGGACACCTACTGCCAGCGCTTCAAGAACACCCCGGCGGCCGACGAGGCCACCCGGCTGCGCACCATCGATGCGCTGGACATCGCCGGCACCGCCGCCAGCGCCAAGATCACGCTGGTGCACGGCAACATCACCTTCACCGACTACTTCGTGCTGCTCAAGACCGAGCAAGGCTGGAAGATCGCCAACAAGGCCTTCCACGCCCAGGTGGCCTGAGCCCCACCGCCAATCACACCGATCCCACCCGGCCCCGGGCGCTCACTCCGCCTGGATGTGCGCGCGCTGCGCCACCTCGCGCATCAGCGGCAGCTCGCGCTCCACGCGCTCGCGCAGCGCGCTGCCCGGGCCCCAGGCGGGCGTCAGGCCGATGTCCACCAGCTTGCGCTGCATCTCGGGCGCAGCCATCACATCGGCCAGGGCCTGTTCCAGCTTCTTGTGCACCGGCGCCGGCAGGCCGGCTGGTGCCAGAAATGCGAACCAGGTGCTCATGTCGAAGCCCGGGTAGCCGCTCTCGGCCACCGTCGCCACCTGCGGCAGCAAGGCCAGGCGCTTGGCGCCCAGCGCCGCGATCGGGCGGATCTTGCCAGACTTGACCAGCGGCGTGGTCGCCACCACCGTATCCACCGCCAGTTGCACCTGCCCTCCCATCAGCGCGGTCAGGCTGGGCGAGCTGCCATTGAAGGGCACGTGCAGCATGCTCAGGCCTGTGGCAGCCTTGAGCATCTCGCCCGCAAAATGCACTGACGACGCCGTGCCGAAGGAACCGTACGAGAACTTGTCCGGCGCGGCCTTGGCCTGGGCGACCAGCTCCTGCAGCGTGTTCGCCTTCACCTCGTTGTTGGCCACCAGCACCAGGCCCATGTCGGCCACCAGCCCCAGCATGGTGAAGCTGCGCAGCGGATCGTAGGGCAGCGACTTGCGGATCACCGGGTTCATCGCCAGCGTAGAGCTGGCGCCGAGAAACAGCGTATAGCCATCGGGCGGCGCCTTGGCCACCAGGCCGCCCGCCACCGCGGTGCCGGCGCCGGGGCGGTTGTCCACGATCACCGGCTGGCCCAGCTTGTCGCCCAGCGCCGTGGCCAGCAGCCGCCCCAGGATGTCGGTGGCGCCGCCCGGTGCGAACGGCACGACCAGCTTGATCGCATGCTCGGGATAGCTCTGCGCGAACGCCGGCGGCAGCGCCAGCGCGGCGGCGCCGGCTGCCAGGCAGGCAAGGAATCGGGCACGGGACAGGGCCATGGTGAAACTCTCCTAACAAAAAGCGGCCCTCTCGGGGCAGCGGCTACACGCCGTGAGCCAGCGTGGGGGATATTTTTCCTTCAGCCCAGCAGCGGGCTGGCCACGCGCGCATGGCCGCTGGCCTGGTCGTAGGCATGGCCGATCTGCAGCACCGCCAGATCGGCCTGCGCCGGGCCGATGATCTGCAGCCCCGCCGGCAGGCCCTGCGCGCCAAAGCCCGCGGGCGCGGCCAGCGCCGGCAGGCCGGCCATGGTGGCCGGCACCACCGCCTGCATCCAGCGGTGGTAGGTGTCCATGGCGCGCCCGCCCACGGTCTTGGGCCAATCCAGCTCCGCCTCGAAGGGAAACACCTGGGCAGCCGGCAGCACCAGGAAGTCATGGGTTTCGAACAGCTTGCGCAGCGCCTCGTACCAGGCGGTGCGCACGCGCGCGGCGGCATAGATATCCATGGCCGACAGCGCGCGGCCGCGTTCCATCTCCCAGACCGCCTCGGGCTTGAGCATGGCGCGCCTGGCCGGATCGTCGTACAGCGCCGTATTGGCGCCGGCCACGCTGAAGCTGCGCAGATCGAGCCAGGCCCGCCACAGCTGCTCCAGATCGAACGGCGGCAGCACTTCGTGCACCGTGCAGCCGATGTCGGTGAATGCCTTGAGCGCCGCGCGGCAGGTGTCCAGCAGGCCGGGCTCGGTCGGCAAGTGCCCGCCCAGGTCGCCCAGCCAGCCAATGCGCGCGCCGCGGAAATCGCGCTCCAGGCCCTGGCTCCAGTCGCGGGGGGCCTCGCCGCGCCGGGTGAGCGGCAGGCGCGCATCGAAGCCGGCCTGCACCGACAGCAGCAGCGCCAGGTCGGGGATATTGCGCGCCATCGGCCCCGCCACGCTGAACTGTTGGAAGAACACCTCGTCGCCCGGCCCATGCGGCACGCAGCCCACCGAGGTGCGCAGGCCATAGACGTTGTTGAAGGCCGCAGGCGTGCGCAGCGAGCCCATCATGTCCGAGCCATCGGCCACCGGCAGCATGTGCAGCGCCACCGCCACGCCCGCGCCGCCGCTGCTGCCGCCGGCCGAGCGCGCAGGATCGAAGGCGTTGCGCGTGGTGCCATAGACCGGGTTGTAAGTATGGCCGCCAAGCCCGAACTCGGGCGAGTTGCTGCGCGCCACGAACAGCGCGCCGCCGGCGCGCATGCGCTCGAAGATCACCGCGTCGGCCTGTGTCACCTGGCCCTGGAAAATCGGCGAGCCCCTGGTGGTGACCATGCCGGCTGCCGGCGAAATATCCTTGGGTGCCTGCGGAAAGCCATGCATGGGGCCCCGGCTGGCGCCGCACGCCAGCTCGCCGTCGAGCTGGCGTGCCTGGGCGCGCAGCGGCTCGCGCTCCATGGGCGCGACCAGCGCGTTGACGCGCGGGTTGAGCCGGTCGATCTGCGCCCAGTAGGCCTCCAACACCTCGGCGCAGGACAGCTGGCGCGCGTGGATGGCGCGCGACAGCTCGGTCGCCGACAATTCGACAATGCCGCCCGATGCCTGCTTGGCCGCAGCCGGCGCTGCGTCAGTGGAGCCCAGATCCATGGAGATTCCCCGTCCGAAAAGATGCAAGGCAGCCAGAATACGCAGACGGCCGGTTTTCGGCAATCGACTTTTTCTTGATTTATCTTTGCGTTTTTCGCAAAGCACAGACCGCCCATGATTCCCTACCGCCTGCAGGACACCGCGCTGCGCTACTTTCTGGAAGTGGTGCGCAGCGGCTCGGTCAGCGAAGCCGCCGTGCGGCTGAACGTTTCGGCCTCGGCCGTGAGCCGCCAGGTGGCGGCGCTGGAAGAGCTGCTGCAGGTGCCGCTGTTCGAGCGCCGCCCGCGCGGCATGCTGCCCAGCGCGGCCGGCGAGCTGCTGGCGGCGCACGCCAGGCGCGGCGCGCTCGAGGCCGAGCGGGTGGTCTCCGACATCCAGGCGCTGCAGGGCCTGCGCCGCGGGCATATCCGCATCTGCAGCTCGGCCGGCTTTGCCATCGAGTTCCTGCCGCGCGCCATCGCGCTGTTTCGCGCGGATCATCCGGGCATGCAGTTCCACCTCAAGGTCGCCACGCCAGCCGGGGTGACGCTGGCGGTGCAAAACGGCGATGCCGACATCGGCCTGACCTACAGCCGCGCGGCCGAACGCGATATCGAGGTACAGCACCGCCAGGTCTCGCCGGTGATGGCCATCATGCGCCCGGACCACCCGCTGGCGCGCTTTGCCAGCCTGACGCTGGCGCAGATGCATCCCTTCCCGATTGCGCTGCCCGATGGCGACAACACCGCGCGCCAGCTCTTCGATATCGCCAGCGGGCAATGCGGCCTGGGCTTCGAGCCGGCGCTGGAGAGCAGCCAGTTCGAGGCGCTGATCCATTTCGTGCTGCAGGGCGGCGGCCTCTCGCTGGGCGGCGAGGTGACGGTGCGCGAATACGTGCGCCGCGGGCAGCTGCACGCGGCCGCCATCCGCGCGCGCAGCGTGCACGGCCGCGCGATCGAGCTGCAGACCCTCACCGGCCGCACGCTGCCGCAGGGCGTGCGGGCGTTCCTGGAACATCTGCGGGCGCTGCTGCCAGCCAGGTGAAGGCTGGCTTTCCAGAGCCGGCGGCTATGGAACCGGCACGATCCTCACGCTGGCCGAGCCGCTCGCATCCGGCGCCGCCACGGCCGCGAACAGCCGGCGGTGGATCTCGTCGTAGGCCACGCCGATGATCTTGGGCCAGCCGCTCACCAGCACGCTGGTCTCGCCCTTGGGGCTGACCTGGAACAGCTTGCCGCCCGAGCCGCCGAAGAACAGCGTGCCGTCCGAAGCGGCGGTCATCAAATCGATCCCGTCCAGCGTGGTGAAGGTGGCCACGAGCTTGCCATCGGCCAGGCCGGCGGGCTGGGCGCGCACCTTGCTCAAGGCGTAGGACAGCACATTGCCGCTGTTCTGGTCGCTGACGAAGAGCGTATCGCCCACCGCCGCCAGGCCCACGGGCTTGCCCAGGCCGGTGACCAGCTCGCGCTCGCTCGCCTGCGTGCCGTTCAGGCTCAGCTGGCTCACCGCGCCGCTGCCGCCCTTGATGAACCAGCCATCGAGCAAGGCGCCATCGGGCGCGGTGGTGATGCCGATGCGGCGGCGCAGCGGGTCGGTGCCCGAGAGGTTGAAGGCATTGCCGCTCTTGGGCACCGCCACCACCGCGCCATCGGTGCCGAAGCCAAAGCGCGTCACGTAGAAGGTGCCGTCGGAGCTGCGCGTCAGCTGCCCCAGGGTGGCGCCGCTGGCGGGCGCGGCAGGCAGGGCCGCATAGGACGGGAAGGACTTGTCGCCATCCCACATGCGGATGCTGTTGGAGCTGTCGTCGGTCAGGTACAGCTTCGATTCGGACTGGTCCCAGTACAGGCCGTTGAGCTTGGCCGCCACCGCCAGCGTGGTGGGGCCCCGGTCCACGCTGCTGCCCCCGCCACCGCAGGCCGACAGCGCCACGAAGCTTGAAGCCATGCCGGCCAGCAGCCAGCGGCGCAGCGCGGATGGGGAACGCCATGTGGAAATGAATGTCATAGTCTCCTCACGAATCTGAATCAGGTTAATAAAATCCCATCGTTATTATATTTTGGAATAGCGATGTTGCCCCATGATACCGTCCATCCCAAACACCGGCGCGCGTCGCGCCCATCCCGCCTGCGATGGCTCTGGCAGGCGTGCCTGCCAACGCTGGCGGCGGCCATCGCGGGCTGTGGCGGAGGCGATGGCGCCGAGGCGCCCACGCCCGTGGAGCCGCCGACCGCCGCCCCCTGGAGCTGGAATCTGCCGCCCGGCTGGAGCCCGCCGCCGGTGCCGGCCGACAACCCCATGAACGCCGCCAAGGTGGAGCTGGGCCGGCGCCTGTTCTACGACGTGCGGCTGTCGGGCAACGGCACCCAGTCCTGCGCCAGCTGCCATGCGCAGGCCAGCGCCTTCACCGACAACCGGGCGCTGGCGCGCGGCTCCACCGGCGAGGTACACCCGCGCAATGCCCAGCCGCTGGCCAACGTGGCCTACCACACCACGCTCAACTGGGCCGACCCCAGCGTCACCACGCTGGAGCAGCAGATGCAGGCGCCGCTGTTCAACGCCAGTCCGGTGGAGCTGGGCGTCAACGACGGCAACCGCGCCGAGGTGCTGCAGCGGCTGCGCCAGGACCCGGACTATCCGCCGCGCTTTGCCGCTGCGTTTGCCGGCGCGGCCGAGCCCTTGAGCTGGGACCACACCATCAAGGCCATCGCGGCCTTCGAGCGCACGCTGATCTCGGCCGGCAGCCGCTACGACCGCCACCAGGCCGGGCAGGAGACGCTGACGGATGCCGAAACCCGCGGCATGCGCCTGTTCTTCGGCGAGCGGGCGCTATGCTCGCGCTGCCACGGCAGCCCCGACTTCAACGACCAGTTCAGCACCGCCGCGGCGGCCGGCACGGCCAGCTTCCACAACACCGGCCTGTTCAACATCGGCGGCAGCGGCGCCTACCCCGAGCCCAACCGCGGCGTCTACGAACTCACCCGGCAGATCGGCGACATGGGGCGTTTTCGCGCGGCAAGCCTGCGCAATGTCGAGCTGACCGCGCCCTATATGCACGACGGCAGCATCGGCACACTGGAGGCCGTGCTCGACTTCTACGCCGACGGCGGCCGCAACGTGGGCAACGGCCTGTATGCGGGCGACGGCCGGCTCAATCCCTACAAGGATCCGCTGATCTCGCAGATCCGCCTCGATGCGCAGGACAAGGCCGATCTGGTGGCTTTCCTGAAAACGCTGACCGACCACACCTTCGTGAACCATCCGCAGTTCTCCGATCCCTTTGCCGCCAAGGCGGCACGCCCCTGACCGACATGCACGACACCATCACCCTGCGCCCCATCGGCGCCATCCGCAGCCCTTTCCACAGCACGCAGGGCATGCCGATCCAGACCGTGGCCGCAGCCGACGTGGAAGGCGAGCTGGAAGTGTTTGAGGAATTTGCCGCGGGGCTGCGCGACATCGAGGGCTTCGAGTACCTGATCGTGCTCACCCACCTGCACCAAGCCACGGAAAAGCTGGAAGTGGTGCCGTTCATGGACACGGTGAGCCACGGCGTGTTCGCCACGCGCGCGCCGGCGCGGCCCAACCGAATTGGCCTGTCCATCGTGCGACTGCTGCAGGTGCAAGGCCGGGTGCTACGTTTTCAGGGCAACGACATGCTCGACGGCACGCCGGTGCTCGACATCAAGCCCTATGTGCCCCGGCTGGACGTACGCGCCACCGAGCGCATAGGCTGGTTCGGCCAGGGCCTGCAGCGCCTGCCCTCTGCGGTCTCGGGCGATCGCATGCGGTGAGTTCAAAAAGAAGAGCATCTCGCGCTTGTTTCATATACGTTTCGAATATATTTCATATTGAAAACATTGCCACACAATCGAGAAATGCTCCTTTTTTCATAAGACCTGAATCAATCGTCCACGCCGATCATGACCGACGAGGCCTTGATCAGGCCATAGGCCTGGGGTGGGATTGCCGCATCTTGCGCACGGCCGCAAGGCCATGGCGCAGGTTCGGGCGCCGTCTTCACAAGCCCTGCGGCAACACCGTGTCCAGCACCTTGTGCACGGTATCGGCGACCAGCTTTTGCCGCGCTTTCGGCATGCGCTCCAGCATGGTGGCGACACTCACTGCCGCCAGCGGCAGGCCGCGCCTGGAGCGCACGGCCACGCCCACGCCAAGCACGCCGTAAGTGGCATGGTTGGCCACCACCGACCAGCCCCGCTCGCGGGTAGTGCGCACCAGAATGCGCAGCCGCTCGGTGGTCATGCCGCCATAGCGGTACAGCTCGGGCTGGCTTTGCTCGATCACGCGGCCAACCTCGTCATCGGGTAGCGCCGCCAGCAGCGCCAGACCTGCGGCGCCCACGCCCAACGGCTGCCGGTTGCCGATTTCTATGGGCAGCACCTGCACCGGATGCGCCCCCAGCTGGCGTGCAATGCAATGCGAGATATGCGCCTCGCGCACCACGGCGAATGCCGCATCTCCCAGCTGCGCGCTCACCTGCTCCAGCACCGGCTGCAAGCGCATGCCGATCACATGGCTGCCCAGCTTGCTGGCAGGCAGGCTGACCCGGGTGCTTAGCGCGTATTGAAAGCGCCCGAGCTTTTGCACATAGCCCATATCGACCAGGGTGTGCAGCAAGCGATAGACCGGAGCCCGCTCCAGCCCGGTGGCCTGGCACATGTCGATCACCCGCAACCCCTCCCACCCGGCTGCCCGCAATGCGTCCAGCAATTGCAGGCCCCGGCGCAGCGTGCGCGCACCCGCATCCGTTCCCGGCTGCATGTCCGCTGTTATGTCTTGCACCTTGGTTTTCGTTCGCCCGGCCATGGCTTTGCCTCCTGGTCGATGGCCTGCCGTTGCGTACCGGCCACCGTGCAGGCGATTTTAAAACGTCCGCTGTACGGACGTTTTAATTCGCGCCCGGCTCGCCTCCATCCCAATAATGAATCGGTCATCACAACACCTACCCAAGGAGACACCAGCCATGCAACACCACCCGTTGAACCGCCGGCATTGGCTCGCCCGCACAGGCGCCTTGCTGGCCAGCGCCGTGCTGGCGGCGGCAGCCCACGCAGACGAGCCCCCGTGGCCCGGCAAGCCCATCCGCCTCGTGGTCGGCTATGCCGCCGGTGGCGCCACCGATGTGCTGGCGCGCCTCGTGGCCAGCAAGCTCGGCCAGCAATTGGGCCAGTCCGTCGTGGTGGACAACCGCGCCGGCGCCAACAGCAATGTGGGGGCGGAACAGGTCGTGCGCGCGGCGCCGGACGGCTACACGCTGTACGTGCTGACCAATGCCAACGCCACCAACATGACGCTCTACGCCAAGCCAGGCTACGACGTCACGAAGGACTTCGCCCCCATCGGCATCTACGCCCGCATTCCCAACGTCCTGGTCGTCAACCCGAAGGTGCCGGTGCATACCGTGGCGGAGTACGTGAAGTTCGCCAACGACGCAAAGGACGGCGTCACCTTTGCGTCGTCGGGCAGCGGCTCGTCGATCCACCTGTCCGGCGAAATGTTCAAGATGTACGCCAAGGCCAACATGATCCACGTGCCCTACAAAGGCAGCGCACCGGCCGTGAACGACCTGCTCGGCGGCCAGGTGCAGTCGATGTTCGACAACCTGCCCTCGGTCGCCCCGCACATCAAGGCCGGCTCGCTGCGCCCGCTGGCCGTGACCACCGCGCAGCGCATTCCGCAGTTGCCCGACGTTCCCACCTTCAAGGAATCGGGCTACCCCGGGCTGGTGGTGTCCGCGTGGTTCTCGCTGGCCGCGCCGGCAGGCACCCCGGCAGCGGTGATCGCCAAGCTGAACACCGAGCTGGCCAAAACCATGGCCCTGCCCGACGTGCGCCAGCGCTTCAGCGAACTGGGCGCGAGCCCGGAGACCAACACGCCCGCGCAGCAGAAGGCCTTTATCGCCGAAGAGGTCAAGCGCTGGCAGCAGGTGATCCAGCAATCCGGAGCCCGCGTGGAATAAGCGGCTTTCGATAAGGAGTTCTCCGCATGTACCCCATTGATTTCTTCTGGCGGGCCGCGCAGCGCTGGCCCGAGCGCATGGCGATAGACGCGCCGCAGGCATCCTGGACCTATGGCGCCCTCGCATCGCAGGTGACGGCGCTGGCCGCGGCCCTGCAAGCCATAGACCCGCAGCCGCAAAGCCGCGTGGGCATCTGCGCCGGCAACAGCGTGGAGCACATCGTGGCGCTGCTGGCCACGCTGGCCTGCGGCAAGATATGGGTGCCGCTCAATCCCAAGAGCACCGCGCCCGAAATCCGCCGCATCACCGACGCAACCACGCCCTCGATCGTGATCGTGGATGCGGCCTGCGCCCCGTTGCTGGAGCACCTGCATGGCTGCGCCGCAACCACCCTGGTCTACACCGGCCAGGCAGCGCCAGCCGGCAGCCCGGGGATGCTGCTGGCAACGCTCACCGCCCGGCACCAGGGCGCCACGCCCGCGGTGTTCACGCTACCCGAGACCGCCACCCAGGCCATCAAATTCACTGGCGGCACCACCGGCCTGCCCAAGGGCGTGCAGCAGCCCTACCGCGCCTGGATGGCCAATATCGCCAACCAGATCCATGCCTGGGAGCTGGATGCGCACGACCGCTACGTGGTTGCGGCCCCGATCACCCACGGCACCTCGACCTACCTGCTGCCCGTGCTCGCCCAGGGCGGCTGCCTGGTGATCATGGCCGGCTCGGGTGCCGAGGCCGTGCGCGCCACGTTCCGCGACCGGGCCGGCACCATCTGCTTCATGCCGCCCACCCTGGTCTACATGCTGATGGCCCTGCCGGGCGCCAGCCGCGCCGACTACCCCCAGCTGCGCCGGCTGATCTATGGCGGCGCGCCCATGCCGGTAGAGAAAATAAAGGAAGTACGCAGCTTCTTCGGCCCGGTGCTGGGCACCACCTACGGCCAGACCGAAGCCCCGCAGATCCTGACGGTGCTGCGCCCCGAGGACTTCGAGGACGAACGCAACCTGGCTTCCGTCGGCCGAGCCGCGTGGTTCAGCGATGTCGCCATCATGGGGCCCCAGGGGCAGCTGCTGCCCACGGGAGAGGTGGGCGAGGTCGTGGCCCGCGGCGACCTGCTGATGAGCGGCTACTGGCAGCTTCCGGAGCAGACCGCCGAAACGCTGGTGGACGGCTGGCTGCATACCGGCGACCGGGGCCTCTTCGACGAGCGCGGCTTCCTGTACCTGAAGGATCGCCTCAAGGACATGGTGATCACCGGCGGCTTCAACGTCTACCCGGTGGATGTGGAAAACACCCTGGGCCAGCACCCGGCCGTGCATGAGTGCGCCGTATTCGGCGTGCCCGACGACAAATGGGGAGAGGCTGTACAGGCTGCCGTTCAATTGCGTGCCGGCCTCCACGCCACCGAGGCGGAACTGATCGCCTTCGTGCGCCAGCGCCTGGGCCCGGTGCAAACGCCCAAGCGCATCTTCTTCCACGCCAACCTGCCCCGCTCCCCCGTGGGCAAGGTCCTGAAAACCAGGGTGCGCGAGCAGGCCCTGGCCGCCGCCGCCTGAAACCTTCCCTGGAGTACTGAACATGAGCAAGCCAAGCCCTTCCAAGCCCGCCCCCACCACCAGCCTGTGCACCCACACCCTCACCAGCCTGCACTACGGCAATGCCAACCTGGTGGAAGACCTGATGGGCAAGAAAACCTTCACCGAGGTGATGCTGATGCAGATCCTGGGGCGCCCGCCACGCCCGGTGGATCTGCGCGTCACCGACGTGGTGCTGATCGTTCTGATGGAGCATGGCCTCACCCCCAGCGCCATCGCCACCCGGCTCATCTACATGAGCGCGCCAGAGAACCTGCAGGGCGCGGTCGCGGCCGGGCTGCTGGCCGTGGGCAGCTCGTTCGTGGGAACCATGGAGAATTGCTCAGGATTGCTGGACCGCATCCTGGCCGCCGAGGACCCCGCCGCCGAGGCGCTCCAGATCGCCCGGCACTACAAGGAATTGCGCTCGCCGGTACCGGGCTTCGGCCACCATCTGCACAAGCCGGTCGATCCACGCGCCTACAAGCTGCTGGAGCTGGGCCAGGCCGAGCCGGAGCTCAAGGGCGATCACATCCGCGCGCTGCAAACCCTCTCGCGGGCGGTCGACCAGGTGGCCGACCGGCCCATCACCCTCAATGCCACGGGCGCGGTCGCCGCGCTGCTGGGTGAGATCGGCGTGCCAACCCAGGTCATGCGCGGCTTTGCCGTGATCTCCCGCGCAGCGGGGCTGGTAGCGCACATCGTCGAGGAGCAAAGCGATCCGTCCGGCCGCTTCATCTGGGATACGGTGGAGCACGCCATTGCCTTCGTCAGCCCCGCATCCAGCCAGGATTGACGCACGGGCCAGCCGCCCTCACTCCACCCGGAACACCCCGTTCGGCTTGAAGCCCAGATCAGCCGCCTTGCCCTTCTTGGCGCGGCTGGTCTTGGCATTGTTCAGGCTGCGGATCTCCAGCGTCTCCTCGCGCTCCTTGCCGCCCCGGCCCAGGCCTTCGATGCGGATGCTGCGCGTGTAGGCGGCGGCACCGGCGAGGCGGTCCTTGTCCTCCAGGTCGATCAGCTTCAGGCCCTTGCCGCCGTTGGCCATGTGGTTGAGCTCGGCGATGTCGAAGGTCAGGATGCGGCCACCCACCGAGGCGCAGGCCACATGGGTGGCATCGGGCAGCTCCACGCTGCCGTTGGTGCCGCCCACGTGCGAGGGCCGGCACAGCTCGTCGCCGTCGGCCAGCGTGACGAAGGCCTTGCCGCCCTTCTGGCGCGAGACCATGTTCTCCACCAGCGCGATGAAGCCGTAGCCGCCGCTGGACGACAGCAGCAGGCTGGCCGACAGCGGCCCGGCAAAGTAGTAGAGGATGCGCGTGCCGGCTTCCAGCTCCAGCAGCGTGGTGACGGGCTGGCCGTCGCCGCGCCCGCCGGGCAGCTGCGCCACCGCGATGGAGTACACGCGGCCGTTGCTGCCGAACACCAGCAGCTGGTCGACCGTGCGGCACTCGAAGGTGCCGTACAGCGCGTCGCCCGACTTGAAGCCGAAGCTGTCGGGCGCATGGCCGTGGCCGGTGCGCGCGCGCACCCAGCCCTTTTGCGAGACGACGACGGTGACGGGCTCGTCCACCACCTTGACTTCGGCGACCGCCTTCTTCTCCTCCTGGATCAGCGTGCGGCGCGCGTCGGCAAAGGTCTTGGCGTCGGCCTCGATCTCCTTGACCATCAGGCGCTTGAGCGAGCTCGGGTTGCCCAGGATATCCTCGAGCTGGCCTTGCTCCTTGCGCAACTCCGAGAGCTCCTGCTCGATCTTGATGGCCTCGAGCCGCGCCAGCTGGCGCAGGCGGATTTCAAGAATGTCCTCGGCCTGGCGCTCGCTCAGGTCAAAGCGCGCCATCAGCGCGGGCCCCGGCTCGTCGCTGGCGCGGATGATGGCGATCACCTCGTCGATGTTCAGCAGGATGAGCTGGCGCCCTTCGAGGATGTGGATGCGGTCCAGCACCTTGGCCAGGCGGTGCTGCGAGCGCCGCGTGACCGTGGCCTGGCGGAAGGCGATCCATTCCTCCAGCATCTGGCGCAGCGACTTCTGCGTGGGCTTGCCGTCCAGGCCGACCATGGTCAGGTTGATCGGCGACGAGGTCTCCAGGCTGGTGTGGGCCAGCAGGCAGGTGATGAGCTCGGATTGCGGCGTCTTGCCGGTCTTGGGCTCGAACACGATGCGCACCGGCGCGTCCTTGCTGGACTCGTCGCGCACGCCGTCCAGCACCGACAGCAGCGTGGCCTTGAGCTGGTTCTGCTCCTGCGTCAGCGCCTTCTTGCCGGTCTTGACCTTGGGGTTGGTCAGGTCCTCGATCTCTTCGAGCACCTTTTGCGCCGACACGCCCGGCGGCAGCTCGTCGACCACCATCTGCCACTGGCCGCGCGCCAGCTCCTCGATGCTCCAGCGCGCGCGCACCTTGATCGAGCCACGGCCGCTGCGGTATGCGTCGGCGATGTCGCCGGCAGCCGAGATGATCTGGCCGCCGCCCGGGTAGTCCGGGCCGGGCATGATGGCCAGCAGCTCTTCGTCGCCGAGCTGGGGCCGCTTGATCAGCGCCACGCAGGCATCGGCCACCTCGCGCAGGTTGTGGCTGGGGATTTCGGTGGCCAGGCCCACCGCGATGCCGCTGGCGCCGTTGAGCAGCGCGAACGGCAGCCGCGCCGGCAGCTGGCGCGGCTCGTCGGTGGAGCCGTCGTAGTTGGGCACGAAATCCACCGTGCCCATGCCGATCTCGTCGAGCAGCAGGCTGGTGATGCGCGACAGCCGGGCCTCGGTGTAGCGCATCGCGGCGGCGCCGTCGCCGTCGCGGCTGCCGAAGTTGCCCTGGCCGTCGATCAGCGGATAGCGCTGGTTGAAGTCCTGCGCCATGCGCACCAGCGCGTCGTAGGCCGACTGGTCGCCATGCGGGTGAAAGCGGCCGAGCACGTCACCCACCACGCGCGCGCTCTTGACCGGCTTGGCCGCGGTGTTGCGGTTGGGGCCGCTGTAGCCCAGGCCCATCTGGTTCATCGCGAACAGGATGCGGCGCTGCACGGGCTTCAAGCCATCGCAGACGTCGGGCAGCGCCCGGCCCTTGACGACGGACAGGGCGTATTCGAGGTAGGCGCGCTGGGCGTATTGCCCCAGGTCCAGGCGGTCGCCGTCGTCGGGCGCCGCCGGCGCGGCCAGGTCCAAGGTGTTTTGATCACTCATAATTTGATAGCTGATTGCGCTTGCTGTACTGACTGTGCTTGCGCCAGCGTGGTTTTTTATTCAAATTCCGCCGAATGGGGCTCAGACGTCGATTTCCACATCGTCGCCATGCAGCTCCATCAGCTCCCGGCGTGCCGCGGCCTCGCCCTTGCCCATGAGCTGGGTCATGACGAGCTGGGTCTGCACCAGGTCGGTGGCGCCGAGCGTGATCGGCAGCAGGCGCCGCGTGTCGGGGTTCAGCGTGGTCTCCCACAGCTGCTCGGCGTTCATCTCGCCCAGCCCCTTGAAGCGGCTGATCTGGCATTTCTCGCGCGCCACGCCGTCCTTCTCGGCCTTGTCGAGGATGGCGACCAGCTCGCCGTCATCGAGCGCGTAGAACTTGGCGGCGGGTTTCTTGCCGCGCGCGGGCAGGTCCACGCGAAACAGCGGCGGCCGCGCCACGTAGACATTGCCGGCATCGATGAGCTTGGGGAAATGCCTGAAGAACAGCGTCAGCAGCAGCACCTGGATGTGCGAGCCATCCACGTCGGCATCCGACAGGATGCAGATCTTGCCGTAGCGCAGGCCCGAAAAATCAGGCTCGTCCTGCGGGCCGTGCGGATCGACGCCTATGGCCACCGAGATGTCGTGGATTTCGTTGTTGGCGAACAGGCGGTCGCGATCCACCTCCCAGGTGTTGAGCACCTTGCCGCGCAACGGCAGCACGGCCTGGGTTTCCTTGTCGCGGCCCATCTTGGCGCTGCCGCCGGCCGAGTCGCCCTCCACCAGGAAGACCTCGTTGTAGGCGGTGTCGCGGCTCTCGCAGTCGGTGAGCTTGCCGGGAAGCACGGCCACGCCGCTGCCTTTGCGCTTTTCCACCTTCTGGCCGGCCTTCTGGCGTGTCTGCGCGGCCTTGATGGCGATCTCGGCGAGCTTCTTGCCATAGTCCACATGCTGGTTCAGCCACAGCTCCAGCGCCGGGCGCACGAAGCCGCTGACCAGGCGCACCGCGTCGCGCGAGTTCAGCCGCTCCTTGATCTGGCCCTGGAACTGCGGATCCAGCACCTTGGCCGACAGCACGTAGCTGGCGCGGGCGAACACGTCCTCGGGCATGAGCTTGACGCCCTTGGGCAGCAGCGAATGCAGCTCGATGAAGCTCTTGACCGCCTGGAACAGCCCGTCGCGCAGCCCGCTCTCGTGCGTGCCGCCGGCGCTGGTCGGGATCAGGTTGACGTAGCTCTCACGCACCGGCTGGCCTTCCTCGGTGAAGGCCACGCACCACGCCGCGCCCTCGCCCTCGGCGAAGTTGTCGTCGTTCTTGCCGGCAAACTCCTCGCCCTCGAACAGCGGGATCACCGGATCGGCGGGCAAGGTTTGCAGCAGATAGTCCTTGAGGCCGCCCTTGTACTGCCAGGTCTGGGTATCACGCGTCTTCTCATTGGTGAGCGAGACGCTCACGCCGGGCATCAGCACCGCCTTGCTGCGCAGCAGGTGCACCAGCTCGCCCATGGGCAGGTGGGCGGATTCGAAATACTTCGCATCGGGCCAGACGCGCACCGTCGTGCCCTGCTTGCGGTCTCCCGCGGCCTGGGCGCGCTTCTTGAGCGGCTCGATTACGTCACCGCCCGAGAACGCGAGAGCAGCCGCCTGCCCCTCGCGGTAGCTGGCCACTTCGAGCCGCGTGGCCAGCGCGTTGGTGACCGACACGCCCACACCGTGCAGGCCGCCCGAGAAGCTGTAGGCGCCGCCCTGCCCCTTGTCGAACTTGCCGCCCGCGTGCAGCCGGGTGAACACCAGCTCCACCACCGGCGCCTTTTCCTCGGGATGCAGGCCGAAGGGAATGCCCCGGCCGTCATCCTCCACGCTCACCGAGCCGTCCGTGTGCAGGCAGACGCGGATCTTCTTGCCGAAGCCGGCCAGCGCCTCGTCGGCGGCGTTGTCTATCACCTCCTGGATGATGTGCAGCGGGTTGTCGGTGCGGGTGTACATGCCCGGCCGCTGCTTGACGGGCTCCAGCCCCTTCAGCACGCGGATCGAGGCTTCCGCGTAGTCACTGGTCTGCGTTGTCTTGGTTGCCATGGGGCGGCATTGTAGTGGCTTCCTTGGCAAAAAGCTGTATGAAAAACCAGTTAACAATTTCCAAGCGAATGCCCCGGCGACAGCACAGCCGCCCGGAACCCGCAACAATCGGCGGATTCGCTTCCCGCCCGATGGACATGCACAAGCAAGCACAACAACTCTCCCTGGCCCGCGTACTGCTGTGCGGCGGCGCGGTGGTCACGCTCTCGATGGGCATACGCCACGGCTTCGGGCTATGGCTGCAGCCCATCACCCAGGAGATGGGCTGGACGCGCGAATCCTTTGCGCTGGCGCTGGCCATCCAGAACCTGTCCTGGGGCCTGATCGGCATCTTCACCGGCATGCTGGCCGACCGCTTCGGCGCCACCCGCATCCTGCTGGCCGGCGCGCTGTGCTATGCGCTGGGGCTGGCGGGCATGGCCTGGTCGCCCAACACGCTGGTGTTCTCGCTCACCGCGGGGCTGTTGATCGGTATCGCGCAAACGGGCACCACCTACGCGGTGATCTACGGCGTGATCGGGCGGCAGATTCCGGCCGACCGGCGCTCCTGGGCCATGGGGGTGACCGCGGCGGCCGGCTCCTTCGGCCAGTTCTTCATGGTGCCGGTGGAGGGGCAGCTGATCGCCGGCCTGGGCTGGCACAACGCACTGCTGGTCTGCGCGGTGATCGTGCTGGCCATCGTGCCCCTGGCGCTCGCGCTGCGCGAGCCCGGGCTGGCCAGCGCGCGCCGGGCCGCCGCATCCGGCCCGCGCCAGTCGATCGGCCATGCCTTTGCCGAGGCCCTGCGCACGCCGAGCTTTCTGCTGCTGACCGCGGGCTACTTCGTCTGCGGCTTCCAGGTGATGTTCATCGGCGTGCACATGCCCAGCTACCTCAAGGACTGCGGCCTGCCGCCGCAAGTGGCCAGCTACTCGCTGGCGCTGATCGGGCTGTTCAACATCTTCGGCACCTACCTGGCCGGCTCGCTGGGCCAGCGCCTGGCCAAGCGCTATCTGCTGTCGGCCATCTATTTCATACGCGCCGTGGCCATCGTGCTGTTCCTGCTGGCGCCGCTGTCGCCCTGGTCGGTCTACGTGTTCGCGGCGGTGATGGGCTTCCTGTGGCTGTCCACCGTGCCGCTGACCAACGGCATCATCGCCCAGGTCTTCGGCATCCAGCACCTGTCCATGCTCAGCGGCATGGTGTTCTTCAGCCACCAGATCGGCAGCTTCCTGGGCATCTGGCTCGGCGGCTACCTGTACGACCACAGCGGCAGCTACCAGTCGGTCTGGTATGTGGCGATCGCGCTGGGCGTGTTCGCCGGCCTGGTGAACCTGCCGGTCAAGGAGGCGCCTGTACAACGCCTGCCGGCAGCGGCATGATGCGACCATGAACACGACTCCCGCCCCGCGCAGACGCTGGCGCCGCGCCGCCACCGGCACGCTCGTCGCGCTCGTCGCGCTCGTCGCGCTGGTGCTGGCAGGCGTCTTCATGCTCTATACCCGGCCCGAATTCATGCTGCGCATGGCCGACCATGTCTGGGCCTGTTTCTGATCGGCCGCGCAGCCCTGTCCCCATGCACTCCCTAGCCCTCGCGCCAGCCTCGCCCTGGATCACCCGCTTTGCAGGCCGGCTGGCACCCGGCTGCCAGGTGCTGGACCTGGCCTGCGGCAGCGGCCGCCATGCGGCCTACCTGCACGGCCTGGGCCACCGCATCAGCGCGGTGGACCGCGATGCGGCCGCGATAGCCGCGCTGCAGGCGCGCCTGCCGGGCCGCTTCATCTGCGCCGACATCGAAAACGGCCCCTGGCCCTTTGCCGGCGAGCGCTTCGATGCGGTCGTGGTCACCAACTACCTGTGGCGCCCGCTGCTGCCCCAGGTGCTCGCGGCGGTGGCGCCGGGAGGCTGGCTGCTGTACGAGACCTTCGCCCAGGGCAACGAGCGCTTTGGCAAGCCATCGCGCGCCGACTTCCTGCTGCGCCCCGGCGAGCTGCTGGAGCACTGCCCGGCGGCGGCCGGCTGGCAGGTGGCGGCCTACGAGCATGGCCAGCTGCCGTCGCCGCAGCGCATGGTGCAAAGGATTGCTGCACAGCTTGTTGCAAAATAGCCGCCCATGAGCCTCTGCAAATTCGTGATTGCCATGGCATCCCTTCCCCTCGCCGCCTGCGCGCTGCAGCCCTCGGACCCGCCCCCGGCTCCCGGGGTAGGCATGGCCAACCCCGCATCGGTGTACTGCCAGGAAATGGGCGGCAAGCTGGTGATCGTGAAGGAAGCCGCCGGCGAGCGCGGCATCTGCCATTTGCCCGATGGCACGGCGGTCGACGAATGGGAGCTGTTTCGCCGCGGCCACGCGCAGCCGGGCAAGCAGTAGGCGCTCGCACTCTTCAATCCCGGGTGCTGGGGCTCCAGAACGCATGCCGGATCGCCGCGATGGCCGAGAGCTGCCGCACCAGCCGGTCCAGCTCGGCGCCGTCCACCGAGGTCGAGGCCAGCGTGGCCTCGATCCTGATCTCGTCCTCGCCGAACTCCTCGATGTCGATGTCGCCCGGCGGGTAGCCGCCGCGCTCCAGCGCCTCGTCCAGCAGCGCCAGCGCCATCTTCTGGTGGCGCTTTTCGGCCACCACGAAGACGGTGTTGGTGACTTCGGCCGAGGCCACGTCGAGCGGCCGGCGGTTGAGCGCATTCACCACCGGGCGCAGCAGCGTGTTCGCCGCCAGCACGAACAAGGCGCCCAGAAAGGCCTCGGCGATCAGGTCCGCGCCGGCCGTGGCCCCCACGGCCGCCGAACCCCAGAGCGTGGCGGCGGTGTTCAGCCCGCGCACATTGCCCTCCTCGCGCATGATCACGCCGGCGCCCAGAAAGCCGATGCCCGAGACCACATAGGCCATCACGCGCACCGCGCCATCCGCCCCGGCCAGCGTATGCGCGGTGTCCACGAAGATCGCCGCGCCCACCGCCACGATCACATTAGTGCGCAGCCCGGCGGTGCGCTGGCGGTACTGCCGCTCCAGCCCGATCAGTCCGCCCAGCGCAAAAGCGCTGACCAGGCTGATGAAGGTATTGGCCATACCGGCCAGATGCACATTGTTCAGCGCCAGTATCGTGTTCAAGCCATTGCCCGCGTGTTGAAGACCGAACCGGAAACCATAGCAGGCGAAGATGACAGAAATCTTGCACTACTTTGCCATGCAGCAGCCTACCGTTACTCCAACCATGGTTTGAAACAGCAGCATGGTGCGCGCCACTCGTTAGAATGCGCTTTTCTGTAGAACCACCGTGGACATGACATCTTCCAGCGTTCCTCTCACCGGCAGCATCGTCGCGCTCGTCACACCCTTCCATGCAGATGGCAGCGTTGACTACCCCAGCCTGCGAAAACTGATCGACTGGCACATCGCCGAGGGCACCGACTGCATCGGCGTGGTGGGAACGACCGGCGAGTCGCCGTCCGTGACGGTGGAAGAGCACATGGAGATCATCCGCGTGTCGGTGGAGCAGGCGGCCAGGCGCGTGCCCATCATGGCCGGCTGCGGTGCCAACTCCACCCACGAGGCAATTGCACTCGCCAAGTACGCCAGGAACGTGGGCGCGGACAGCCAGCTGCAGGTGGTGCCCTACTACAACAAGCCCACGCAGGAGGGGCAGTACCAGCATTTCAAGGCCATCGCCGAGGCGGTGGGCGACCTGCCCATCTACCTGTACAACGTGCCCGGCCGCTCGGTGGCCGATATGCAGCACGACACCGTGCTGCGCCTGGCCGAGGTGCCGGGCATCGTCGGCATCAAGGAGGCCACCGGCAACATCGAGCGCGCGCAATGGCTGATCCGCGACGTGCCCGCGGGCTTCGGCGTGTACTCGGGCGACGACCCGACCGCGGTCGCGCTGATGCTGTGCGGCGGCCATGGCAATGTCAGCGTCACCGCCAACGTGGCGCCGCGCCTGATGAGCGAGCTGTGCAAGGCCGCCATCGCCCGCGACGCGCGCCGCGCGATGGAAATCCAGAACCGGCTGCTGCCGCTGCACAAGGCCTTGTTCCTCGAGGCCAACCCGATCCCGGTCAAGTGGGCTGCGGCCCGCATGGGCCTGTGCGGTCCGGCGCTGCGCCTGCCCATGACCGAGTTGAGCGCCGCGCTGCGCCCCGCGGTCGAGGCCGCCATGCGCGAGACGGGCCTGCTGTAAGCCGGCGCCGCCGCCTACCGATCCCCCTCACAAGGATGAGAGAAGTGAAACCGATTGCGAAACTGGGCCTGCTCGGCCTGACCCTGGGCCTGGCCGCGTGCAGCAGCACCGTGCTCGAAGGCGACAAGATCGACTACAAGAGCGCGAGCAAGGCGCCCTCGCTGGAGGTGCCGCCCGACCTGACCCAGCTGTCCAAGGACACGCGCTACGTGGTGCCCGGCGGCACGGTTTCGGCCGCCGCCTACCAGGTGCAGCAGGACAACCGGCCCAAGGGCGTGAGCAATACCGCGGTCAGCAAGCTGGGCGACGTGAGCATCGAGCGCGACGGCAACCAGCGCTGGCTGGTGGTGAGTCGCCCCGCGGACGAGCTGTGGACGCCGGTCAAGGATTTCTGGCAGGAAAGCGGCTTCAACCTGGTGGTCGACAAGCCCGACGTCGGCATCATGGAAACCGACTGGGCCGAGAACCGTGCCAAGCTGCCGCAGGACTTCATTCGTCGCTCGATCGGCAAGATCTTCGACTCGGTCTACTCCACCGGCGAGCAGGACAAGTTCCGCACCCGCCTGGAGCGCCGCGCCGACGGCAAGACCGAGATCTACATCAGCCACCGCGGCATGCAGGAGGTCTACACCAACCAGCAAAAGGACAGCACGGTCTGGCAGAACCGCCCCACCGATCCCGAGCTGGAAACCGAATTCCTGCGCCGCCTGATGGTCAAGCTCGGCGTGAGCGAAGAGCAGTCGCGCGCCATCGCCGCCGCACCGATCGCGCCGGTATCCACCGCCACCATCGGCGAGGCCAACGGCGCCTCGGTGCTGCAGATCAGCGAATCCTTCGACCGCGCCTGGCGCCGCGTGGGCCTGGCGCTGGACCGCACCGGCTTCACCGTCGAGGACCGCGACCGCAGCCAGGGCGTGTACTACGTGCGCTACGTGGACCCGACCACCGCCAACAAGGAAGCGGGCTTCTTCTCCAAGCTGTTCAAGCGCAGCTCCGATGCGCCGGATCCGCTCAAGTACCGCATCGTGGTCAAGGGCGCCGGCAACAGCAGCACGGTGTCGGTGCTCAATGCAACAGGCCAGCCCGAAACCTCGGCGAATGCCCAGCGCATCGTCAAGGTGCTGGCGGATGACATGAAGTAAGCCGCGGCAAGCCCTTGCCCGCCATGGCGCCACGCACCCCGGTGCGTGGCGTTTTTGTTTTCAGGAGAATGCCCCCACGGGGACTCGCCCGTAGCGCTATGCGAGCAGCTTCTTGATATACCTGGGCACCCGGACGGAAGTCGCCAGACCCGCGCGGATTCGCGCCAGCAACTCCGGACTGCAAGGCTCTTTGGCCTGCCAGACGGCTTGATCTACCATGGCCTGGACATGCGCCATCGGCTCAATCCGAGGATCGCGGTAGTACACAAAGCTGTCGTGCACGATGAACGGATGCTCTCCCGCCTTGATCACACACGCTGGATCGTGGGGGAAATCGGGTTTCACCGAGGTCACGCTCACCATGATGACGTGTGGCTGGCCACCATAACCATCCAAGCAGACAGGGCCAACCGCTATCGTGAACAAGTGCCTGTGCTCTGCCGGACCGGAAGGAACCAGCAAGCAAGCGCCCTGCTCGCAACTCCAGGCCATCTCAAGAAAATGCGGCCTTCAGCTGGGCCTGCTCGGCCAAGTGACGTATCGCAGAATCAATCCCGTCCTTGGAAAACCCCAGCGCAGAAAAAAGGCGGTCCAAAGGGATGGGCGCACTGGAGCCCTGCGGATCAATCCATTCGGGACAGGCATCGCCATGCGTGTACTCGACCAGCGCAAATTTGCTCATGTGCCCGAACTGCTCCCAGATGGCCTGCAGCACAGCGAGATCGCCATCGCTCAACTCCAAGAGGTCATCCTCAGGGGTTCTGATCATACTGGGGTCGCGCAGCCCAAGATCATGGCCAGCCCGGTCATCCACCCATGTCGCCCAGCCCCCCTCGACGCTCTGCAGAGCGCCATTCATATGGTCATAGGTCATGGAAAGAACCGGGCCATGCGGCATGGACACCAGCTTGTCGCCGGTTATGGGCTCCCCGTACTGCCGCAACGATTCGCGCTCGGCCAAGTACATCAGCTTCATCAGCTTCAGCAAAGGCAAGCGGCCACCCGCACGATGCAGCAAGAACGCTGCAGCCTGAGCCGTGCGCTTCTCATTGAACAGTGTCGGATATTGCATGGCGGCACGATCTTAGCATGCAGCTATTTTTCCGGCCGCCGGCCACCTGCGCCGCTGATCGGACAGAACCTGGCTTGCTGGCAGGCGCACCCAAAAGAAAAGCCCGCGCAACGCGCGGGCCTGTGCGATCAATGCAGGAGCCCCGCTGGGGAGCCCCGGCCTCGTTCGATTACTTCTTCTCTGCGGCTTCCTTGGCAGCGGTAGCGGCGTTGGCGGCTGCATCGGCAGCGGCCTTGGCAGCGTCGGCAGCGGCAGCGCCTGCGTCCTTGGCGGCATCCTTGGTTGCGTCCACAGCGGCGGTGGCGGCGTCCTTGGTGGCTTCAGCGGCGTTCGAAGCAGCGGCGGCTGCATCCTTGGCTGCGTCCTTGGCGGCATCGGCTGCGGCGCTCGCGGCGTCCTTGGCAGCATCTGCGGCCGGTGCCGGCGCAGGAGCTTCTGCGGGTGCGGGAGCCGGTGCCGGAGCAGCTTCTTCCTTCTTGCCGCAGGCAGCCAGGGCCACAGCGGTGATCAACGATGCGAGAACGAGGGACTTTTTCATTGCATTTTTCCTAGTGACGGTGAGATTCCGAAGTGCCGGCCCCGGGTGAATTCGCTTTATCCGGAGGCCCGCATATGGCTCGCTGCAAATTATAGGGACGGCACGTCAATTCCGAGTATCACCATGTTTGAAAAATTGTTGCCATAAGCCAACAGAAGCGGCAAGGCAAGCCCTGGGCCTACAAGGCGGCGCAGCCGGCGGCAACGCGATTGTCACGCCACCACGGCATGGGCCCAGCCGTCTTCGCACCATTGCGACAGCAGCGACAGCGCATCGTCGCTGGCACCTGAGACATCGCTGCGCGACAGCCGGCGCTGGTCGGCCAGGCGGCGCATCAGCGCGAAATCCCTGCCGGCCGCGCGGTAGCTCTCGCCATTGATGAACACATGGTGCTGGTCGTACATCATGCGGGTGCGCCGGTCCAGCGCCACCGCCTCCAGCATGCGGGGCGAATCCTCGGGCTCGAACCAGACGTTGAACTTGGGCTCGGTCAGCGATTCGCCCAGCGCGCGGGCCAGCGCCAGCGGCTCGGCCAGTTTTTTCTCCAGCGCCTGGCGCGCAAAATCCAGCAGCGCCGCGGGTATTTCGCCCGCATGTTCGGCCGCCGGCTGCTTCGGGTCCTTGTACAGCGTGCCGGGCTCGCCCGCGCCATCGTCGTCCGACAGGCGCGCCAGCAGGTCGCAGGCCAGCTCGTGCTGCGCGGGCGCGCGAAAGCCGATCGAATACGTCATGCACTCGCCCTCGGCCACACCGTCGTGCGCATAGCGCGGCGGCAGGTAGAGCATGTCGCCGGGCTCCAGCAGGTATTCCTCCTCGGGCTCGAAATCGGCCAGGATCTTGAGCGCGATGCCCTCCTTCAGCGCCAGCTGCCTTTGCTTGCCGATGCGCCAGCGCCGCCGGCCATGCGCCTGCAGCAAAAAGACATCGTAGCTGTCGAAATGCGGGCCCACGCCGCCGCCGTCCGCGGCGTAGCTGATCATCAGGTCGTCGAGCCGCGCGGCGGGCACGAAGGCAAAGCGCTGCAGCAGCTGGTGCAGCGCCGCACGGTGCAGGTCCACGCCTTGCACCAGCAGCGTCCATTCACGGGTCTTGAGCGCGGGCAGCGCCTTGCGGCCGAAGGGACCGTGCTTCACGCTCCACTCGCCGCCCCGATTCTGGATCAGGCGCGACTCCACGCCCTCCTCGCCGGCCAGCGCGAACAGCTCGGCACGCGGCAGCGGCAGGCCCAGCGCCTTCCAGTCGGTGACCGCGCCGCGCACCAGCAAGGGCTTTTTCTGCCAGTACTTGCGCATGAATTGCGCGGGGCTGATGCCGCCAAGCAGGGGCAGAGCTTGTTCAATATCCATGGAAATCTTTCGTCAACCACGGCCAACCACGGCCGAACTGCGACAATTCTCCTATGGAAATAACTGAACAATGCGTGGTCGCGCTGACCTGGACGCTCAAAGACAGCCTGGGCGAGGAACTGGACGTGCTGGACGAGCCGGTCGAGTTCCTGGTGGGCGGCAACGACCTGCTGGCCCGCGTGGAACAAGCGCTGCAGGGCCATGCGGTGGGCGACCGCCTGCAACTGAACCTGGAGCCCGAAGATGCTTTCGGCGACTACGATGAGGAACTGGTCTTCCTCGAGTCGCGCGCCCTGTTCCCGGCCGAGCTGGAAGAAGGCATGACCATCGAGGGCCATGCGCTGCCGGCGGGCACCAACCCCGAGGCGCCGCGCGATGCGCTGTTCACCGTGACCGAGCTCTACCCCGAGCATGTGGTACTGGACGGCAACCACCCGCTGGCCGGCATCGGCCTGCGCCTGGCGCTGCGGGTGGAGGGCGTGCGCGAAGCCACCGAGGCCGAGATCGGCGCCGGCACCTGCGGCACCGGCTTCTTCCGCGTGGCGCCGCAAGCCCCGGGCAACGATCTGCCGCATTGATTTCTGTATTGACAGAAATTAATGACAGCATAGAATCCGCAGCATGGAACTGAGCACGATCCAACGCCAATTCGTTCTGCACTGGGGTGAGATGGGCTCGCTGTGGGGCGTGAACCGCACGGTGGCGCAAATCCATGCGCTGCTGTTCGTGCACGGCCAGCCGCTCAATGCCGAGCAGCTGAGCGAGACCCTGGGCGTGGCCCGCTCCAATGTGAGCAACAGCCTGAAGGAGCTGCAGGCCTGGAATCTGGTGCGGGTCACGCACATGCTGGGCGACCGGCGCGACTTCTTCGAGACCAGCGTCGATGTGTGGGAGCTGTTTCGCACCATCGTGCGCGAGCGCAAGGAGCGTGAATTCGACCCCACCACCCGCATGCTGGCCGCGCTGATGCACAGCCCCGAGTTCGCGCTGGAAAGCGCCGATGCGCAGGACCGCATCCGCTCCACGCTGGAGCTGATGCAAAAGCTGGGCAGCTGGGCCGACGAAATGCTGCGCCTGTCGCCCGGCACGCTGGACAAGATCCTCAGCCTGGGCGCCAGCGTGCAGCGCTTCGTGCGCGGCGCGCCGGCGGCAGCCACGGTGGCAGCCCCGGCCGAGCTGCATGGCCCATAGCCGAAGAGCGCAAGGGCAGGATGAATCTGCCCCTTTTTTTAATCAGTTATTTCTGTTTTGACAGAAATAACAAAACAAAAGGAAGAGCAATGCCTGCCACCGATTTCCCGCTGACCGTGTACTACGACGCCAGCTGCCGCTTCTGCAATGCCGAGATGCGCAACCTGATGCTGCGCAACACGCAGGGCCGGCTGCGCTTCGTCGATTGCGCCGCGCCCGGCTTTGCCGGCGGCCCGGCGCCGCGGGAGGCGCTGATGCGCGCCATCCACGGCGTGGATGCCCAGGGGCAGGTCTTCATGGGCGTGGATTGCCTGTCGCGCGCCTACCAGGGCGTCGGCCTGCCCTGGGTGCACCGCCTGGCCCAGCTGCCGCTGCTGCGGCCCGCGCTGCACCGGCTGTACCCGATCGTTGCGCGCAACCGCTACCGGCTGCCGCAGTGGCCCATCGCCTGGATCTTCGAAGTGGCGGCCCGCCGCGCCGCCGAGCAGGCCGCCCGCCGCGCCGAACGCTGCGCCCAGGGGCGCTGCGATGTGAACGACAGCCATACCTAAGGAGAGGAGAGCACCATGCCAGATACCACCCAGACTTCCACCAGCCACACCTCGGCCGGCCGCACCTCAGCCGGCCGCACCGTGCTGCTGTGCGGCGCGCAAGGCTTCGTCGGCCAGGCCCTGGCGCGGCGCCTGCACGAGCGCGGCTACCAGGTGCGCGCCGCCAGCCGCCGCAGCCAGCCGCCGGCGGACTTCGCCCGCATGCTTGACCCCGCCGACTGGCGGCCGCTGCTGCAGGGCGTGGACATGGTCATCAATGCCGTCGGCAGCCTGCGCGGCAGCGCCCGGGCGCCGCTGTCGGCCATTCACGCCCAGGCGCCGATCGCCTTGTTCGAGGCCTGCGCCGAGCAGGGTATACGGCGGGTGATGCAGCTGTCGGCCCTGGGGGTGGATGGCAACGGCACCGACTACGCCCGCACCAAGCGCGCGGCCGACCAGCACCTGCAGGCGCTGATGGCCGCGGGGCGGCTGGACGGCGTGATCGTGCGCCCCAGCGTGGTGATGGGCACGGGCGGCGCCAGTACCCGGCTTTTCATGCAGCTGGCGCTGCTGCCGGTGCTGCTCATGCCCAGCCCCATGCTGCGCCAGCAGATCCAGCCGCTGGCGGTGGCCGACCTGGCCGATGCGATGCTGCGCCTGCTGGAGTGCGGCCACACCGGCCTGGTGGAGCTGGGCGGGCCCGAGCGCCTGAGCATGGCCGGCCTGGTCGTCAGCCTGCGCCAGCAGCGTGGCCTGCGCCCGGCGCCGCTGCTGCGCGCCCTGCCCGACTGGGTGAGCCGCAGCACCGCACGGCTGGGCGATGCGCTGCCTGCCTCGCCCTGGTGCAGCGCGGCGCTGGAGCTGGCCTCGCACGACAACTGCTGCGACCCGGCAGCGCTGCGCCACTGGCTGCAGCGCGAGCCGATCGCGCCGGCCCAGCTGCTGCGCAGCATGCAGGCTGCATGAAGCCGGCCGCAGCGACCGCCGCCCGCCCCGCGCCAGAGCAGCTGCGCTGGCTGCGGCTGAGCCTCGTGGCCGTCTGGCTGGCCACCGCCGCCGTCAGCCTGCAGCAGTGGCATGGCCAGAGCAGCGCGCTGCTGCAGGCGGCGGGCCTGGCGCCCGCCTGGCATGGCGGGCTGATCAGCGGCGGCGCGGCCGCCGACCTGCTGCTGGGCCTGTGGCTGTGGCTGCGCCCGTCGCGCCTGGCCTATGGCGCGGCGCTGGCCGGCATGGCGCTCATGACCATCGCCGCCACCGCGCTGCTGCCCGGGCTGTGGCTGCACCCGCTGGGGCCGCTGAGCAAGAACCTGCCGATCGCAGCCGCGCTGCTCCTGCTGATGAGAAATTCCAGACCATGAACGCCTACCTGCTCATCAAGACCCTGCACATCCTCAGCAGCGTGCTGCTGGTGGGCACCGGCTTTGGCTCGGCCTTCTACATGTTCTTTGCCAACCGCAGCGCCAGCGTGCAGGCACAGGCCGTGGTCAGCCGCCTGGTGGTGCGCGCGGACTGGTGGTTCACCACGCCGGCGGTCATCGTGCAGCCCCTGTCGGGCCTGGCGATGATGCAGCTGGCCGGCTGGCCCTGGCACACGCCCTGGCTGCTGCTGTCGGTGGGCCTGTACCTGCTGGCAGGCGCGTGCTGGCTGCCGGTGGTGGCGCTGCAGATCCGCATGGCCCGGCTGGCCCAGGCGGCGGCCGGGCAGGATGCGCCGCTGCCGGCCGAATACCGCCGGCTCTCGCGCCACTGGGAATGGCTGGGCTATCCGGCCTTCATCGCCATGCTGGCGGTGTACTACCTGATGGTGAACAAGCCGGCGCTGTGGGGTTGAATAGCAAAAAACATAGCTACTGGCGTTTGATATACAACGTTTTCAAATATGTTTCATACTGAAAACCTTAGCAATCAAGCGCTAGCAGCTCTCTTTTTTACTGAAAACCCAGCGCGCGCAGATCGAGCCGGCCGCCTTGCAGCGGCGGGCACCAGTAGTAGGCATTGGTCACCGGGCGCGAGATCTGGAACAGGCCGTCGAAGATGCCGTCTTCCTCGCCCGCCATGCGCCGCATCTGGGCCTCGAAGGCTTGCAGCGTATGGCCATAGCCGGCGAACATGGTGCCGACCGCATCGCTGCCGTCGGGCTGCACCTGCCACCACGGCATGTTGCGGCGCAGGATATGGGCGTCGAACGAGAAGCTATCCTGGTCGGTGCGCTTGGCGTGGGCCGAGGCGGGCGCGTCTTCCAGCTCTTCGTTGTCGGACAGGCGCCGGCCGATCATGTCGTCCTTTTGCTGGGTGCTCATGCGCTCGAACGCGGCCATGTCGTGCACCCACTGCTGCACCGCGAAGTAGCTGCCGCCGTCCAGGCCCTCGCCCAGCCCCCGGGCCACCGCGGCCTGCACCGCGGCTTCGTCGTGGGGGTTCTCGGTGCCGTCCTCGAAGCCGGTCAGGTCGCGCACCGCATCCTTGCCGTTCCAGCCGTGGCGAAAGCAGTCCACCACCTGCGCGCTGGCAAACGCCGGCGCCAGCACGGCGGCCACCTGCCGCGACAGCTTGAGCAGATCGCCCTGCTCGCCGCCGCGCAGCCACAGGCACAGCGCGTGCGGCGTCAGCGGTAGCTCGCCCTGCGGGCCCTTAAGCGCGGGAAAGCTGCGCAGCCCCGGCACCGATGCGCCCAGCAGCCGGGTGAGCGGCTCGCCCACCGCGACCACGGCCTGCGCGCCGCTGCACCAGTCGCGCAGGCGCTGCAGCGCGGCGCGCACCGCGGCGGCATCCCCCCGTACATCCCAAAACAGATAGCGGCTGACAGTGGGCAGCCCTGCCAGAATCCCCGGCTGGCAATTTGTTGCGGTCATCGTGTTTGCTTCCTGTCGTTATAAGAACGCGCCCGCCAGGCCGCAAAGCCATGGCGGGCGCGCCCATTATCGTCGCCGCGACTTACAGATTACCCACCATCTGCTCTGGCACCACCCACTGGTCGAACTGCTCGGCCGTCACATGGCCGCTGGCAATCGCTGCCTCGCGCAGGCTGGAGCCTTCCTTGTGCGCCTTCTTGGCGATGAAGGCCGCCTTGTCGTAGCCGATGTGGGTGTTCAGCGCGGTCACCAGCATCAGCGAGCGGCCGACCAGCTCGGCGATGCGCTCGCGGTTGGGCTCGATGCCCACGGCGCAATGGTCGTTGAAGCTGACCATGCCATCGGCCAGCAGGCGCACGCTCTGCAGGAAGTTGTGCGCCACCAGCGGGCGGAATACATTGAGCTCGAAGTTGCCCGAGGCGCCGCCGATATTGATCGCCACGTCATTGCCGAACACCTGTGCGCACAGCATGGTCACCGCCTCGGACTGGGTGGGGTTGACCTTGCCCGGCATGATGGACGAGCCCGGCTCGTTCTCGGGGATAGCGATCTCGCCCAGGCCGCTGCGCGGGCCGCTGGCCAGCCAGCGCACGTCGTTGGCGATCTTCATCATGCTGGCCGCCAGGGTCTTGAGCGCACCGTGCGCGAACACCAGCGCATCGCAGGAGGCCAGCGATTCAAACTTGTTCGGCGAGGTGACGAAGGGATAGCCGGTGATCGCGGCGAGCTCCTTGGCCACGCCCTCGGCATAGCCCTTGGGCGCATTCAGCCCCGTGCCCACGGCGGTGCCGCCCAGCGCCAGCTCGTACAGATGCGCCAGCGCGGCGCGCACATGCGCTTCGCCGTGCGCGAGCTGCGCCACCCAGCCCGAGATCTCCTGGCCCAGCGTCAGCGGCGTGGCGTCCTGCAGATGGGTGCGGCCGATCTTGACGATATCGGCGAAGGCCTGGCTCTTGGCCTCCAGCGTCTGGCGCAGCCTGGCGATCGCGGGCAGCAGCTTTTGCTCGATGGCGCTGACCGCCGCCACATGCATGGCGGTGGGATAGACATCGTTGCTGGACTGGCTCTTGTTGACGTCGTCGTTCGGATGCACCAGCCGCGCCTCGCCGCGCTCGCCGCCGAGGATTTCGCTGGCGCGGTTGGCCAGCACCTCGTTGACGTTCATATTGGTCTGCGTGCCCGAGCCGGTCTGCCACACCACCAGCGGAAACTCATTCGGATGCTTGCCGGCGATCACCTCGTCGGCGGCGGCAACGATGGCCTGGGCCTTGGTCTCGACCAGCAGGCCCAGCGCATGGTTGACCGTGGCCGAAGCCTTCTTCACCTGCGCCAGCGCATGGATGATCTCGCGCGGCTGCTGCTCGCCGCTGATGTCGAAGTTTTGCAGCGAGCGCTGCGTCTGCGCGCCCCAGAGCTGGTCGGCGGGTACGTCGATGAAGCCGAACGTGTCTTTTTCCTGGCGTGTGGCGGTCATAGGGAAGAAACTCCTCAAGGTTGCAACGCGGCGCAGTTGGCTGGAAGAGCTCTGGCTACCCAAGGCCGCAGGATGAAAACCCGAAATCCTACCCTGCCGGAAAAAGCCACGTTCGCCTTGCGAGCGCTCGGCGCGCGCGAGGACCCGAGTCCTCTAGGGCCTGTTCACACAAATACGGGGTCGCGCAAGCCCGACAGGGCTGTCAATGCTAGGCACGCGACGCCGTGCGTGTGCCCACCCGCACAAGGAGCGCAACGACGCAGTGGCGGCCCTGCCGCACTTGCCCGAAGGGTTGAGGACTCAACGCGATCCCCGTGCTTTGTGTGAACAGGCCCTAGAAGACTTATCGGCTATTGCCCCCGCCCCAAGGCGCTTGCGCCGATAATCCGCGGGCTAGCAACCCAACTATCACAACACCCACGATGACCACCACGATCCGCCAGCAGGACCTGATCGACTCGATCGCAGGCGCCCTGCAGTACATCAGCTACTACCACCCCGCCGACTACATCCAGCACCTGGCGCGCGCCTACGAGCGCGAGCAAAGCCCGGCGGCCAAGGATGCGATGGCCCAGATCCTGACCAACTCCAAGATGGCCGCCACCGGCCACCGCCCGATCTGCCAGGACACCGGCATCGTCAACGTCTTCCTCAAGGTGGGCATGGACGTGAAGTGGGAAGGCTTTACGGGCGGCCTGGAAGACGCGATCAACGAAGGCGTGCGCCGCGGCTACAACCACCCCGACAATACGCTGCGCGCATCGGTGGTGGCCGACCCGCAGTTCGCGCGCAAGAACACCAAGGACAACACGCCTGCCGTCATCAGCGTGCAGATCGTGCCCGGCGACAAGCTCGACGTGACCGTGGCCGCCAAGGGCGGCGGCTCCGAGAACAAGTCCAAGATGATCATGATGAACCCCAGCGACAACCTGATGGACTGGGTGCTCAAGACCGTCCCGACCATGGGCGCGGGCTGGTGCCCGCCGGGCATGCTGGGCATCGGCATCGGCGGCACGGCCGAGAAGGCCGTGCTGCTGGCCAAGGAAAGCCTGATGGAAGACCTGGACATGTACGAGCTGCAGGCCAAGGCCGCGCGCGGTGAAAAGCTCGACCAGGTGGAAGAGTTGCGCCTGGAGCTGTACGAGAAGGTCAACGCCCTGGGCATCGGCGCGCAAGGCCTGGGCGGCCTGGCCACCGTGCTCGACATCAAGATCAAGATGTACCCCACGCACGCGGCCTCCAAGCCCGTGGCCATGATCCCCAACTGCGCCGCCACGCGCCATGCGCACTTTGTGATGGATGGCTCGGGCCCGGTGTACCTGGACGCCCCCTCGCTTGACCTGTGGCCCAAGATCGACTGGGAGCCGGACTACAACAAGTCCAAGAAGGTCGATCTCAACACCTTGACCAAAGAAGAGGTCGCCAGCTGGAAGCCCGGCGACACCCTGCTGCTCAATGGCAAGATGCTCACCGGCCGCGACGCCGCCCACAAGCGCATCCAGGACATGCTGGCCAAGGGCGAGCAGCTGCCGGTGGACTTCACCAACCGCGTGATCTACTACGTCGGCCCGGTGGACCCGGTCAAGGACGAGGCCGTCGGCCCCGCAGGCCCCACGACCGCCACCCGCATGGACAAGTTCACCGACATGATGCTGGAGCAGACCGGCCTGATCGCCATGATCGGCAAGGCCGAGCGCGGCCCGGTGGCCATCGAGAGCATCAAGAACCACAAGAGCGCCTACCTGATGGCCGTGGGCGGCGCCGCCTACCTGGTCTCCAAGGCCATCAAGTCGGCCAAGGTGGTGGGCTTCGAAGACCTGGGCATGGAAGCCATCTATGAATTCGACGTGGTGGACATGCCCGTGACCGTGGCCGTGGACGCCGGCGGCACCAGCGCCCACATCACCGGCCCGGCCGAATGGCAAAAGCGCATTGCCAGCGGCGAATTCAAGGTGATCGAGGTCGCCTCGGCCTGAAGCCCCGGGGCTTGAAAAGCAGCAGCCGCCTTCGGGCGGTTTGCTTTTTTCCGCACCCAGCTCAGCATGTGCTGCTGGCCGCAAGCCCCCAAAAGCCGACAGAGCGCGTAGGATGCAGCCACTACCCTGGAGGAAACCAGCATGAAAGGCATCTGCCTGTGCGGCGCCATCGAAGTCACCGCGCCCGATCAGCACCAAGCCAGCCTGTGCCACTGCAGCACCTGCCGCCGATGGACGGGCGGCCCGATGTTTTCGGTCCACTGCGGCCCTGACGTGCAGTTCAAGGGCAATGCACCCGCCGTCTACCGCTCGTCCGACTGGGCCGAGCGCGGCTTTTGCGGCCAGTGCGGCACGCACCTGTTCTACCATCTGCTGCCGGCCAACGAGTATGTGTTGTCGCTGGGAATCTTCCAGGGCGAGCCGTTCCAGCTCGCCACGGAAATCTTCATCGATGAAAAGCCGGCGTTCTATGAACTCAAGAACGACACCCGCAAGCTCACGGGCCAGCAGGTCTTCGACCAGTACGCCCCAGGCAATTGACGCGGCCACCAACCCAAGCGATGAGCCCAACCACCTCCCCGGCCCTGCCTTTCTCTCAGGCCTGCGAAAACAACCGTGCGCCCATCCTGGCCGTGCTGCAGGCCGCCTTCGCCGACCGCCGCCATGTGCTGGAGATCGGCTCGGGCACCGGCCAGCACAGCGTGTACTTCGCGCCGCGCCTGCCGCATCTCGTCTGGCAGACCAGCGACCTGCCGGAGAACCATGCCGGCATCGCCGCCTGGCATGCGGCCCACCCGGCACCCAATCTGCGGCCGCCGCTGTGCTTCGACCTGCAGGCCAGCGTCTGGCCGCAAGAGCAGGCCGAGGGCGAAGGCACCTACGACGCGGTCTTCTCCAGCAACACCGCCCACATCGTGGCCTGGCCACTGGTGCAGCGCATGTTCGTGCTGGCGGGCTGGCACCTGCCCGCGGGCGGCCGCCTTGCGCTCTACGGCCCGTTCAACTATGGCGGCGGCTACACCAGCGAGAGCAACCGCGCCTTCGACCTGTGGCTGCGCGAGCGCGATGCGCGCAGCGGCATACGCCACTTCGAAGACATCGAGGCGCTGGCCCGGCAGCATGGCCTGGCCCTGGAGCACGACCACGCCATGCCGGCCAACAACCGGCTGCTGCTGTTCGTACGGCAGGGCCTTGCGTAGCGAACGCTCATGCAGACATCGGAAAGACAGCAGCCAGTCAACCACCGGATTGCGGTTAAATGGATGCCACCATACCCAGGAGCAACTGAATGACCGAGAGAACCGGAGCCTGCCTCTGCCGCCAGGCACGCTACCGCCTCACGGCGGATCCCGTCGCCACGCGGATCTGCTGGTGCCGCGACTGCCAGCACCTGGCGTCCAACGGCACCGTCAATACCATCGTGCCCTCGTCCGCCATCGAGATCGAGGGCGAACTGGCCGTGTACGCATCCACATCAGACAGCGGCAACCAGGTGCGGCGGCGCTTCTGCCCGCACTGCGGCAGCCACCTGTTTGCCGATTCGACCGGCCGCCCCGGGCTCACCGTGGTGCGCGTGGGAACGCTGGACGATCCATCCTCGGTGCAGCCCAGCACCAACATCTGGGCCGCCAGCGCCCCGGCCTGGGCCTGCCTCGATGCCGGCCTGGACCGGCTGGAGGGCCAGCCCGCGCCGCCCAGGCCGCAGCAGCCTGGCTGAACCTTGGCCAGCTCCACCCCGCAATCCATTGAGCCGCTGCTGGCCGACATCCGCGCCTGCACCGCCTGCGCCGATCTTCCGCTCGGGCCGCGCCCGGTGGTGCAGGCCAGCGCCTCGGCGCGCATACTGATCGCGGCCCAGGCGCCGGGCAAAAAGGTGCACGACAGCGGCATTCCCTTCAACGACGCCAGCGGCGAGCGGCTGCGCGCCTGGCTGGGCATGCCGGCGCAGGTGTTCTACGACCCGGCGCGGGTGGCGATCGTGCCCATGGGCTTTTGCTATCCGGGCACCGGCCGCTCGGGCGACCTGCCGCCGCGCCCCGAATGTGCGCCGCTGTGGCGCGCACGGCTGCTGGCCGAGCTGCGCCAGCTGCGGCTCACGCTGGTCATCGGCCGCTATGCGCAGGCCTGGCACCTGCCCGGCAGCGCCGGGCAATCGCTGGCCGAGGCGGTGGCGGACTGGCAGGCGCGCTGGCCCGCCACCGTGGCCCTGCCCCACCCCAGCCCGCGCAACAACCTCTGGCTCAGGCGCAACCCCTGGTTCGAGGCGCAGCTGCTGCCCCGGCTGCGGCCGCTGGTGCAGCAGGCGCTGGCAGCCTGAGCCGGGGACCGGCTCAGAACCGGTACTTCATCGTCAGCGTGGCATTGCGCGGCGCCAGGTAGGTGATCTGGCTGTAGGCATCGAACATGCCGTAGTACTTGCGGTTGGTGACGTTATTGATGTTCAGCTGCGCCGACAGCTGCGGCGTGAAGTCGTAGCGCGCCATCAGGTTCACCAGCGCATAGGCGCCCTGCTCGACGCGCCGGGTCACGCCCAGCGGATCGGCCGCATTGGTGTAGGTGCTGCCCTGCCAGCTGACTCCGCCGCCCACCGTCAGCGGATTCCAGGCGCCGGGCAGGCGGTAGGTGGTGAACAGGCGCACCAGCTTGCGCGGGTAGATGCTGTTCACATCCGCGCCGGTCTCGTCCTTCAGGCGGAACTGGGTGTAGCCGGCGCTGACATTCCAGCCGCGCGCCAGCTCGCCGTTCAACTCCAGCTCGAAGCCATTGCTGGTCGCGCCGTTGGAGGCGCGGTAGACGGTTTCGGGCAGGCCGCCCAGGCCGGGGATGGTGTCGGTGGTGGCAATGGCCAGGTTCTTCTGCTTGATATGGAACACCGCCGCCGAGGCGTTGACGCGGCCGTCCAGGAATTCGCCCTTGACACCGGTCTCGAAGCTCTTGCCCTTGATCGGGTCGATGTAGCTGCCGGTGATGTCGCGCGCATTCTGCGGCTGGAAGATATCGGTGTAGCTGGCGTACGCCGACAGCTCCTTGCTGATGTCGTAGACCAGGCCGGCATAGGGCGTGACCTCGCCGTGCTGCTTGAGGCTATAGGGGTTGGTGTAGCGCTCGTCGGCGCTCTTCTTGTAATTGGTGAAGCGCACGCCGAGGATCAGCTTGAGCGGATCGGCCAGGTTCAGGCGCGCCGCGCCGTAGATGGCATCCTGGCGGGTTTCGCTCTGGCCGTAGTAGGCCAGCGGCCCCCACGACGGCTCGGGGTAGGCGCTGCCCGTCCAGTTGTTGAAGTCAGGGGCCATGCCGAACGACGGCGTGGCGGCCCGGTCCTCGGCATGGAATCGCTGGCGGGAGCTCGACAGGCCGAACGCCAGCTCGTGCTCGCGGCCAAGCAGCTTCACGGTGCCGCTGGCCTGCGCGCCGATGTCGTCCTGCTTGGTGCGCACCTTGTAGGAGGCGGCAAATGCCGACATGCCCAGCCCGGTGGTGATGCTTGGCGCGCCCGAGAGGTACAGCAGGTGCGAATCCGCCTTGCGGTCGCTGTGGTTGTAGCTCAGCTTGAGCTTCCAGTCGTTGGCGAGCCGGTGCTCCAGCGAGGCGAAATAGCTGTTGTAGTCGGTGTCCCAGCGCGTCCAGTCGGCGGCGGTCGTCTTGGAAGTGCTCCAGTCGGTGCGCGTGCCATCGCTGTACCACACCGGCAGGCCGCCCCACATCGGCCCCGTGGTCTTGAAGCGCTGGCTGCCCAGGCCGGCGACGAGCAGCGTGCTGGGGCTGAGATCGGCCTCGAAGGTGGCGAACAGCGTGCCGTTGTTGGTGCCCAGCCCATTGATATAGCTGTCTCGGTCGGCGAACTCGCCGACGAGGCGGGCGCGTACCGTCTTGGCCTCGTTGAGCGGCGTGGACAGGTCGACCATGCCGCGGCGCTGACTCCAGCTGCCGGCCTCGAGCTCGACACGGCCGGTGAACTCCTTGCTGCTGGCGCGCTTGCGCACCAGGTTGATCGCCGCCGACGGGTCGCCCGCGCCGGTGGTCAGGCCCGTGGCGCCGCGCACCACCTCCACCCGGTCATAGGTGGCCAGGCTGGTGAAGATCTCGCCCGAGCTCCAGGGCTGCTCCCAGGTGGTGGGAACGCCATCGATCAGCAAGGTGTTGATGTTGAAGCCACGCGCGGTGAACTGGCCGCGGCTGGTTTCGTACTGGTTGACCGAGACGCCGGGCGTGTTGTTCACCACGTCGGTGATGGTCTTGAAGCTCTGGTCCTCGATCCGCTGCTGGGTCACGACGCTCACCGACTGCGGCGTCTCGCGCAGGCTCATGCTCAGCGGCGTGGCCGTCCTGGTCGCTCCCGTCGTGTAAGAGCCGGTGCCTTCCGTCGTCGCGGCCTGCGCCGCCGCCTCGACCGTTACCGTCGCAAGCGTGTTCTCCACCTCCTGCGCCGCCGCGAGCGCCGGCAGAGCCATGGCAATGCACATGCTCAGCTGCTTGAGCTGGCCGCGTGCGTCGGTGGAACGGAATGGCTGGTTTGCCCTTGTCATCTGGAATCCTGCTGGAAAGCGCTGCTGAAAAAGCCGAAGGCCCCGCCGCCCTTGCCGCGCCACCGTGGGCACGGACGTTCAGCAGGGATCAATGCAACTGATAATCATAATCATTATTCACATTACAAATTCAGCAGCCGCAGTGAAGAGGCCGATTTTTCGGCCTGCCCGTCAGTGGCAAGCAACGGCTGCGCCCGTGGCCTTGCATGGCCGGCGCTTTTGGTGCAGGTAGGGGTGAACGTGCGGGCACGCCGTTCTCGCAACCCGGAAAAAACAAAAGCCCCTTGCGGGGCTTGGCATGCGCGGCGCGGGCGCCGGCATGGAATATTCGTGCGGCAGCTGTGCCGACGGCTCGATCAGCCGCCCTTGTGCGTGCGCTTGCCAGGGTTCTTCTTGCTGCGGGTGGCGGTGCCGCGAGCACGGCTGACCTTCTGGCCGCGGCCGGCGGTGGGCAGCGACGTGCCATTGGGCAGCGTCGGCTGGGGGGTGAACTTGCGGTCGGCTTCGGTAACGATCTTGTTGCCCATCTTGGCACCTCGTGAAAAATGCAAAAGCTGCTATTAGGCCATAGTTGCGCGAACGCTTTGGGAAAACCGTGCTCAAACCCGCTGGCACCAGCCGGATTTAGCACAAGATGGTTGCGATGCTGTCGTGGTTTTGGCGCCAAAGGGCACATCTGGATGCAGCTTTTGCCTACACGACGGTGGCTCTGGTACTTGTAAATTTTCCGGCATGCGCTACGCTTTTTGAAAGAACAAACAATGACTGCCCGGCAAGGGCGAAAGGCTGTACATGAAGGCGGAAGACGAATACGAAATCCAACCACGAAGCCAATCACGGGGCAACCGGCTGTGGATTCCTGCCGTGCTGGTAGGCCTGTCTGCGCTGGCCACCTATCTGCTGGTCGCCAACCGCGGCAGCCAGCGGCGCGAGCCGGCGCTGCCGGCCACGCCGGTGGTGGATTTCGATGTGCATCGCTTCGTGGGCGACTGGTATGAGATCGCCCGCATCGAGCAGGGCTGGGGCCGGCCGCTGATCCGCTCGCGCGTGGAATACAGCCTGGCGGACAACGGCACGCTGGAGATCATCAACCGGGGTTTCCATCCTGGCACCAACCGCTGGGCCGAGTCGCGCGGCAGCGCGCGCTTTGTCGAGTCGCCCCCCACCGGCGCGATGAAGGCCTCGTTCTTCGGCCCCTTCAGCGAGGACTACCACGTGGTCGCGCTGGACCCGGACTACCGCTGGGCGATGCTCATGGGCGATTCGCCCGACTCGTTCCGCCTGCTGTCGCGCACGCCGGTGCTGGCCGGCGAGCTGGCCGACATGCTGCTGCAGCGGGCGGTGGAGCTGGGCGTCGATGCCGACCGCGTGCACTGGGTGATGCAAGATGGCGTGAACCCCACCGGGCTGTGGTGAGGGTGGGCACAGGCCGAAAACGAGGCTGCGCCAGCCGGCGGGGAAATCAAGGCCGGATGGCCTCGACAGGGAACGTGCCCGGCACGTTCCCTTTTCATTTTGCGCACTCGCGCTCAGGCTGAAGCCATTTCATGCTCGGCTGCAATGGCCAGGAATGCAGAGCGGGACATGCCATGCGCCTTGGCGTACGCATCAATCCGAGGCACCAGGCTTTCAGGCAGGCTGATGTTCAGCCGCACCGCGCGATCGCGCACCTTGGCCAGGTCCACCTCGACCAGCAGCCAGAAGCCGCCCTGGTAGTCTGGATCGCCAACCCAGGCTTCGGGCGAGGAAGGCGCGGGGATGGGGTCCTCGTCGCCGCCAAAATGGGCTTCGACGGCTTCCTGCGCCGACTTGGGCAATTCTTGCAGGCTGTCCGCCGCAGTGAAGCAGCCGGGAAAATCCGGGAAGGACGCCCCGTAAGCAGAACCTTCTTGCTTGTACACGTAGATGGGATAGAGCACTCGGGCCTCCTTTGCTGAACGGCCCCGCCTTAGCGGAGCCCGGCTTGCTTGAGAATGCTGCGGACGATGGGCAGCGGCAGATCCTTCCTGGGATGAGGCACGGTGACCTTGCCCGGCTTGGTCGGATGCTTGAACTGGTGGTGCGATCCAACGGTGTGAACCAGCACCCAGCCATCTGCCTTGATGTGCTTGATGAGCGCCGCGCTGTTCATTTGTGTAATCATACACAACAAGCAAAATACACAGCGCATTGAATGCATGCATCCGGGCATCGATGGGGCAGCACCAGACCGCGGTGAACCGGCACTCGGCCGATGCATGCCTTGGCTCGCCAGACACCTGCGCTCGGGCGGCCTCACACCCATCCGTTTCAAGGTCTTGAACGTGGAATAGGCGCCCTGTACGTGGCCCAGAGGTTGAGCGTTGTGCGTTGTGCGTTTTGCGGCCTTCACGCTCAACGCCAAACCCTCAACGCTCAACTTTTCCCAACGTCATGGGCACTCGCAACGGCACAACACTTTGAAAGGCCTGGGCCTCACACCCCCAGCAGGCGCTCGCCGGCCTTCTCGCGCTCGGCCAGCTCGTCCATGCTGCCGGCGAAGCGGATCTGCCCGCGCTCCAGCACATAGGCGCGGTCGCTCACCCAGCGCGCGAAATGCAGGTTCTGCTCGCACAGCAGAATGCTCACGCCCTGCGACTTGAGCTGCAGGATCATCTGCGCCATCTGCTCGACCACGACCGGCGCCACGCCCTCCGAAGGCTCGTCGAGCAGCACCAGGTACGGGTTGCCCATCAGCGTGCGCGCCACGGTCAGCATCTGCTGCTCGCCGCCGCTCATCTGCCCGCCGGGGCGCTGGGGCATGGCGGCGAGATTGGGAAACAGCGCCAGCAGCCGCTCGGGGGTCCAGTCGCTGGCCAGCCCGCCGTCGGGCCAGCGGCGCGGCGGCTGGCGGCCGACCTCAAGATTCTCCAGCACCGTCAGCTCGGTGAAGATGCGCCGGTCCTCGGGCACATAGCCCAGGCCCAGCCGGGCCACCGCATGCGGCGCCAGCCGGGTGATGTCGTGCCCGGCAAAACGCAGCACGCCGCTGCGGCGCGCGATCAGCCCCATGATGGCCTTGAGCGTGGTGGACTTGCCGGCGCCGTTGCGCCCCATCAGCGCCACCACTTCGCCGCGCCGCACCTGCAGCTCCAGGCCGAACAGCACCTGCGCCGCGCCATAGCCGGCGCACAGCTGCCGCACATCGAGCAGGGCCTCCATCACGCGGCCTCCGCGGCGGCATCCAGCAAGCGGCCCGAGCCCAGGTAGACACGCTGCACCTCGGCGTTGGCGCGCACCTGCTGCGGCGTGCCTTCGGCGATCAGCCGCCCGCGCGCCAGCACCAGGATGCGGTCGGCATAGGCGAACACCACGTCCATGCTGTGCTCGGTGAACAGCACTGCCATGCGCTGCTGCTGCGCCAGCCGCCGGGTCAGCGCCATCAGCTGCAGGCGCTCGGCCGGCGCCATGCCGGCGGTGGGCTCGTCCATCAGCAGCAGCACCGGCTGGTGCGCGATGGCCATCGCCAGCTCCACGCGCTTCACATCGCCATAGGCCAGCTCGCTGCAAGGGCGCTCGGCCTGCTCGGCCATGCCGACCAGGGCCAGCAGCGCAAGCGCCTGGCCGCGCTCGAACTGCGCCGCCCGCTGCCACAGCCGACTCAGCCGCCCGGCATGCGACAGCAAGGCCATCTGCACGTTCTCCACCACCGTGAGGCTGGCGAAGGTCTCGGCGATCTGGAAGGTGCGGCCCACGCCCAGGCGCCAGATCTCGCGGGGCTTGCGGCCCACCAGTTCGAGCGCCCGCCCGCCGCTGTCCAGCAGCGCCGAGCCGCCGTCGGCGCGCAGCTGGCCGTTGAGCATGTTGAAGGTGGTGGACTTGCCGGCGCCATTGGGGCCGATCAGCGCCAGCACCTCGCCGCGGGCCAGCGCAAAGTCCACGCCATCCACTGCCTGCACGCCGCCAAAGGACTTGCGCAGCCCGGCCACCCGCAGCAAGGCATCGCCCGCGCCGGCCGTCATGCCGCCGCCCCAAGGGCGCTGGCCGCCATCAGCTGCCGCGTGTAGGGCTCGCGCGGCCGCTCCAGCACAGCAAGCGCCTCGCCGGCCTCGATGATGGCGCCGTCCTTCATCACCACCACCTGGTGCGCCATGGCGCGGATCACCGCCACGTCGTGGGTGATGAGCAGATAGCTCAGGCCGCGCTCTTTCTGCAGGCGCTGCAGCAGGGCCAGCACCTGCTGCTGGATGGTGACGTCGAGGGCGCTGGTGGGCTCGTCGAGCACCAGGATCTCGGGGTCCACGATCAGTGCCCGGGCGATCGCGATGCGCTGGCGCTGGCCGCCGGAGAATTCGTGCGGATAGCGCTCCAGCAGGCCTGGAAACTGCGCCTCGGCCAGCCCCACCTCGCGCAGCATGGCCAGCACCCGCGCCTGCAGCTCGGCCGGCGGCAGGCCGGGCTGGGCCAGCCGCAAGCCCTCGCCGACGATCTCCTGCACCGTCATGCGCGGCGACAGCGACGAGAACGGGTCCTGGAACACCACCTGCACCTGGCGGCGCAGCGCCTGGTTGGCCGGCGAGTTGTGCTGGGCCGGCTGCTGCCACTGCCGGCCGGCCACCTCCAGCCGGCCCTGGCTGGGCAGCAGGCCGAGGATGGCCTGCGCCAGAGTGGACTTGCCCGAGCCCGATTCGCCTATCACCCCCAGCGTCTCGCCCGGCGCCAGCCGCAGGTCGGCGCCTTGCACCGCCACGAACTCACCCTTGCCAAACCAGCCCTTGAAGCCCGCCAGCCGGGTGGCATAGCCCACGCGCAGGCCTTCGGTGCGCAGCACGCAGGCATCGCCCGCGCGGGGCTGGCCGAGCTCGCGCCGCGGCGCGCTGGCCAGCAGCTTTTGCGTGTAGGGATGCTGCGGTGCGGCAAACACCTGCGCCACCGGGCCCTGCTCCACCAGGGCGCCTTTTTCCATCACCGCCACCCGGTCGGCGAAGCGGCGCACCAGCGGCAGGTCGTGGGTGATGAGCAGCACGGCCATGCCGCTCTGGCGCTGCAGCTCGGCCAGCAGATCGAGCATCTGGCCGCGCAGGCTCACGTCCAGCGCGGTGGTGGGCTCGTCGGCGATCAGCAGCCGGGGGCGGCTGGCCAGGGCCATGGAGATCATCGCGCGCTGGCGCTGGCCGCCCGAGAGCTGGTGCGGATAGCTGCGCACGCGCTCGACGGGCTGGGGAATGCCGGTGGCGGCCAGCAGCTCCTGGGCCTGGGCCCAGGCCTGCTTCGCACTCAGGCCCTGCTTGAGCTGCAGCACCTCGGCGATCTGCGCGCCTATGGTCATCAGCGGGTTCAGCGCCGTCATCGGCTCCTGGAAGATCACGGCAATGTCGTCGCCGCGCACGGCCTGCATCTCGCGCTCGGGGATCTGCAGCAGGTTGCGCCCCTGCATCAAGGCCAGGCCGCTCAGCTGGGCGTCGCCCACCAGGCGCAGCAGCGACAGCGCGGTCACGGTCTTGCCTGAACCGGATTCGCCCACCAGCGCCAGTTTTTCGCCGGCGAAGATATCCAGGCTCACGCCCTGCACCACCGTCTTGCCGCCAAAGCGCACATGCAGGTCGCGCACGCGCAGCAGCGGCGCCTCGCCTGCATGCGGCGCTGCCTCGGGTGCCGCCGGCCTAGACATGGCGCACCTCCAGCGGTTGGTTGGCCGACTCCGGCGGGGTCGCGGCCATGGCCTGCAGCTGCTTGCGCGGGTCGAGCGCTTCGCGCAACGCATCGCCCATGAAGGTGAGCAGCAGCAGCGTGATCACCAGCACGCCGAAGGTGGACAGCGAGATCCACCAGGCATCGATATTGTTCTTGCCCTGCGACAGCAGCTCGCCCAGGCTGGGCGTGCCCGGCGGCACGCCCAGGCCCAGGAAGTCCAGCGAGGTGAGCGTGAGTATGGCCGCGCTCATGCGAAACGGCAGGAAAGTGACCACCGGCGTGAGGCTGTTGGGCAGGATGTGGCGCCACATGATCTGCCCGTTGGGCGCGCCCAGCGCGCGGGCGGCCTTCACATAGTCGAGCTGGCGGTTGCGCAGGAACTCGGCCCGCACATAGTCCGACAGCCCCATCCAGCCGAACAGCGACAGCAGCACCAGCAGCAGCGCCACGCTAGGCGCCAGCACGGCGCTGAAGATGATGAGCAGGTACAGCTCGGGCATCGAGGTCCAGATCTCGATGAAGCGCTGGAAGAACAGGTCGGTGCGCCCGCCGAAAAACCCCTGGATCGCACCGGTCAGGATGCCGATCAGCACGCCGGTCGCGGTCAGCGCCAGCCCGAACAGCACGCTCACCCGAAAGCCGTAGAGCAGCTGCGCCAGCAGGTCGCGCCCGCGATCGTCGGTGCCCAGCCAGTTGTCCGCCGACGGCGGCGACGGATTGGGCGCCTTGGCGAAGTAGTTGATGGTGTCGGCGCCATAGCGGTTGGGCGGAAACACCGCCCAGTTGCCCGGCGCGGCCAGACGCTGCTGGATGAAGGGGTCGAGGTAGTCGGTGGGCGAGTGGAAATCGCCGCCGAAGGTGGTCTCGGGATAGTCATGCAGCAGCGGCCAGTAAGTCTGGCCCTGGTAGTGCACCACCAGCGGCCTGTCGTTGGACAGCACATTGGCGAACAGGCTGATGAACACCAGCAGCACGAAGAGCACCAGGCTCCAGTAGCCCAGCCGGTTGCTGCGAAACCGCCGCCAGGCACGCGCGGCGGGCGACTGGGAGGGGGGTAGGCTCGGGGTTGTTGCACGGTTCATGGTTTTGGTGGCTGCATCTGCTTTTCAATCCAGAAACGGATTGAGTACCGCGATGCCGCAGCCATCGAAGTCTCGCACATTGCGCGTCACCAGCGTGAGCGCATGCACCTGGGCCGTGGCGGCGATGAGCATATCGGCCATGTGGCGGGCCTGGCCGCGCGCGGCCAGCACACCCCGCATTTCACCAGCCCGCCTCGCAATGGTCTGCGTAACCTGCAGAACAGCGCAATGTGCCGCCATGGCGTTGAAGCGCTCCAGTCCACGTGGCCGAGGCTGATGGGTGAGACCGAAGACGATTTCATGGAAGGAAATAACCGAGACTGAAAAGCCCGCGGCCTGTTGCAGGCCACTTGCCCACTGCAGCACCCCCGGGTGCGGCGCGGGGCGCATCAGTTCGCTGATGACGTTGGTGTCGACAAGGTACACGATCAGGGCTTCATCCGAGCAGGTTCGTCCCAGTAGTGGGGGTCATCCAGCATCGGGTGGTAGCGGTCCGTGCGAGGTGGCAGCTCGATGCCATCCTGCGCCCCATCCACGATCAATGCGGCACGCAGTTCGGCGAACAGCGCCAGCAGCGAAGGCTGGGCCTGCTGTGCCTGCCACCGCTTGAATTCCTCGAACTCCTCGGCCGAGATCATCACCGCCACGGGCTTGTCGCGGTTGTATATGGCCTGCGGTTCCTGGGCGCTCAGGCGCACCACCTCGGAGAACTGCTGCTTGGCACTGGCGATATTCCAGGTCATGGCGGCCTCCTTCTGGATATCAAAGATGGACATATTATCCATTCATCATGTCCATTGATCAATATCACCGCCCAAGCATATCGGTGGGTTCGAACTTCTGCTATTTTCAAGGCGCCCTCGGCCGACAGAAAGGCGCCGGACATTCGGCGAAGCTGTGTACATGCCTGCATCAAGCCCCCCACTCGCTCCTGCTGCCCGCGCAGCGCGCAACACGCTGCGCAGCGCGCTGCAAAGCGTCGCCATTTTCGAAGCGCTCAAAGGTGTTGCCGCGCTGCTCGGCCTGCTGGGTTTGCTGGGCCTGCTGCACCACGACCTGCACCGCCTGGCGCTGGAGCTGATCGGCCACTTCGGACTGTCGCCAGACGCCCACTACCCCGCGGCGCTGGTCGCCTGGGTGGACAGGATCAACGCCACGCCCATCCACACCCTGGTGCTGCTGGGCAGCGCCTATATCGCCCTGCGCTGGCTCGAGGCCTGGGGCCTGTGGCACGACAAGGCCTGGGGCGAATGGCTCGGCGCCCTGTCGTCGGGCCTGTACATACCGCTGGAGGTGCGGCATTTTCTTGCCCATCGCCATTGGCAGGGCGCGCTGGTGCTGGCGCTCAACCTGGTGCTGGTGGCTGTGCTGCTGGCGCGCCTGTACCAGCGGCGCCGCGCGGCGCAACTCAGTCGAACCTGACCCGTGGGTCCACCCACACATAGCACAGGTCGCTGACCAGCTTGGTCACCAGGCCGATCAGCGTGAACAGGTACAGCGTGCCCAGCACCACCGGGTAGTCGCGCCGCATCACGCTCTCATAGCTCAGCAGGCCCAGCCCATCGAGCGAGAACAGCGTCTCGATCAGCAGCGCGCCGGTGAAGAAGGCGCCGATGAAGGCCGCCGGAAAACCGGTGACGATGGGCAGCAGCGCATTGCGCAGCACATGGCGGTACAGCACCTGGCGCTCCGACAGCCCCTTGGCCCGCGCCGTCTGCACGTACTGCTTGCGGATTTCTTCCAGGAAGGCATTCTTGGTGAGCATGGCGGTCACCGCGAAGCTGCCCGCCACCATGGCGGTGACCGGCAGCGCGATATGCCAGAGGTAGTCGACGATGCGCGCGCCCCAGGAGAGCTCGTCCCAGTGGGCCGAGGTGAGCCCGCGCAGCGGGAACCATTGCAGCTGCCCGCCGAAGATCACCAGCAGCGCCACGCCCAGCACGAAACCAGGTATGGCATAGCCCACCAGGATGATGATGGTCGTCACCAGATCGAAGCGCGAGCCCGCGCGCACCGCCTTGGCAATGCCCAGCGGCACGGCCACCAGGTAGCTGATGAAGAAGGTCCACAGCCCCAGGCTGACCGAGACCGGCAGCTTCTCCTTGACCAGCTCCCACACGCTCTTGTTCTGGAAGAAGCTCTTGCCCAGATCGAAGCGCGCGAACTGGCCCAGCATCTGGAAAAAGCGCTCGTGCGCGGGCTTGTCGAAGCCGTAGAGTTTCTTGATTTCCTCCACCTGCCGAGGCTCGAGCGCGCGGCGTGGGCCCTGGCCACCAATCCGTGCCTCGCGGCTCGTGAGCTGCGACATGATCTGCTCCACCGGCCCGCCGGGCACGAACTGGATCACCGCGAAATTGAGCACCAGCACCCCCAGCACGGTAGGGATCATCAAGAGCAGGCGTTTGAGCAGATAGGACAGCATGGTCAGCGAGGCTCCATCCACCACATGGTCAGCAGCCAGGAGCCTGCGAGCATATGGGGTGGTAATTCGGGAGGGTGACGCAAATCCTTCTTGTGCGCTATGAAGAACTGCTTGCCGTAGTACATGGGAACCACGTAGTACTGGTGCAGCAGATAGCGATCCAGCGCCCGCGCACCTGCCGCGATGGCCCGGCGATCAGGGCTGGAGACAATGCGCTCGATCAGCTCATCGACCACCGCATCCTTGATACCCGGCAAATTCTGGCTGCCTTTCTCATCGGCGGATTTAGAGCCAAAGTCATCGAACAACTCGTTGCCAGGGCTGGGCGAACCACCCAGGATGCCGACAGCCATATCGAAATCGAACTCATCCAGTCGCCTTTTGATAATACTGGGATCGGCCAACCGATACCGAAACTCGATACCGAGGCGCCGAAGATTACGCGCGTAGGGTGCGAGCACCACCTCAGAAGATCGGTCGGCAATGTCCATGCGGATCACGAACGGCTCGCCTTGCGCATTGCGCAGCGCGCCGTCACGGAATGTCCAGCCCGCCTCGGCCAGCAGGCGCTGCGCCTCTTTCAGATTACGGCGCAGCCCGTCCGCCGTGGCATCCGTGCCCTGGTTGGAGGGCAAAGGCCCTTGAGTGCCGGCCAGGTAGGCGTCGCGGTGGCGCAGGCTGTCTATCAGGGCTTGTTCGTCCGGGCTGACCTCGGGGCGGGCCATCAGGTCGTCATTGTTGTTGAAATAGCTGCCCGTGCGCGCGCGGCGCTGGTAGAACAAGCGCTGATTGAGCCAATCGAAGTCGAACGCCAGATCCAGCGCGCGGCGCACACGCACATCGGCAAACTGCGGGCGGCGCAGGTTCAGCGCCAGCCCTTGCATTCCAGTGGCCCGGTGATGCGCGATCTCGGCCTTGACGATCTCGCCCGAATCGAAGCGCCGCCCCCGGTACTTGCGCACCCAGGCGCTGATGCCGGTTTCCTCCAAAGCGTCCAGCTCCCCCACTTTCAGCGCCTCCTCCTCGCCCAGCCGGTCGCGGAAATACAGGTAGGTCACGCTGTCGAAATTGAACATGCCGCGGCGCACCGGCAGATTGGCGGCCCAATAGTCGGCCCGGCGCTTGTAGGTGATGCTCTTGCCCAAATTCACATGCTCGATGATGTAGGGGCCGCTGGCTATCGGGGCCTCGTTCTGCAGCTCGGACAGCGGCTTGCCGCCGCCCCATTGATGCGAAAAAACCGGCAATTGGCCCACGATCATGTGCAGCTCGGAATTGCGCCGCTGAAACTCGAAGCGGATGGTGTATTTATCCACCACCACGGCGCGCTTCACATCAGCCCAGTAGGAGCGGAATACAGGCGAGGCATCCGCCCCCATCAGCGTATCGAATGAATACTTCACGTCGGCCGCCAAAACCGGCTCGCCATTGGAAAAACGCGCCTCGCGCCGCAGGCGAAAGGTAACGGAGAGATGGTCGGGCGCCAAGGCGACATCTTCCGCCAGCAGGCCATAGCGGCTGAAGGGCTCATCCTCGCTTGGCGCCGTGAGCGAATCAAACAACAGCCCATATTCCGCGAACAGAAAGCCATTAAGGCTGTATCCCATGCCTGCAGCAACCTGCCCGCGCAGCGTGAAGGGGTTGAGCTTGTCGAAGCTGCCAGAAGCCGACAAGGTCAGATGCCCACCCTTGGGCGCATCGGGATTGACATAGTCGAAATGCTGGAATGTGGCCGGGTATTTGGGCTCGTAGCCCATGCCCATGGCATGCAATGCCCAGGCGGGCATTGCCAGCAGCAGCGAAACAACGGCCAGGGCGACAGCCAGGACGCGTGGTAATTCTCGGGGCAGACGGCGCATGCGACAATTCTGCCCTATCCAACGCCCTGCCCCGGGGCGTTTTGTATACCTCCGCCGTATAGCTTTCCGTATCCCCCTAGGAGAAGAACAATGGGTTTCCTGACTGGCAAAAAACTTCTGATCACCGGCGTGTTGTCCAACCGCTCCATCGCCTACGGCATCGCCAAGGCCTGCCATGAGCAAGGCGCCGAGCTGGCCTTCAGCTATGTGGGCGAGCGCTTCAAGGACCGCATCACCGAGTTCGCCGCCGAATTCGACTCCAAGCTCGTCTTCGACTGCGACGTGGGCGACGATGCCCAGATCGACAAGCTGTTTGCCGATCTCGGCGCCGCCTGGGGCAAGTTCGACGGTTTCGTGCACTCCATCGGCTTCGCGCCGCGCGAGGCCATCGCGGGCAACTTCCTCGAAGGCCTGTCGCGCGAGGGCTTCAAGATCGCCCACGACATCAGCGCCTACAGCTTCCCTGCGCTGGCCAAGGCCGCCATGCCTTACCTGAACGACAAGTCGGCGCTGCTCACGCTGTCGTACCTGGGCGCGCTGCGCTCCATCCCCAACTACAACACCATGGGCCTGGCCAAGGCCTCGCTCGAAGCCTCGGTGCGCTACCTGGCCGAGGCCGTGGGCCGCACCGCCGACGGCCGCTGCATCCGCGTCAACGGCATCAGCGCCGGCCCCATCAAGACGCTGGCCGCCAGCGGCATCAAGGATTTCGGCAAGCTGCTCGGCCGCGTGGCCGATGCCGCGCCGCTGCGCCGCAACGTGACCATCGAGGATGTGGGCAACGTGGCCGCCTTCCTGCTGTCCGACCTGGCCTCGGGCGTCACCGCCGAGATCACCTATGTGGACGGCGGCTTCAGCCAGACGGCCGGGCTGTCGGCCGACCAGGTCTGAGCCCGCCCGCGTCTCAAGCCCCAACAGCTGCCAGCCCTTGCCTGCCAAGCGCTGGCAGCTATCCTTTTAACGTCTCCGACTGCCGCGTACGGGTACGCGCCTTGCACGACAATCAGCCCCAGCGGTCGATGTACCGCCCTTGAACCAGGATGCCCCGGCCCCGGGGTATCCGTTTGATTAAACCGCCGTGATCCGGACGGCGGTGGCTGATTGGAACGGAGCTTTCGATGACCCACCTTCCTGCGCGCCGCCGGGCGCTGCGGCATGCGGCTGCCTGCGCGCTGGCCGCATCCTCCCTGTCCACCATGGCCGCCTTGCCGGCGCTTGCCGCCGATCCGCAGGTGCTGCGCGTATCGGCGATCCCCGACGAGGCGCCCACCGAGCTGCAGCGCAAGTTCGAGCCGCTGGGGCAGTACCTGTCGCAGGCCATCGGCATGAAGGTGGTGTTCACCCCGGTGTCCGACTATGCGGCGGTGGTCGAATCGCTGGCCACGCGCAAGCTCGACATGGCGTGGCTGGGCGGCTTCACCTTCGTGCAGGCGCGCATCCGCACCAAGGGCACGGCCATCCCTATCGTGCAGCGCGCCGAAGACGCGCAGTTCACCTCCAGGTTCATCACCGCCGATCCGGCCATCAAGACGCTGGCCGACCTCAAGGGCAAGAGCTTTGCATTCGGCGCGCCCTCGTCCACCTCGGGCAGCCTGATGCCGCGCTTCTTCCTGCAAAAGGCCGGCCTCAACCCTGAAAAGGACTTCAAGACCGTGGCCTACTCGGGCGCGCACGATGCCACCGTGGCCTTCGTGGCCGCGGGCCGCGCCGAGGCCGGGGTGCTCAATGCCTCGGTCTGGGACAAGCTGGTCGAGTCGAAAAAAGTGGATACCGCCAAGGTGCGCGTGTTCGACACCACGCCGCCCTACTTCGACTACAACTGGACGGTGCGCGGCGACCTGAGCCCGGCGCTGGTCAAGAAGCTGACCGACGCCTTCCTCGCGCTCGACGCATCCAAGCCCGAGCACAAGGCCATCCTGGAGCTGCAGCGCGCCTCGCGCTTCATACCCACCCAGTCTGCGAACTACGACGGCATCGAGGCCGCCGCCAAGACCGCCGGACTGCTGAAGTGAGCTTTGCGCTGCAGGACGCGGGGCTGGCCTACGGCGCAGCCACCACGCCCGTGCTGGCCGGCATCACGCTGGCCGCGCGCCAGGGCGAGCACATCGCGCTGATCGGCCCGTCGGGCGCGGGCAAGACCTCGCTGCTGTCGCTGATCGGCACCGCGCAGGCGGCCACCAGCGGGCGGCTGTCGGTGCTGGGCGCGCCGGTGCCCGCCAACGCGCCGCCACAGGCACTGCGCCGGCTGCGCGCGCGCATCGGTACCGTCTACCAGGCCGCCCCCATGGCGCCGCGCCAGCGCGTGGTCACCGCGGTACTGGCCGGCCGGCTGGGCCAGTGGCCGGCATGGAAGGCGCTGGCCTCGCTGCTGTACCCGCAGGATGTGGCGGGCGCGCGCGATGCGCTGGCGCGCGTGCAGCTGCAGGACAAGCTTTTCGTGCGCTGCGACCAGCTCTCGGGCGGGCAGCTGCAGCGCGTGGGCATCGCCCGCGTGCTCTACCAGGAGGCCGAGCTGATCCTGGCCGACGAGCCGGTGTCCGCGCTCGATCCGCTGCTGGCCCAGGCCACGGTGCAGCTGCTGGCGCGCGCAGCCAGCGCGCGCGGCGCCACGCTGGTGGCCAGCCTGCATGCGGTCGAGCTGGCGCTGGCGCACTTTCCGCGCATCGTCGGCATCCGCGCTGGGCGCATCGCGTTCGACCTGCCCGCCAGCCAGGTCACCGAGCCGCTGCTGGCGGCGCTCTATGCCGGCGACGGCGCGCAGCCCGCTCAGCCCGCCTGCGCGCCAGCCTTGCAGCCACTCACCCGCGCATGCTGCTGAGCGCCACGCACCGCGATCCTGCCGCGCCAGGCCGGTTCACGGCCGTCGCGCTGGGCCTGCTGGTGCTGTGGCCGCTGCTGCATGCCGCGGGCTGGAATCCCGCCGCCCTGCTCTCGCCCGACAACCTGCGCGTGGCGGGTGGCTTTCTGGCCGGCTTCTGGCCGCCCGAGACCGGCGCCGAATTCCTCGGCTACCTGGGCCGCGCCACGCTGCAGACACTGGCCATCGCCACGGCGGGCCTGGCGCTGGCCTTCGTGCTGGCCGTGCCGCTGGCCTATGCGGCCACCGCCGCCGTGCGCGCATGGCCCGAAAAGCCTGCCTACCGCCCGTTGGCGCGCGGCCTGCTCACGCTGCTGCGCGGCATTCCCGAGCTGGTCTGGGCGCTGGTCTTCGTGCGGGTCTTCGGCCTGGGGCCGGCCGCCGGCGTGCTGGCGCTGGGGCTCACCTATGGCGGCATGCTGGCCAAGGTGTATGCCGAGATCCTCGAATCCACGCCTGCCGCGCCCGCCCGTGCGCTGGCGCTGGCCGGCGCGCGCCGGCCGCTGGCCATGCTGTACGGGCTGCTGCCGCAGGCCGCCAGGGAGCTGGTGTCGTACACGCTGTACCGCTGGGAATGCGCCATCCGCGCCTCGGTGGTGATGGGCTTTGTCGGCGCGGGCGGCCTGGGCCAGCTGATGGACCAGGCCATGAAAATGCTCAATGGCGGCGAAGCCTGCAGCATCCTCATCACCTTCATGCTGCTGGTGCTGGGCGCCGATGCGCTGTCGGGCCTGCTGCGCCGCGCGCTCGACGCGGCGCCCGCCGCCACCCGCGCGCCGCTGGGCTGGCGCAGCGCCGCCGTGGCTGCGGCCATTGCGCTGGGCCTGCTGGCCAGCCTGCACCTGCTGGACATCCAGGCCGGCGCGCTCTTCACCGCCGAGGCAGCGCACACCATGGGCGAATTCGTGCGCGAATTCTTCCCGCCCGATACGAGCAGCGGCTGGCTCGCCCGGGTGGTGCGCGGCACCTGGGAGACGCTGGCCATCTCTATCGTCGGCACCTTGCTGGCCGCCGCGCTGGGCCTGCTGCTGGCGCTGCCGGCGCGGCGGTGGTGGCGCGCGCCCTGCACGCTGGCGCTCAATGCGCTGCGCTCGGTGCCCGAGCTGGTCTGGGCCACGCTGACCGCGCTGGCGGTAGGCCTGGGGCCCTTCGCCGGCGCCCTGGCGCTGGCACTGCACACCACCGGCGTGCTGGGCCGCCTGTATGCCGAAGCCCTGCAAAACACGCCGCCCGCCGCATCACAGGCCCTGCGCCATGCAGGCAGCGGCCGCGCCATGGCCTTTCTCTACGGCACCCTGCCGGCTGCAGCGCCGCAGCTAGCGGCCTACACGCTGTACCGCTGGGAGATGAACATCCGCATGGCCGCCATCCTGGGCTTTGTCGGTGCCGGCGGGCTGGGCCAGCTGCTGTATGTGGAGCTGTCGCTGTTCCACCATGCCCAGGCCTGCACCGTCATCATCGCGATGCTGGCGCTGTCGGTGGCGGTGGATGCGGGAAGCGCCTGGGTTCGGCGGCGCATGGGGTAGGTCCGGCTCAGCCCCGCTCAGGCAGGCGTTGGCTTGTCTGCGGGCGCAAGCTGCTCCCGCACAGTCCGCAGTATTTCCTCCGACAGCGCCGGATTGCCCGCCGCTGTTGCGCGGGCCAGCACCAGGGCGCCAACCATGCTGCTGAGGGCCGCGATGGTCCGCGGGCGCCTGTCGGGCCCATCGCCCTCCAGCACGCGCATGAAGCGCTGGATATTGCCCTCCACGCCCTGCGCAAACACGTCCGACATTTCCGGGCCGGCGCGCGCGGCATCGGCCGCCAGCGCTGCTGCCGGGCAGCCTTCGCCCGGGTGGTCCCGGTGGCTGGCCGACAGGTAGCCATGCACCAGCGCGCGGAAACTGGCCGCGCCGCCCTCCACGGCGTCCGAACCCGGGGCCTGCAGATTGCCCAGCGGCGTGATCGTCCATTCAAAAGCGCGCAGGCAGGCCTCCCGCGCCAGCGCATCCTTGGATTCGAAGTGCCGGTACAAGCCGCCATGCGTCAACCCGGCATCCCGCGTGATCTCGGCCACCCCCACGCCGTCCAAGCCCTTCTGCCGGTAGAGGCGGGCGGCGGCCTCCACAATGCCGGCCCGGTTCTCTGCGGCCTGAGTTTTGCTGACTTTCATTCTTTAGATGATACCCATCATCTAAACTGATTTATGATGACGACCATCATCAATGAGGCCACCTCCACCGTCATGGCGATTGGCCCAGCAGGCGAAGGGTTCATGCATATGGCGCGGCGTGTTGTCATCACGGGTTTGGGGTTGGTTTCTCCTTTGGGCTGCAATGTGGAGCTGGCGTGGCAGCGCCTGCTGGCGGGCCGGTCGGGGCTGCGTACCCTGCCCCCCGCCATGGGCGAAGGCACTGGCGTGGCCGTCGTGGGCCGGGTACCCGAGCTGCACGAAGACTCCGAGGCGGGATGGAATCCGGATGCGGTCGCCTCTGCCAAGGAGCAGCGGCGCATGGACCGTTTCATCGCCTTTGCCCTGGGTGCCGCCGGGCAGGCCCTGGCGCAGGCCCGGTGGGCATCCCCCACCGCGGTGCAACAAGAACGCGCGGCAACCATCATCGGCTCCGGCGTCGGCGGCTTCGGCACCATCACGGAAGCCGTGCGCACCACCGATGCCAAGGGGCCTCAGCGGCTGTCGCCGTTCACCGTGCCCGCCTTTCTCGCCAACCTGGCCGCGGGACAGGTATCCATACGGCACCAGCTCAAAGGCCCTCTGGGCGCGCCCGTCACGGCGTGCGCGGCCGGCATCCAGGCCATAGGCGATGCCGCGCGCCTGATCCGCAACGACGAAGCCGACATGGCGCTGTGCGGCGGCAGCGAGGCCACCATCGACCGCGTGGCGCTGGGCAGCTTTGCCGCCGCCAAGGCACTCTCGACCCATTTCAACGACTGCCCGGCAAAAGCCTCCCGCCCTTTCGACTCGGCGCGCGACGGGTTCGTAATGGCCGAGGGCGCGGGCCTCTTGGTGATCGAGTCGCTCGACCATGCGCTGGCGCGAGGCGCCCAGCCCCTGGCCGAAGTGATCGGATACGGCACCTCGGCAGATGCCCACCATGTCACCTCTGGGCCGGAAGACGGCTCCGGAGCCGCGCGGGCCATGCAGGCAGCACTGGGGCAGGCCAAGCTGCAGGCCCGCGACATACAGCACCTGAATGCCCACGCCACCTCGACCCCGGTGGGGGATCGGGGCGAGTTGGCGGCCATCCGCCATGTGTTCGGCACGGGCCATGGCCCTTCCATCACCGCGACGAAATCGTCGCTGGGCCATATGCTGGGGGCGGCCGGCGGTGCCGCCGCCGTGTTCACGACGCTGGCATTGCGCGACCAGCGGGTGCCCGCGGTGCTCAATCTTGAGCACCCCGATCCGCTGGCCGATGGCCTGGACCTGGTCGCGGGCAGCGCAAGATCCCAGCAGATCGAACACGCGATGCTGAACGGCTTTGGCTTTGGCGGTGTGAATGCCACGCTGATTCTCAAGCGATTCGACCGCTGACCGCCTGGGTTCTGCGGCACATGGGCTGAGGGTCAGCCCCCAGCCCAGGAAAAAGCCGCCTCAGCCTGGCTTGCTCGCCGGCTGCCGCCCGGCCTGCCGCTCCTTGAGCCAGCTGTCGTGCAGCCATTTCTCGGTCTGGCGGTGGCCGGGAAAGCTGATCCAGGTGATGTCGCGCTCGAAGACCATGGGCTTCTCGTCAGCGCCGACGATCACCCAGAACCACAGCCCGTCGGCCTGGTTGCGGGCCTTGAGCTTCATGCCGGTCAGCGTGATGGTTTCGGCGCGGCCGTTGCGTTCGACGCGGATCGGCTCGTCATGCGGCTCGATCCAGCTGATCTTCATGCGCGGCAGCAGCTCGGGCGCATGCGCCTGCAGGAATGCGCGGGCGATGGCCTCGCTGCGCTCGCGGCTGGGCAAGGGCCTGCCGGCCAGGTCCAGCGATATGTTGGCAAAGCCCTTCAAGGTGCCGTCCTGGGCGATGACGGTGCTGAAGTGCTCGCCCTCCAGGCCGGTATTGCGGCCGTCCTTGCGCTCGTAGCGCGTCAGCGTGGCCGCGGTGCCATCGACGGCGACGGCGCTGCTCAGCACCTGCGCATGGCCCTCGGGCACGAACTCGGAATGGAAGGCGGCGATGGATGGATGGGTCATGGCGGTGTCCTCGGATGGCCTGGTTGGGGCCTGGGCATGGGCTTGAAGCGGCACGGAAATTTGCAGGGCCAGCGCGGCCAGCAAGGCAAGGTGCAAAGGAATAGGCTTGTGCATGATGGGCGTCTCCTTGGGTCAATGAAGTGGCGCATGGGCATGCGCTGCAAGTAGGGCCGCGAGATTCGCGGGCCCGGCGATGGCAATGGAAATATCCATGGTTCGATCTCCCTCAAACACACACCAATTGCGGGCTGGCCGGTGTGCGATGCCAGTTGTCTCCTTCAGCCGCTATGTGGGCTTGTGCAAGCCGGTCGCCGCATACAGCGCGCAGCAAGCCACCAGCGCCGCCAGCAGCAGATAGGCGCCCTCCAGCCGCAGGCTGGCGGTCTGCTGCGCCAGCCATGGGCCCAGGCTGGCGCCCAGGAAGAGCACGAAGGTATAGAGCGCCACCGCCAGGCCGCGCACCGGCGCGGCGCTCAGGCTGGCCACCCGGGCGATCAGGCTGGGCACGCTGATGCCTATGCCGGCCACGAAGACAAAACTGGCGGCCAGCAAGGCCATCACATGGGCCGCGCCCGCCAGGCCGGCCAGCGCAAGACCCAGGGCGGCGCAGGCCAGGCCAAGGCCGAGAATCCGCTGCGCCCCCAGGCGCGGCATGGCCGCCGCCACCGCCAGCGGCATCAGAAAGGCCGGCGCGGCCAGCACGCGGGCCATCAACGGCGAGATGCCGTGCCGCGCCAGCCCTGGCTGCAGCCGCAGGTCCAGCACCATGTAGAACGCCACGAAGCACATCAGCAGCAGGAACGCCGGCACATACACCCGGCGCAGCCGCGGGTCGGCCAGCAAGGCGCCCACGGCGCGGTAGCTGCGCCAGAAACCCTTCATGCCCGGCACGCCCTGTGCCGTGGCGCCATCGGCAGGCGTGCGCCACAGCTGCCAGCCGGTCAGCGCATAGACGCCGCACAGCGGCAGCATCGCGGCGCCCAGCCCCCAGCGCGCGGCCACGGCAGCGCCATAGACCTGGCCCAGCAAGCCCGCCGAAAGGAATGCGGTGCTCATCCAGGCCACGCTCCAGATCCGCTGCCCGGGCGTGCCGCGCTCGGCCAGGTAGGCGATGGCCACGGGCGGAAAGGAAGCCGCCGCAAAGCCTTGCAGCATGCGCCCGGCCACCAGCAGCGGCGCGGCCTGCAGCAGCGCCAGCAGCGCGGTGGCAGCCGTCAGGGCCGCCAGCCCCGCCACCATCACCGCGCGCCGGCCCAGCCGGTCGGACAAAGGCCCGAACAGCACGAAGCCCAGCGCATAGGCCAGGCCAAAGCTGCTGACCATGCCGGCCGCGCCCACGCCATGCCTTTGCTCCACGAGGGGCAGCACCGGCAGCGGCAGGTAGAGCAAGGACACCACCGCCAGGGCGCACAGCACCATCAGGATGCGCAGGCGCGCCGGCGGCGCTTGGTGGGTGGATGGTTTCATTTGGTTCCTCTCTGAAATGCAGTTTTCTACATATTTACCGGAAAGAAAGCGGCGCTTCGCCGCTGGGCCGCCCGGCCCTAGGGCAGCACGCCCGCCCGGCCGAGCTTGAGCATCAGTTGATTGAGCATGCGCCGTTCGTCGGCGTCGAAGTGGCTCATCAGCGCTGCGACCCACTGGTAGTGGGGCGGCAAGGCCTTGTCCAGGGCCTCGCTGCCTTGCTGCGTCAGCCGCACCAGCCAGGCGCGCCGGTCCTGCGGGTCCATGTCGCGCCGGCACAGCCCGGCGGCCTCCATGCGGTCGATGGCCCGGGTCATGGTCTGCGAAGTCACCCCCACGCCATTGGCCAGGGCGCCGACGCTGAGCCCGTCGAGATTGCGCTTGAGCAGGATCAGCACGAAAAACTGCGTCTGCGACAGGCCGCCGGTGCGGGCGAGATTGGCATCGAACGCCGAGAGCATCCCGCTGGTCGCCGATGCCCAGATCAGCCAGGTATGCAAACCCTCGACATCCGGGTTGCCGTATTCCTTGCCCATCCGCACCAGGGTGTCGCGGCTGGGAAGATCCTTGAGTTCAAACATTGCGCATGCATCCTTCTTCGTTCCAAACTGCAATGTAGCAATACACACACATGAAGTCAAGCCATGCCGGCGCCCCCCGGGAATCCGCCGCCGGGATTCCATCGGTTCGAGGCACAGGCGTCAAGGCAGAACCACGGCCACGCACCGCAGCCAGGCGCCCCCAGCCGCAACTCCGTGGCACCTGTGCGCCCGTGCGCCTGCCCGCCGCGATCAGAAATCCATCGTGGCCGAGAGCTGGAAGGTACGGGGTGCCCCCAGCGCCAGGCTGGTGAAGTGCGGCTTGGCCCAGTAGGCCTTGTTGGCCACATTGGTGACGGCGGCGCGCAGGGTCAGCGGGCGGCTGGAGACCTTGGTGGCGTAGCGCGCGCCCAGGTCGAACACGGTGCGCCCGGGTATCGACAGCGTGTTGTCCGCGCTGAGGTATTGCCTGGTTGCGGCGGTGGCGTTGGCGGTCAGCGTCAGTCCCGGCATGGCGGGCACATCCCATTCCCCGCCCAGCTTGGCCTGCCATTTGGGCAGGCCGGTGGCCTGCTTGCCCTGGCTGGAGGCAACGGCAGCCCTGGTGACCTCGGCATCCGAATAGGCAATGCCGCCCATCAGGCGCACGCCATGCAGCGGCGAACCGAAGAAGCCCCACTCCAGCCCCCGGTTGCGCTGCTCGCCGCCGAACGAGAAGACGTTGGTGACCGGGTCGGTATAGCTGCTCGGGCGCTTGATTTCATACAGGCTGAGCGTGTGGGCGAATTCACCGAGATCGAACTTGACGCCGACTTCCTTCTGCTTGGTCTTGTAGGGTGCAAAGACCTCGCCCGCGTTCGCCGCGGTGGTGGGCGCCATGGCACCTTGGCTCAGGCCCTCGATGTAGTTGGCATAGAGTGAAACATGCTCGGCCGCCTTGACCAGCAGGGCCGCAGCCGGCGTGGTGGCGCTTTCCTCGTAGCGGCTGCCGGTGCGCGCGCCGCTCGCGGCGTTGAAGCTCTCGTTGACCACCTGCTGGCGGCGCAGGCCCAGCGTCAGCTGCACCCGCTCCTGCGCGAAAGACAAGGTGTCGGCCAGGCCGACGCTGGTCAGGCGCGTATCCGTCTTGGTGAGCGCGGGGATGCTGGCGGGGCGCGCGGCCTCGGGGCCCCAGACCGGGTTGTAGATATTGGTCACCCAATCCTGCGGCAGCAGGTTCCTGAAGCCGTTGAGGCGGTAGTCCTCGCTGTAGTACGTGGCGTTGAGCGCGAACTGGTGGCCCATGGCGCCCGTGCGCAGCCTGCCCTTGATGCCCGCCTCGGCCGATTTGCGCTCCATCCGGTCGGACACGCCGCTGAAGTTGGTGCGGAAATCGCCCGCCTGGTTGAAGACCTGGCCCGCGCCCATGTTGGAGTCGAACTCGGTCTTGCTGGCCCCTGCGGCGGCATAGGCCATCAGCTGGTCGTTCAGGTCGAACTCGCCGCGCACCATGGCGCCCTTGTCGATGCTGTCATAGAAGGCCCAGGGCGGATTCCACGAGACATCGGGCTTGGGCGGCTTGGGCACCGGCAGGCCGGGAGCCAGCGTGAGGCCCCGGGTCAGGCCATTGGCGCGGTCTCGGCTGTGGAACAGGTCGGCCGACACGCGCACGCGCTCGCCGCGCCAGTCCAGCCCCAGCGAGGCCAGCGAGATCTTCTTGTCCTGCGTCTTCACGGCGGTCTCGCCATCGCGGTATGCGCCGTTGAAGCGGATGCCGAACTGCTTGTGCTCGCCAAAGCGGCGGCCCAGGTCGATATGGCCGCCGAAATGCGAGCGGGACAGGTAGCTGGTCGTCAGCCGCGTCAACGGCTCATCGCCGGCACGCTTGGGCACCAGGTTGATCGCGCCGCCCGCCGAGCCCTTGGGCGGCATGCCGTTGAGCAAGGCCGAAGGCCCCTTGAGCACCTCGACGCGCTCGAACATCTCGGGCGAGCTGCGGTAGTACGCGGCCATGCCGGCCAGGCCGTTGACCGTCACATCGCCCACGCTGGAGGCCAGGCCGCGGATCGAGTAGCTCTCGTTGCTCTCGCCCGGAATGCCGCTCATGAACACCGTGGGATCGGTCTTGGCGATCACTTCGCTGATGTCCCTGGCCTGCTGGTCGGCAATGAACGTGTCCGTATAGGTGATGGTGGAAAAAGGCGTTTCCATGAAATCCTTGTCGCCCAGAAAGCCCATGCGGGAGCCGGTGCCCACCTGGCCGCCGGCGTACGCGGGCCTGGCCGCCTCCTCCTTGACGGTCACCGCTGGCAGCGTCGCCATCTCTTCGGCGGCCTTCTTGCCGGCGCCCGCCGGCGCGTCGGCCACCTGGGCCCGCGCCGCCGGCGCCGCCACCGCCAGTGCGCCAGAAACCAGGCCTGAAGTCAGGCCGCACAGCAGCGCCTTGTGCACCGCCGCGGCGGTACGGTCCAGGGCGAAGTGCGCAGGGGATGCCCGCCGCGCCGGGTAGGTGGCGGCGGGGTCAAAGTGGCGCCAGGTCATGCGATGTTCCTTTCAGTTGAGGCCGGTGGCTGCGGCCAGGTTGTGCAAACAAGAGAAGAAGCAATAAGGCCAATGAGAATCATTTGAATCAGCAAACAAAACTGGAGGCAGGCGTGCTGCGGGATCAGCCGCCATAGCCCCTGATCACGTCGTCGATCACGAGCTTTACCGAGTTCACGCTGGCGGCGGTGACGTACCAGGCCTGCGCATCGGCAAACACCACGCGGCCGTTTTTCCAGGCATTGGTCTGCCGCAGCAGCGGGTTGCCCAGGGTCTCGGCAGTGAGCACCGGGCGGCCCTCCATCACCGCGGTGCGGTCCACCACATAGATGACATCGGGGTTGGCCTGCTGGATGAATTCGCTGGAAACCGGCTGGCCGTGCAGGCTCGCTTGCGCCGCCGGGCCGGCCGGCTTGACGCCGAGCGCGCTGAAGACGAAGCCATAGCGGGAGTGCTCGCCAAAGGAGCTGAAGGCGCCGTTGTTGTGCAGCACGATCAGCGCCTTCTCGGGGCGGCCTCGGGTCACTCGCCTGGCCTCGTCGACCTTGGCATCCAGCCCGGCTGCCTTTTGGCGTGCGAGCTCTTGCCTGCCGAAGATCCGCCCCAGCGTCATGAGGTGGTCCTTGATGACCTCGATGTGCCCGGCCTGGCTATCGCGGTAGTCCACGTCGAAGTGGATGGTCGGCGCGATCTCGCTCAGCTCCTTGTAGTGGCTGGCCTGCAGCGAGGTGATCAGGATCAGGTCGGGCCGGGCCGCATGCACCCGCTCCAGGTTGGGCTGTACGATGGCGCCCATGTCCTCGACTTCCGGGGCATCCTTGTAGCGGGCCAGGAAGTGCGGCACGAAGTCCTTGGGCATGCCCACGACCGGAACACCCAGCTGGTCGAGGAAGTCGACCTCGTTCATGTCCAGCGCCACCACGCGCCGGGGCAGCTTGCCGATCACGGTCTCTCCCAGCTGGTGCCGTACCGTGACGGGCTCGTAGGCCTGCGGCATGCCCGGGCCGGCAGCGGGCTGCGCCGATGCCGGCGATTGCGTCGCCGCCTTGTCGCCACAGCCGTGCAGCGCGGCCATGGCGGCCAGCAGCAAGGCCGGCGCCCAGTACCGGTATCTGTGTTTGAAATTCATTCCAGCGCTCCTGATGGGTTGAAGTAGTTGCACAGGCATCCGCGTTCGCCGTGCGTGATCTCGAAGTCCAGCCCGTACAGCTGGCGCATGCGCTCCTCGGTCACCACCTGCGGCACCGGGCCGGCGCAGTGCACCGCGCCGGCCTTCATCGCCACGATGTGGTCGGAGTAGCTGGCCGCGAAGTTGATGTCGTGCACCACCAGGATCACGGTGCGGCCGTACTCGTCGCACAGGCGGCGCAGCGCGCGCATGATCTGCACCGCATGCCGGATGTCGAGGTTGTTCAGCGGCTCGTCAAGCAGCAGGCAGTCCGTCTGCTGGGCGATGGTCATGGCCAGGAAGGCCATCTGGCGCTGGCCGCCGCTGAGCTCGTGCAGGTAGGCGCCGCGCAGCGGCTGCAGCGTCAGGAAGGCAATTGCCTCGTCGATCGCCCGGTGGTCGGCGAGCGTCAGCGCGCCGCGGCTGTGGGGAAAGCGGCCGAAGGCGACCAGCTCCTCCACCGTCAGGCGCAGGTTGAAATCCGGGGCCTGGCGCAGGGTGGCCACGCGCCTGGCGTAGTCGCCGATGCGCATGTCCGCGGCCCTTTGGCCCCCGATCAGTATCTCGCCGCCGCTGGGCTGCAGCAGCCGGGCGAGCATCATCAGCAGCGTGCTCTTGCCCGCGCCATTGGGGCCGATGAGCGATGTCAGCCGCCGCGCAGGAAAGCGCAGGCTCACCTCGCAGAGAACGGCCTTGGCGCCATAGGACTTGGAGAGCTGGTTGACCGTGATCATGCCGTTCTTTGGGTGCGCACCATCAGCGCGAGGAACCAGGCGCCGCAGACCAGGTTGACCAGGATGCCGACGGTGGTGCGGTAGTTGAAGAGGTGTTCGACCGCGAGCTGGGCCGCGATGAACATGCCGGCGGCAATGGCGCAGCCCGTGGGCAAGGTGACCCGGTGCCTGAAGCTGCGCGCCAGCGCATAGCTGGTGTTGGCAACGAAGATGCCCATGAAGGCCGTGGGCCCGAGCAGGCTGGTCGACACCGCCACCAGCACCGCGGTCAGCGCGAGGTGCAGCCGCACGGTGCGCTGGTAGTCCACCCCCAGCGACATGGCCTGCTCGCGGCCCAGCGAGAGCACGTCGAGCGCGGGCAGGCTCTTGCGGCCCAGCAGGCCCACCGCCGCGACGAGAATGGCCGAGACCAGCAGTTGCGCGGGCCCGGCCTTGCCAAAGGAGGCCTGGCTGAAGCCCAGCAGCACCGAGAACTCGCCAGGGCTGACCTTGAGCTGCACGAACTGCGTGAAGGTGGCCATCACCATGCTCAGCACCAGGCCCAGCAGCAGCATGAAGTACACGTTGCGGCCGCCCTCGCGCAGCAGCCAGCGGTGCATGGCCCACGCGTAACCCAGCATCAGCAGCACGGACAGCGCGAAGTTGCCGTTCGCGCCGAGCACGGCCAGGCTCTGCGTGCCCATGGCCAGCACCAGCAGCGATTGCAGCAGCAGGTAGAGCGCCTCGTAGCCCATGATGGCCGGCGTCAGTATCCGGTTGCCGGTGATGGTCTGGAACACGATGGACGACCAAGCCACGCAGACCCCGCCGATGAGCATGGCCGCCAGCCGGCCCAGCCGTTTGGGAATGACGTAGCCAACATCAAGGCCCGAGCCGATGAGCACGAAGGCCAGCGCCAATGCGATGAGCGCGATCCAGGGCGCGCGCCTGCAAGCCATGCGCATCATCGGCTCCCGCGCAGGATCAGCGCCAGAAACAGCACGCCACCCACGCCGCCCGCGGTCAGGCCGATGGGCACCTCGAACGGATAGATGAGCAGGCGCCCCAGGATGTCGCAGGCCAGCAGCAGCGACGCGCCGCCCAGCGCCACCAACGGCAGGGTGCGGCCCAGGTTGTCGCCGCAGCGCAGCGCGACCAGGTTGGGAACCACCAGCCCGACAAAAGGAATCGCCCCCACGGTGATCACCGTGGCGGCCACGGTGACGGCCACCAGCATCAGGCCCAGCGCCACCATGGCCGGGTAGTTCAAGCCCAGGCTGGTGGCCATGCCCTCGCCCATGCCCAGCACGGTGAAGCGATGCGCGTACAGATAGGCCAGCGCGACGATGGGCAGGATCAGGTAGACGATTTCGTAGTTGCCCTGGACGATCCGCGAGAAGTCGCCCAGCAGCCAGCCCTGCATGCTTTGCAGCATGTTGTGGCGGTAGGCGTAGAACTCGGCAACCGCGCTCAGCACGCCGCCGTACATCAGGCCGATCACCGGAATGAGCACCGTGTTCCTGAACCGGATGCGGCGCACCACGGCCATGAAGCCCAGGTTGGCGGCAAAGCAAAACACCAGAGCGAACAGCATGCGGCCCGCCGGCCCGGCCGCGGGCGCCACCGTCAGCGCCACCAGGATGCCGAGCTTGGCCGCATCCAGCCCGCCCGAGGTGGCCGGCTCGACGAACTTGTTGCGCACGATGTGCTGCAGGATCACGCCGCAGACCGACAGGCCGGCGCCGCTCAGCACCAGTGCCGCCAGGCGCGGCAGCCGGCTGGCCGTCAGCGTCAGCCAGGCGTCGCCCGACAGCGACAGCAGCTGGGCCCAGGCCATCTGCCGCGCGCCGACCAGCAGCGACGCGCCGCACAGCACCAGGAACAGCACCAGGCCCGCACGGCCGGCACGCATCCGTATCCGCATCAGCAACGCGCTCCTTCGGCGGATGCCGGGGCCTCGGTGGGCTCGGGGGCGATGCGCCAGCCCTTGGCGGCCTGGCGCTGGCGCAGGAATTGCGCGTACCGCCCGCCGCTCTCGCGCAGCTGCCCCGGCGTGCCCTGCTCGACCACCCGGCCGCCCTCCAGCACCACGACCTGGTCGGCCATCGCCACGGTGGCAAGCTGGTGCGCGATCACCACCAGGGTGCAGCGGCCGCGCAGCCGCGCCAGCGCCTCGGCGATGACCGCCTGGTTTTCCGCGTCCAGCGCGGCGGTGGCCTCGTCCACCAGCAAAATGGGCGCATCCTTGATCAGCGCGCGGGCGATGGCGATGCGCTGGCGCTCGCCGCCGGACAGGCGCGCCCCACCCTCGCCCACCGGCGTCTGCAGCCCCTGCGGCAGGCGCCCGGCGATTTCCGCCACCCCGGCCAGGCGCGCCGCCTCGATCACCTGGGCATCGCTGGCCCCGGGCCTGCCGATGCGGATGTTCTCGGCAATGCTGCCCGAGAACAGATAGCTGTCCTGGAAAATCTGGCTGATCTGGCCCGCCAGTTGCGCGCTGGACATCTGCCGCACATCCACGCCGCCGACGCGCACGCTGCCCTGGCCCACGTCGAAAAAGCGCGCCACCAGCCTGGCCAGCGTGGTCTTGCCCGAGCCGGACTCGCCCACCAATGCCGTCATGCTGCCGGCAGCAATGCGCAAATCCACCCCGCACAGCACCTCGGCGCCATCCGGCGCATAGCGAAAACGCACGCCACGCAGCTCGATGGAAGCATCGCGCGGCGCCTGGGGCTTGGCCGGCTCGGGCAAGGGCTGGGCCTCGAAGAGCTCGCGTATCGCATCGAGCTGGCCGCGCGCGCCGCGCAGCACCTCGCCATAGCCGGCCACTTCGAGCAGCGAGTCGATGAAGCGGCAGGCCAGCAGCAACGCAACCATGAGCGCCGTGACCGCATCCGCGGAAAGCCCGCCGCCCAGGCGGGCATCCAGCCACAGCACCGCCGCGATCAGCAAGGCCGCGAACACCGCCTGCACGGCCCAGGCGTTGGCCACCGCCGCGCCGGCCGACAGCCAGATCAGCCGCGCGCCCGCCTTGCGCTGCCGCCCGGCCGCCTGCTCAAGCAGGTGCATGCCGCCGCCTTCGCCGTTGAAGGCGCGCAGCACCGACTGGGCCTGCGCGAACTCCACCATGCGCTGGCTCGCCTCGGCGAAGCTGCGCTGAAAGCCTGCGTCGGCCCGCCGCGCAAGCCTGGCCGAAAGCGCAAGCACCAGCGCCAGCAGCGGCAACGCCACCAGGGCGATCAGGCCCAGCGGCCCATGCAGCACGAACAGGGCCGCGACGAGCACCACCGGCATCACCACGCCCGCGATGACCGGCGTGAACACATGCGCGGGCAACTGGGCCGCGGCCATCATGCCCTGCATCACGATATGGCCCAGGCGGGCCGTGTTCCGCGGCGTGAACCAGCCCACCGGCAGGCGGGCCACGTGGTCGCCGAGGCGGTGGCGCCCGCCCTGCAAGATGGCCACGCCCACGCGCACGCCCGCCTGCTCCACGTGGCGCCGCAGGGCCCAGCACAGGGCCACGCCGGCCAGCAGCACGGCCAGCCAGGCCGCGGCGCGCCGCTGCTCGCCGCCCAGCAGATGGGTGAGCACGGGCACCAGCGCGGTCATCGTCAACCCGCAAAGCACACCGTAGGCGGCAGCCAGCCAGGCGTAGCGGCGCAGCACGGGCGCATCCTCGCCCAGCAGGCGGACCAGGGTCTTCAGCATGGCGGCTCCTGCTGCGCTTCGGCGACGTCGTAGCCCCCCTTGGCCCACAGCCGCGCATAGCGGCCGCCCCGCGCCAGCAACTGGCGGTGCGTGTCCTGCTCCACCAGGGCGCCGCCTTCGAGCACGAGAATGCGGTCGGCATGCATCACCGTATCGAGCCGGTGCGCGATGACCATCAGCGTGCGGCCTTGGGCAAAGCGCGACAGCGCGCGCTGGATCGCGGCCTCGTTGCCCGCATCCGCCGCGGCGGTGGCTTCGTCCAGCACCAGCACGGGCGGATCAAGCAGCACGGCGCGCGCGATGCTCACGCGCTGCAGCTCACCGCCGGAAAGCTGGGCGTCTTCGCCAACCACGCTGTCATAGCCGCGCGGCAGCGCCAGGATGCGCTCGTGGATCTGGGCCACCCGCGCCGCGTCTTCGACCTCCTGCTGGCTGGCCGAGGGCCGGCCCAGCGCGATGTTGTCGCGCACGCTGGCATGGATCAGGCGCACCTCCTGCAGCACGAAGCCTATGCGCCGGTACAGCTGCTCGGGCTCGATATGGCGCAGGTCCACGCCGCCGAGCAGGATGCGCCCTTCGTCCGGATCGAAAAAACGCAGCAGCAAGCGCGCCAGCGTCGACTTGCCCGCGCCCGACGGCCCGACGACAGCGGTGACCGTGCCGGGCTCCAGCGTGAAGCTGATGTCGGACAGCACACGATGCCCGCCGCCATGGGAGTGGCCCACGTTCTCGAAGCGCACGGCATGGCCCGCCGGCGCCTGCCGCAGGCCCGGGGCCGGGGCTTCGAGCACGGGCGTCTCCAGCAGCGCCAGCACGCGCTGCGCAGCCCCGGTGGCGTTGCCCAGGTCGTGCAGCAGCGTGTGCAGCAGCAGCACCGGTGCGCAGATTCCTGGGGCAACCAGGGCGAACGGCAGCACCTCCAGGGGCGCGATCCAGCCCCGGGCTGCGAACAGCGCGCCGCAGGCCAGCACCACGCCCAGCACCGTCACGGGCGCGATCAGGGCGTGCGCGCGGGCCATCGCGGCCACCAGTGGCCGGGTGAAGCCCACGAAAGCCTCGGCGAAGGCATCGACGGCCTCGTGGTAGCCGGCATGGGCCTTGCCAGCTGCGCCGAAGGCCTTGACCACGGGCATGCCGCTGACGAACTCGACCGTCGCGCCGTTGATGCGCCCCAGCCGTGCGACGAACTCCTGCATGTTCGCGCCGCTGGCCTTCATCGCATGGCGCAGGAACAGGAAGAAGCCGGGAAACGGCAGCAGCGCGGCCACGGCCATGCGCCAGTCCATGGCGAACAGGTAGATGACCGAGATCAGGATCGCGCCCGCCGCGCGCCCCACGGCGGTGTAGAAATGCGCGCTCAGGCTGTGCAGCGTGTCGATGTCGTCCTGCATGGCCTGCTTGACTTCGCCCGACGCGCGGCTCGTGAACCAGCCCAGCGGCACCCGGGCCAGCCGCCGCGCCATGGCCAGCCGCAGGCCATGCGTGAGACGGTTGTCGGCCAGGTGGGCAAGCAGTTCGCCGGCGGACACCAGCGCCATGCCGGCGAACAGGCACGCCACGCTGGCGATGGCCGTGCGCCAGATGCCGGCCCGCGCGGGCTCGGCCAGCGCAGCCAGCGAGGTACCGGCGTCGGCCAGAGCGATCTTCGCAATGTGCGCAATGCCGGCCAGCGGCACCAGCGTGAGCATGGTGCCCAGCGCGGCCAGTACGGCCGCCGCCATCAGCTGCCCGGCTATGGGCGCCAGCACCTGGCGAACCGGGCCGGGCGCCCGCGGCGGGCGGACGGAGGAGTCAGAAGTGCTCATGGAGAGAAAGCGCCCGCAGGTTCAGGCTGGCGGGCAAACAAAGATGCTGATGCGAATTAATTTCATTACTATAAACTAAATCACGAATTAGTTGCATCAACCTAAACTAAAAGATGGGATGCCGGTTAAAGTGCAGGCCTAGCAGCCGCCACGACCAAGGAGCAGACATGAAACCGGCAGAACAACCCACGACGCGGGGGCGCCCACGCACCATCACCCGCGAGCGGATTGCAGATGCCGGCATAGGGATAGGCCTGCCGAACATCACCTTCGTCGGCGTTGCCGCCGCGCTGGGCGTCAGCCACATGGCCTTGTACAAGCATGTGCCCAGCCTGCAGGAGCTCAAGCACCTGGTAGCCGAGGAGATATTCACCCGCTGGCAGATTCCCCAGGCCAGGGGGGATGGCCGGGCCGGCCTGAAGGACTACCTCATCGTGTTCACCGCATCCGTGCGGGAATTCGTCAAGCAGCATCCCGGGGTCACGCCCTATGTGATCCGCAGGTTGGCGGCGACCGAGCCCATGCTCGCCAAGATAGTCGGACACCAGCGGCATATCGCCCATGCCTATGGGCTTTCGCGCGAGCATGCACGCTGGCTGCTGGCGACCGTGACCTTCAACTGCCTGGCCGCGGCCGATACGGTGTATTCAGTGGCCGGGCGGGAGCCGGCCCTGGAGGCAGACCGCCTCGCGGAGGAAGCCGAAATGGAGGCGGAGCTGGATCAAGGCATCCAGGCGCTCATCGCCGGGGCACTGGTGATGCTGCAGGGCTTGCCGCCACAGGGCTGATGAAAAAAAGGCCGCGGGCGCCACGGCTTGAGCCCCAGCGTCCGCGGCCTCGCAGGCCCCGCTTCCGGCACCCTACCGGCTGTGCTCGATGGCCTGAATGTGCTCCGCCACCTGCGCGGCGGTCACGTCGGCCGGCTGGCGGCCCCAGGTCTGGCGCATGTAGTTGACCAGGTCGGCCATTTCCTCGTTGCTGAGCTTGTCGGCATAGGCGGGCATGGCCTGCATGCGCTCGCCATGGGCCAGGTCGCGCTCGTGCACGCCCTCGCGGATCACGCGGATCAGGTTGATCGGCGTGGGGAACATGGCCGTGGTGTTGGTGCTCATCGGCACCGACGAATGCGGCTGGCCTTCGCCCTGCGCGCCGTGGCAGCCCGCGCACAGGCCCAGGTACAGGTTCTCACCCTTGAGATTGCGCTGGCCCTCGGGCACCGCGGCTGCGCCGGGCTTGGGTCCGGGCATCTCGCGGTTCTGCGTCAGGTAGGCGGCCATGGCGCGCACGTCCGCCTCCGGCATACGCGAGGTGGAGTGCTCCAGCACCGAGGCCATGCGAAAGGTCATCACGCCCTGCGGCGATACGCCGGTGCGAAAGAACCTGAGCAGATCGTCCTTGGTCCAGCCGCGCTCGCCCAGGGCCCCGGGCGTGAGCGCCGGCGCGTACGAGCCCTCGATGGTGTTGCCCTCCAGGTAGTGCGACCGGTCCATCGCGAACGTGAGCTTGGTGCGCGGGCTATGGCATTCGGCGCAGTGCCCCAGCACGTCCACCAGGTATTTGCCGCGCACCAGCTCATCCGCCGACAGCTCGAACTCCTTGGCGGCGGGGCGGTTGAGCGCATTCCAGGTGGCCACCGCCGGGCGGATGTTGAACGGGAAATTCATCTCGCTGGGCTTGCTGGCCACCTCCACCGCGGGCTGCCTCATCAGCCACACCCACAGCGCATCCACATCGCCGCGGGTGATCTGGTGGTAGCTGGCGTAGGGCATCGCCGGGTACAGTATCTTGCGCCCGGGCGAGATGCCGGCGGCCACCGCCCGGTACAGGTCGTCGGCCGTCCAGTTGCCGATGCCGTGCTCCTTGGATGGCGAGATGTTGCTGCCGTACAGCGTGCCCATGGGCGTGACCATGGGCACCCCGCCCGCAAGCTCGGCGCCGGTGGCCGGCGAGCTGTGGCAGGCCGCGCAGTCGCCCGCGCGAAACACCTGCTCGCCGCGCTGGTACAGCACGTCGAGCTCCTGCGGGCCCAGCTTGGCGAAGTCCACCGTGGCTGGCGGCACATGGCTTGAGCTGCCGTACCAGTACATGCCGCCGGCCACCAGCACGCCCGCCACGGCGGCCAGGCCCAGGCCCTTGATCCAGCTGTGCTTAGCCATTGCTGACAACCTCCCTGGTGCGCTTGCCCGTGGTCAGGCCCGGCGTCTTCAGGATGACGTCGCGCACCGCGTTGTAGTAACGCACATAGCCGGTGCAGCGGCAGATATGGGGCTCCAGCTGCTGCTCGATGGCCGCCTCCACCTCGTCGGCGGGCACCGGGTGCTTGGCCAGCTTTTCCACCAGCACGGTGGCCGAGTTGACGAAGCCCGGCGTGCAGTAGCCGCACTGGAAGGAGTAGTGCTCCAGAAACACCTTTTGCACCGGCGACGGATGCACCACGCCCTGCTCGTCGACCGAGGCGATGCCCTCGACGGTGCGGATGGTCTTGCCGTTGAGCCAGGTCACGCCGGTCACGCAGGCGGGCACGGTGATGGAGCCCTTGTCCGGGTCGTCGACGATGATGGTGCAGGCGCGGCATACGCCCTGGCCGCAGCCCAGGCGGGTGCCGCTCATGCCCGCGTATTCCTGCAGGAACTCGATCATCATCAAGTCCTTGGGAACGTCGATGGGGCCTACTTTTTTGCGATTGATCGTGGCAGAGAATTGGATACGGTCCTGCATCACAGCACCTCCTTGATTTTGTCGGGGGTCACGGGGGTGGCATAGAAGCGCTTGCCCGTGGCATGGGCGATGGCGTTGACGCAGGCGGCGACCACCGGGATCATCACCACCTCGGCCATGCCCTTGGGCGGATCGGTGCGCGACAGCGGCGCCAGCACCTGGCCCTCGGCCTTCCACACCGCCACTTCGCTGGCGCGCGGCAGGTGGTAGCGGCTCAGGCCCCACTGGCCGTTGCCCGGGCCGGTTTCATAGCGCGGCAGGTCTTCATAGAGCGCATGGCCGATGCCCATGGCCACGCCGCCCTGTATCTGGCCGGACACCAGCTCGGGCACGATCTGCGTGCCGCATTCCAGCCAGGTGCGGTGCGACAGGATCTGCACCTTGCCGGTGCCCGGGGCCACGGCCAGCTCCACCATCGTGGCGCAGGGCGCGTAGTACACCGTGCCCGCGTTGTTGCGCTGCACCGGCGGGTAGTAGACCTTGTCGCGCGCGACGAAGGCGTAGCCGCCGGCATTCATGGCGGCCTTGCGGGCATCGCTCGCGCCGCGGCCGTATTGCACCGCGAGCGCATCCACCATCGCCTGGAACTTGTTGCCATCGACGCTGAAGTCCGCCCGGGCCCAGGCCCAGCGGTTGAACGCATGCACGCACACGCCGGTCACCAGGCCGAGCTCGTGCGCGCGGGCGGCCAGGCGCTCCAGGCTCAGCGGCTCCAGGCCTTCGGCCACCAGCATGCGGTCGCGCCATTCCAGCATGCCTTCGGTGACGCTGCTGGGCAGCATCTGCCCCCCGCCCTGCTTGCCGGACCAGATGGACTGGGCCGCGGGCCACAGGCACAGCTTGAGCAGCAATTGCGCCGCCTGCTGCGTGGCATGGCGGAAGTAGTAGGCCGAGTTCGAGGCCGACACCGGCGAGACCAGGCGCGGCACCCAATACGGATCCTTGGCGAGCTCGTCTTCCCTGGCCTGCGGCGTGGTGTAGGGCTCGTCCTTGGTGTGCAGGGGCAGGTTGTCCCAGTGGTTCACAGCGAAATCCACCTCGTCTGCCGGGCGCCCCAGGAACGGCTCCACCGCCACCAGCTGCGCGGTGGTGCTGCCGGTGCCGATCTCGGTGGCGATATGGCGCATCTTGATGCGCCCCTCGGGCGTGATCTCAAGCTGGGCGATCGAGGCCTCGGCGCCCGTGCCGAAGTCCTTTTGCACCGCGCCGAAGCCTATGCCGTAGAGCATGCCGGGATTGGCCGCCTCGTAGTCGGCCTTGCGCTGGGCGCGCTCGGTCCACATCGGCTCCTTGGCGGCCAAATCCAGAATCTCGCCGATGCGCAGCTGGCCCGAGGGCGATGCGCCCTGGGTGTTCTTCATGCTGCTCTTGAGCACGTTGCGCTGGCGCAGCGCTATGGCGTCGAGGCCGACCTCCTGGGCGATCTCGTCCACCAGCATCTCGGTATAGGCCATCGACTGCACCGTGCCGTAGCCGCGCATGGAGCCCGCCGTCACGCCGATGGACGGATGCACCTCGGTCGACAGATCGCTCTCGGGAAAGTAGTAGATCGACTGCGCCGCGGTCACCGCCACCGTGCCCACCGACGGGCTGAAGTTGGCCACGCCGCCGCCATCGCCCACCATGTGGCAGGTCAGCGCGTGGAACTTGCCGTCCTTGTCCACCGAGATGGCGGTTTCCACATCGAAGGGATGGCGCTTGAGCGCGAACTGGAAATGCTTCCAGCGGTCCAGCGCCAGCCGCACCGGGCGGCCCTGGGCATAGAGCGACGCCAGCACCACATAGAACGGAAAGGGATGGTGCTCTTTCTGGCCATAGCCCACGGTGTAGGCGCTCACGTAGTCCAGCTTGCCGAGCGGCAGCTTGCTGTCCTTGAGCATGTGCATCACATGCTCGGCCGTGCCATAGGGCGCCTGGCTCGCCGCCACCATGCGCAGCGTGCCGCTGCCACGGTCGTACCAGGCCAGGCCGTTCTCCATCTCCATGGCCACATGCTCGATGGACTGGCTGTAGTACTTGCGGGCAAAGGCGCGCAGGCCGTCCCTGGGCTGCTTCATCTCGGCCTGGATGCGCGCCGACTCGCCCATCAGCGCGCCGAAGGCGGGATGGCCCTGGTCCGGCCAGTGCACGCCCTGGTCGTCGAGCTGCGGCCAGATGACCGTGTCCTTCATCGGCGAGAACTTGTCCTCGCCGTACGCATCCTCGCCCTGCACCCGCACATAGCGCGCGGCCACATAGGGCGCGCGCGGCGGCTGCGCGGCCTGGGCGCCAAAGCGAAAGACCGCATCGTTGAAGCGCAGGCGCTTGTTGGCCACGCGAAATTTCTCATAGTCGTGCCATATGGCCACGGCCACCGGATGGCCGAGCATGCTCGGCAGCTGCCCCTTCTTGACGAAGAACTCGCCGTAGAAGCCGGGCTCGGGCATGCCTACGCCGTCAGCCGCTATGGACTCCGCATCGATCAGCACATCGGGCTGGTAGTCGCTGCCCAGCACCGACAGGTCCAGCCCCTCGTAGATGCGGTCCGCGCGCGGAACATGGATGGTCAGCGCATGCGACTGCTGCTCGGGCCAGCCCTGCATATCCCTGGCGCGCAGGTCTATGGCAAAGACCTTCTGCCCGGTGACCTTGGCCAGGCCATCGCGGCGGTAATTGAGCTTGTTGCCGCTGATCCAGTGGGATTCCTGCCCGCCGGCAGGGGTGATCAATTCCGCAAGCGCGTCTTTGACGGGGCGCACGCCTGCAATCACGCCCATGGCGGCGGCAGCCTTCAGGAAACTGCGCCGGTTCAAGTCCAGTTTGGACACTGCTCGCTCCTTGCTGCGAAGCGCACACACAGCAGCAAGGACTGGCGTGGGCACATCGCTAGATGACTATGTATTCCTGATGAGCGCCATACGCGCCCTCAAGAGTCAAAAAGCAGGTGATAACGCCTGCTGCCACTGCCGGTATCCATACCTGCACCTCGCCAGCATCGGCCGTCCGCCACGCTTTGGTCCTTAAAGACCAGGAAGCGCGGAATATACGGACAAAGTGTAGCCTTACCGCTTGTTACAAGCAAACGCAAGCTAATTACTCGGACAAACGCTGCCTGGCCGGGAATGCCGTTCACTTAGCAAGCCGAAGCTGCTGCCAGCCAGTGCGCAGGTTTGAAGGCAGAGGCCGGGACTCGCCCCGGCGG
>NZ_JBMDII010000090.1:0-557 GCF_057808605.1 Comamonas sp. FG99
CATCGCCTTCGAGACCGCCGCCGCGATGACCATGCGCGGCCTGACCTCGGCCTACCTGATGCGCCGCATCCACGACTTCCAGCCCGGCGAGGCCATCCTGCTGCACGCGGCCGCCGGCGGCGTGGGCCTGATCGTGTCGCAATGGGCCAAGCTGCTGGGGCTGACGGTGATAGGCACGGTGTCGAGCGATGCCAAGGCCGAGGTGGCGCGCGCCCATGGCTGCGACCATGTCATCAACTACAGCCGCGAGCCGGTGGCGCCTGCGGTGCGCGAGCTGACCGGCGGGCGCGGCGTTGACGTGGTGTTCGACAGCGTGGGCCGGGACACCTTCATGGCTTCGCTGGACTCGCTCAAGCGCCGTGGGCTGATGGTCTGCGTGGGCACGGCGTCGGGCACGGTAGAGCCGTTCGATCCCAACATCCTGGCGCGCAAGGGCTCGCTGTACCTGACGCGCCCGGCGCTGGCCGACTACATCGCCGATCCGGCCGAGAAGCAGGCCCTGCTGGCCGAGCTGTTCGGCCATGTGAGCCAGGGCCGCATCCGCATCGACATCCAGA
>NZ_JBMDII010000091.1:0-441 GCF_057808605.1 Comamonas sp. FG99
GCGCATGCACGCCCCGCGCCCTGCGCTTCTCGCCACGGCTAGATGGGGGGTGAACCGCCTTTCGGGCCGTCGCTTCGCTCGGCCCCACAAAGCCAGGCCGAGCAAAGCGATGGCCCGTGTGGTTGGCCCACCCCATCTGGCAGCGCCTGCGGCGGGGCGTTTGCGGGGTGGCATGCGCGCCTGTGCGCGCATGCTTCGTAGTCTGGCTCGCCGCAGTTGTTTGAGCGTAGCGCCCTTGGGCGCGCAGCGAGTTCTGCGGCGCACCCCGCAAACGCCCCGCCGCAGGTTGCCCCGCTGCGCAGCAGCGGGGTCGCAGACAGCCGGGGCGCTTTCTTTGCCCCCTTTCTTGTGGCCGGCACTCCGGTGCGCACAAGAAAGGGGGTCGCCCGCCGGGGCGAGTCCCGGCCTCTGCCTTCAAACCTGCGCACTGGCTGGCAGCAG
>NZ_JBMDII010000092.1:0-358 GCF_057808605.1 Comamonas sp. FG99
CCTTCACCGTGGCGCTGCCGCTGGTCGCCGTGCCGGCCAGTGTGACGCTGCCTGAATAGCTGCCGGTGTCGCAGCTCAGCGTGAAGCCATAGCTGCCCGGTGCCCCACCCGAGGGTGCGCCAGTCACTGTCTTGGTGATCGTCACATCGATCTGGTTGCGCGCCAGCGGGTTGGTGATGCTGCCCTGCGCACCTTGCGCGATGGCGCCTGCCGGCGGCACCGTGGTCTCTGTCTGCCAGGCGTAGTTGCTGGGCGCGCTCGCCTTGTTGGTTTCCGCCAGCGTCGTGCAGGTGGCGCCTTGCGGCACCTTCACCGTGGCGCTGCCGCTGGTCGCCGTGCCGGCCAGTGTGACGCTGCC
>NZ_JBMDII010000093.1:0-332 GCF_057808605.1 Comamonas sp. FG99
TGAGGCATGTGCATTAGCGGCCTGACCTGTGCAGATTCCGGTGGGTCAATACAAGGTGGCCTCCAGGCCGCGGCGCTTGCTGGCGCGGCCGGCCTCGGTGCTGCCGGCATCGCCCACATACACCAGTTCCGAGTCAAGCTGTAGCTGCCACAGTGCCGCCGTGACCGTGAGGCCGTCGCGCGGCTGCCAGCGCCAGCCGACTTCCGCGCCCTGGCCCTTGACCAGGGCCGGCACCCGTTCGGCCGGTGCGCCACTTTGCGGATCGACCGTGATGGTGGGTATCCGTCCGGCCAATCCATCTTGACCGAGGATGTCTGTCGTAGTTGACGCTA
>NZ_JBMDII010000094.1:0-329 GCF_057808605.1 Comamonas sp. FG99
TTCAGGTCCTTTCTTCAAGTTTAGGACCTGTGCAGGTTTTTAGTGGGTCAATACAACCTTGCGCTGGCAGATCAATCCGCGCTGGCGCGTGGAGGCAGATGCCGCCGTCTCGCGGGCGCGCTTTCGCGGCGTGGCGCCGGAAGGCGAAGGCAACTACGTGGACAACGCGGTCGAGCGCGTGGCTGCCACCGGTGTGGTGTGGCAGCAGGGGCCGTGGACCAGCACGCTGCGCCTGCGCTACATGGGATCGCGTGCGCTCGATACGCTGAACACTGTGCGCTCGCGGCCGGTGACGCTGCTGAACTTCGGCACCAGCTATGCCGTGAACA